>CANCQX010000013.1 GCA_947380375.1 Flavobacteriales bacterium
ATGGAAAATGTAGCCAGTATGAGTCGAAAGGATAGAGATATAATTACTAGTGAATTGGCTGTAATATTTCCAGACATCAAGCTATATAAAATCAATTCGTCAGATGTTGCTGGTGCTAATCGTAGAAGATATTATTGGTCAAATATTCCGAATATAGGAAAAGTAGTTCCAACCAACGTTAAGTATCAAGACCTAGTAGTAAATGGATTTGTAGATAAAGAAAAAGCCAATGTATTATTGGGTTCCAACTGTACTCTAACGAATGGCATCAACAGATATTATAATATGAATATTGGTAACATTATCTTTAAAGATAAAGCATTCGCCGAACTATCTCCAAAACAGAAGTTACTTCAATATCCAGCTATTTTAATGCAATCTGGATATGTCAGTGGTAGAAATGTAAAGATAGATGAATATGATTTCCCCAATGGCTGCTATAGGCTTCCTAGCATTTTAGAATCAGAACGATTGATGACAATTCTAGACGGATATGTAAGTGATGTTCCACATGTTGCAAAAACTAATAAAATTAAAGCAATAGGATTATCCATGACAGTTGATGTTATTCCTCATTTATTGAGTCGATTGGAATTAATATAATGTTTTATAGTAGATTAAAGTTTTATAAATAACAAAGGGTACTTGATTGTACCCTTTGTTATTTTAATATAGTTTACTTTTTGAAATTGCCAATTTTCTTTTCTTTATTAATAATATATACACTTTTGGCAAGTTCATTTTTGATTATATAAATATTGATTTTATTGGGCTTTATAAGTTAAATTTTGGTTCGCTACTTTTATCTAAAAAACGCAATGATACAATATAAAAGAGTTTGAATACCAATTTCAATCACTTAATTGATTTTTTTTGAAAGATGTTTATACTCTAATATATAACTAAGTAAGTTGGCACTCCTCCATCTGTGCCTAAAACCATATCTTTAAATTCATTTATTTATAAGATAGATACAGAATTACCTTCTTTGATTAAAAGATTGTTTTCATTGTCAATCTTCATTGCAATAACTTCAATTATTGAATTGTCAGCGAAGTTTTGAATTATAAATTTTGCCATATTTTTATTTGTTTTTATTTTTTGCTTTTGAAATTGTGTCATTAATCAAACCCCTAATCTTTTCATTTGCAAATGATAAATCATCTTTTATGTCATTGTATTGCAGCTCATTTATTAGAAACTTATTCAAGGATTCTTTTATACCTCTCAGTCTTGCACAATCTTCATTTTTCAAATCTTTTGCAAGTATTTATTCAATTTAAAAAAGCAAGTCTAACTTCTTTTGGCTTGTTCTTTATTATTTCATTATATAATTCGTCTGAGTTTTTTGGCATTTTTACAGTTTATTATTTAAATGATAATTCAAAAAATACTCTGAATTATCATTAAAGCTAAAAGTTGCATCTGTTACTTGAAGATATTATATAAGATAAAATATAAAATAAGTATTACAAAACCTATTCCTACAAGTATGTGAATGAATTCTTGAACTTTAGATTCAAGTGATTGAGGTTTTTTAAATGCTTTTCTCATATTTGGGTCGTTTAGAAAACTATCTTTCACTCTATCAAAAGCCCCATCAAAACACTTTTTACATTGTTTATCATACTTATTATAAGTGATTTTTTGAATTTCACAACCACATATAGAGCATTTAACTTTTTCAGGTTTAGCAATTAATAATCCATTATCAATTATTATTTCAGCTCCACCTAAAAACTTATAGTTTTGAAAATTTTGGTCACTTGGAATTGGATTTTCCTTTAAATCTATACTTACTAATTTTTTAAGATTTAAAGAACCTGGAAATTTATTTATTATGTTTTTACTTAAGTTAACTTTCTCAACATTCATAAATAGTTGAAGATCATCAAAGTTGTTGATTTTATTATTCGATAAATCAAGTATTCTGACTTCTTTTAATTCACTATCTGAGAACCATTGAATCACTTCAGATATACTTTTAATCCCCCTGCTACTTAAAAGTAATTCGCCCCCTTTGTCTATAATGTTTTCCTCATCTTTAACAAATGTCCAGTTATTACCTGTCCAATATTCAAATCCGCCATCAACCCTTCTGTTTTCAGCAGTTAAAGATGTTACACCAGACCAAAATCTTGTATCAGGTTTACCTGGTCTTAACTCGATTTTTTGTTCACTTATTTTCGGCTTAGACTTAATTACAGATTCTCCTGTAGAAGATTCTTTTTGTTGTTGTATAGAAACACCACAAAAAGCACAAAACATAGAGTTTTTTCCTTCAGGTAATTGATTTGAAGCTCCACATGAACTACAGTTTATATTATTAGTCATTTTATTGTTTTTTTAATTCAATAATTAAATTATTATTATATGTTATTTCTTCAAAATTTCCATCAATTCTTTTTTGATCTTCTATAGTTTTATTTCTTGTTTCTAAAGTATTAATTTCTATTACTAATAAATTGTTTTTAGTTTCTAATTTTTCTATTTCTTTTTTGATTTTATCATTTTTCATAACTATTTTTTTGAGTTGATATGTCTGAGATTTGTTGCCAACAAATAAAGTGATATTTCAATAAAAAGCATTAAAATAAAGCCAATTGTATAATAATTATCTTTTAATTTTTCTGGACTAAGTAATGATAAAATTATTGAAAGTAAGCATAATATTGGGTAAATGAATGAAAGACTAATTTTATAACCATTACTAATGTTGTCAATAGATAATCGGTATATAAGTATCGTATTAATGATTAGCACCACATCTACAGACAAATAATTAAATGTTGAATAATTCGATATGAGTAAACCTATAATTGTATTTACAGCAACAAATAGCGCACCTAGATAAATAATGATTTTAGACATAATTTTATATTGATATTGCCGGAGGAGGTGGCGGTGTTTGATTAAATAAAATTGAAGTTTCAGGAAGTTCAGTTATTAAAACCCAATGTTCTAAGCCAGTTTTCCAAATCATAGTTTGTTTATTTATTCGAACATCAATAATCAGTTGTTGTAATTGAACAAAACTTAAAGGACCATTTTGCTGATTATTGATTAAAACATAGTACATTATTGTAAGTGGAGTCGGTGTATTTGTTGTGTTTAAATTACCAGATACATTACTCATTTGATTTCCCACTCCTGCACCTATACCAAGTCCTAAACCCGCACCTATCAAATTACCTGCGATTCCTCCTTCATTTTTAGCTGCATTATCTAAAACATCAAAACTTCTATCCATTTGATACAGTTCTTTACCTGTTATTTTTACTTTAGCCGCTAAGTCTTTTGCTTCTTTAAGTTTAACAACACTTGGGTCATCAAGAGGTACGCTGATAGACATAAAGTAAAAATTTACAATCTCTAGTCCAAATTTTTTAAATTCGTCAGAAATATTTTCTTGACAAAATTGAGATAATTCATCAAGGAAAATATTGATTTCAAGTATTGATACATTTTCTTTAATAAGCTTTCTGGATATTAAACTTGTTAAAGATGATATTATTTTACCTTTAAAATATTCTTGGATTTTATCTGCAGAAAATGAAGCTAAGTTACCAGTTAAAGTTTGTAGAAATGTTCTTGGATTGGAAATTTTAAATCCATATTGTCCAAATGCTCTCACGGGGATAATTACACCATATTTAGGATCTTCCAATAAGATTGGATTTGTTGTTCCCCATTTGTTGTCAAGTTTTGAAAGTAAATTTACATACCAAACTTCTGCTTGAAAGGGTGAATTACCGCCGAATGGAAGATTTATGATTTTATTTAATAAAGGAATATTTTCCGTTTTTATAGTGTATGTCCCACTTGTAAATTCATCTAGAATCTCACCACCCTTTATGAAAAAAGCATGTTGTGCTGGGTTAACAATGACTTGTGTACCGATTCTCAGATCACTTGAAGAAAATTTCCAAACAAATTCATTTTCTTCCGCTTGATATTTAATTATATCAATTAATGCCATTTTATTTTTAGATTATTGTTCAATGTTATTTACAACTTGATTTACCATATTCTACCCTGTCAAAATGATTTACAACCTTGATTTCAACAATTTTTTTGTTGCAATTGGATGTATTCACTTTAGCTGTTTTAGCACTTATAGCCCACGGAATTGCTCCTAACATAGTTGCATAAATCCATCTTCGAGTTGAAAACATTTTGATTTTTGCTATATCGGTATAGTAAATTTTAGTGTTGTTGTTTTTCAAAGTCATGTACGTAGGTGTGATTTCAATAATATGACTAGCTACTTTCAAGCCACCTTTAGTTGTAACTGTTATTGCCGCTTTATATTTTAAAATATATTCTTTTGAATTTGTTCTTATTCTAACTGCTGGGCTAATAATTTTTTCATTTTCAATTACTGAACTTAATGATTTGGTTGAGGTGGTATTTTTGATTGATTTATCATCTATAATTGTATTATTTAAAGAATCTAATTCTAATTTATAATCAATTTTATCTGTCTTTATATCATTTATGGCTCCCGTTTTATAATCAACTACGGTTCCAATTTCCATTGTTATGATATTCCCAACTACAGAAATCCCCGACCATAGGTAGTTTAATTTAGTATCAATTGATGTATTAATATCTTTATAACCTTCTTTTTCAATTCTAACAGTGTGCTCTTTTCTTTTTTTGACTTCATAATTAAGTGGTGATTTACCAACTAGTTTATTATTTACATAGATATTAGCATCTTCAGGTGTTCCAGAAATTTTAACAATTTCATTTGTTTTACTTCCTCTTAAGATTGTTGCACAAGAACCTAATAGAAATAATGCTGTACTCAATAATATTAATTTTTTCATTTTTAATTTATTTTGATTTATATCAGTTCAAAACTAAATCTTTCATATATACTATTTTTCACAATTTATTCTACGTAGTTATTTTCAGTTTAATCGTATCATTTTATCAAGTTTTCGTTTCAAAATTATGTAATTTATAGCACAAATGCTATAACATTATTGTTTTAATTATCCTCATTTTGATATGTGAAAACAAATGCCGAAAATAAAAGAAAGTTAATCTTTGATGAAGAGGGTTTAAAGCTGTTAGCTCAACGCTTGAAACAGTTACGTTCAGAGAAGAAAATCACGCAAGAAGAATTGGCTTATCGTTCTGAATTAACACTTTCCCAAATAGCAAGAATTGAAACAGTTAAGATTAATCCTACTGTATCAACTATGTTTAGAATAGCTAAAGCACTAGATGTTAAGATTACTGAATTGTTTGATTTTGAATCAATAGGAACTACTCCAACATCAAAAGAAAGGTAATTCGTATTTCTGTTCCAGATAAATTGGAATCTACGGTTTTTAAGTTTGTTATTTCGTAATTAAAATCATTTGTTTGGAATTCCCTATTTAGTAAATCCAATCTGTCTTTCGTCAATTTTTGCCCAAATGATTTATGTAATGTATTTGAATCACCTTCTTTGAATCCAGTTCCATTATCACGGATTGTACAGATTAATTTCTCATTTTCTAAATAAAAATGAATATCAATAATTTGTTGCTTATCCGAATCATTTTCAAACGCATGCTCAAAGGAATTTTCAATGAATGGTTGTAAAATCAGCGGTGGTATAAGTGTTCTGTATTTATCAACTGAATTTTCTAATTTAATACGAGTAATCACTCTATCAAATCGCATTTTTTGAACATTCATATAACTTTCAAGAAAACGTATTTCTGTTTCCAATGGCATTAATTTTTCCGAAGCATTTTCAAGTGTTTGACGAATAAGTTTTGAAAATTCTCCTAGGTAATGCAAAGCGTTGGTGGTATCATTGTCAATGATATAGTTCTGTATAGAATTCATTGCATTGAACGTGAAATGAGGATTCATTTGAGCTCGTAGCGCCTCTAATTTGGTTTCTGTAAGCTTATTTGTCACTTCCGCTTTTTCACGTTCTCTATGTTCAATTAATTTAATTCGATAACGAATAAAAAGGTAAATGGTAGTAATTAATAAAACCAAAACCAATGAAATAAACCAAGGTGTTTTCCAAAAAGGTGGGGTAATAATTAATGTTATAAGTTTGGTTTCAAACTTTAAACCAGTTCCGATGTTTTTACCTTCAATATGAATCAAATATTTTCCATTCGGAACACCTAATAATTGTATATTTCCAATTGGTAGAAATTTACTCCAAACATTTGATAGTTCATCAATTTTGTATCGGTATAGATTCTTTTTAGCATTGTAAGTATTGATAGCAGAAAATAGAAATTGTACATCATTTTGCTTGTAGGTTAATTCTATTTTATCGTTTGAAATTGTTCCCCAGAAGTAATCTAGGTGTTTATTGTAATGCTTCCCATTAACGAGAAGTTCTGTTATATGAATTGGATTTTTCTTTTCTTTGATTTTTTCTAAAATCGAGTTTGTGTTTAATTTAATGAGCCCATTGTTTGTTCCAATCCAAAGGTTTGCATCTTTATCTTGTACGCAATCATTGAACTGAATATCTGCTATACCTTCAGATTTGTCTAATAATTTAACAAAGCGATTGTGTTGGATTATGTTTATTCCTTTGTTCGTACCAATAAAATAAGTTCCTTTTACATATTCAACAAATGAAATTGATGAACCAATAATTTCTTTATAAGGTCTGAATTTTTTAACAATTCGTAATTTATTACCTTCCCATTTGGTAACAAATACACTTCCGTTATTTGTTCCGATAATTAATTCATTGTTGCTATTAATAATCAGTTCTTTAATATTGCTTTCTTTGAACTTGTTTTGATGTAATAATGAAATAAAATTTCCGTTTTTTAAAAGAAATAAACCTTTAGAATTTGTACCAAACCAAATGAACTTTCCTTGTTTAACAATCTTATTTATATCGCTTGGAATATTTGGACCACTTGTGAAATAAGTAGCATTATTGATTCTATTGTATTTGTTCTGAAGGAGATTAATTCTGCCATACATATGACCATAGTATAATCTTTCTTTATCGTCCAACACAGAATGACCACCATCAGAACCATAAAAATGTTTGATTTCTAATTTTGAATCAAAACAGAAAAGTCCCCATGTTGTATTTACCCAAACATTACTTTCGTTATCTGTATGAATATTAAAAGCAGTAAAACCAATCTGCTTATTTAATTTGAAGTAATCTAAATCTACTTGTAATAATTTTGAGTGAGTTTGAATATATCTTTTTACTTTTTCTTGAAGTACACTTTTTGTTATAACTATTAGCTTTTTAGCTTTATTCAGAATTAGGATATTGTCTTTTGCTCCAATCCAAATAGAACCATTTTTATCTGTAAAGAGCTCTTGTATTTGAAGTTCTTTCAATCCAAAATAGCTAGCGTTATATTGCTCAATTCGACGGCTTAAATCAACCCGAAAGACTCCCTTGTCAATAGAACCAACCCATAGTTGTTTTGATTCGTTGTCGTAATAATTACACCACAAACCATTGGAAGTAATATTGGCTTTTTGCGTGATGTTTGTAATTGAATTATTTTTAAACTCAAACAAACCTCCATTCGGGTCAGTAACATTCCACGCAGAACAATAAATAGAACTTTTCGCTTTGGAATAGTTCCAAATGATAGGATTTTTAATTGAATCTATTGTGCCGTTTTTAATGTTTTTAATATATAGAATTTGGTCGGGTCCACAACAATAGTAGTTATCCGAGTTGTGGAAACTAGAATAAACAATGTTTAGATAAAACAAGCTATCCAATTTGATTTTAGTTAAATCTTTATTTACTTCAAGAGCATATACACCATTATAACTAGAAGTAATCAGTATTTTATCTTTAAACTCATCTATTCCAACAATTTGAAAGCCATTGATTCCATTTTTCTTTTGAAATGATTTAAATTTATTACCATCGAAAATACTAACTCCATTCTCTGTGGCAAGTATCAAACAATCATTCTTTTTTGAATAGTGAACTTTACGGATATTGTTGTTTATTAATCCGTTTTTTTTATTGAAATAAGTAAACTTTTTACCGTCAAATTTTGCTAAACCATTTCCATAAACTGAAAACCACAAATTGTGTTTTTTGTCTTCAATGATTGACCAAACTTGTGTGTATTTTAAACCATTTGATTCGTTATACACTTTGTAATTTTTACCATCGTAGCGACAAAGTCCAGCATCCGTTCCAATCCATAGATAACCTCTTGAATCCTTGAAGAAACATTTAATGCTATTGCTAGGTAAACCATCATTTATAGTAATGTTCTTACTAGGAATCGATTGTGCGTTCAGTTTACCAACGATTATAATACTTAAAAGAAAAAAAAGTATTAACCTCATCTAAACAGTTCTGTTTTTATAAATAAAGCTAACCAATTGTTCGCTTTTACGAACCGAAACATCTAGTTTTTTTCCAGTCGTCATTGTAACAGAATAGCCTTCAACTCGACTATAATTTGAAATGTAATTCAAATTAACCAATGTTGATTTATGTATTCTAAAGAAAACGGTACTTGGTAAAGTTTCCTCTAAATACTTCAACGTTTTAGTTACCGTAATTTCACGACCTTGAAGCGTAATGATTTTAGAATAGTTATCCATTCCTTCACAATACACAATATTTGAAATCTTTTCTAATTCATATCCAGTTGAAGTAGGTAAGGCTATCTTATTGAATTGGTTGGAATCTGTATTTAAGTTCTCTAGCAATGCTGAAATACGTTGTTGGTTGGTAGAAGCTGTTTGTTTACGTTCAAGGCGTTTAATAGCATCGTTAAGGTCAACAAAATTGATTGGTTTCAAAAGGTAATCAATCGCTGAATGTTTGATAGCATCGATTGCATAGTTCTTATGAGCAGTTGTAAAGATGATATCAAAAAACACATTATCGAAGTACTTGAATAACTGAAAACCATCTTCGCCTTTCATTTCGATATCCAAAAATATAAGTTCTGGGTGAAGTTTATTAATCAATTCCACACCTTGACTTACAGATTCCACAGCTCCTAAAACAATTAGTTTCGTCCCGAAGTATTGATTGATTAGCTTTTCAAGAAATTCTCTTGCTGGCTTTTCGTCATCGATAATAATGCATGTAATCATTTGTGATAGTGTAATTTGGTAAATTCTTGAATACTTACAACAAAACTAAAGTAATTAATTAGAAGTTAATCCTTCTTTTATTTTTCGTTGGAATATTTTAGTGAAAGTGATAATTCAATTGGTTTAGATTGAATTGAATTGATAATTGGAGTTGATTTGGTTAAAAAGATGAGGTAAAATATGTTGTGATTGAATGGTTTCTTACCTTGCCAATTATCCTTTTCTTTTTAATATTATATCAATTTTTGGCAAGTATCATTTTTGATGATTTTATCTTGTTAAATAAGGAGTTTAGACATTTTTAATATTGTTTTAGTGAGCCATTTTTTTGCTCACATTTTAATTTAATACTAATTATTATTTTGATTTCATCAACTTGCATAAATTTATTTTTCTGTTCTCAAATCTAGTACGCCAATATTTCTAAATCTATTTAAATTATTGTCATTAATAATACTATCAATATTTTGAATTTCATTATTAGCTATTTGTATTACATATTCTGGAGTATTATTATTTTCGTTTGGATAAAAATTGTCTGCAATATCACCAAAATATACATTTAAAAATTTTTCAACATTTAATTCCATCAAAGGACAACAAAACAAACAGTGAAAAGGAAGTGTATCAGATAAAATTCTATTTTTAGATAATCTACGATTTCTGAAATTTTGAGTAAAGTTATTTATTGTAATTGCATCTGTTATGAAAATAGCTTTATCTTGAAAATCATTATTACATTTTGTTCTTGTATCATTGTTTGGTTGAGAGTACAGTATATAAAATGGAAGTTTGCGATTAGCAGTTGCATAATCTATGAGTACATCGATTTGTCTTAGATTACCATTTTGATAATTAAATTTACCAGTATAACCATCATATTCTTTGAATATTTTTTTTGCTTGAAATACAAAAGATAGGGTTTGATTATCATACAAAAACCATAGTTCTAATTCAAAATCTGCACCACTTACAAAATTTTCAAAATGTCTGTTATGTTTTTCAACATTTAGGTAGTTAAATTTTTTATTTAACTTTCTCCATTGCCAAACTAAATAATCAGTAAGTGATTCTTCTCCTACATCACCTACATTATCAATAAAATCCCATACTTCACTTGATATTCTTTTATTTTCTTCACATACAATCATTTGTAAACATTTAAAAAATAAAACTACACTCTAATCCACCACTCCCAGAAACCAAAAAAGACCTACATTTCTGTAAGTCTTTGATTTTTAGTGCTCCCTCTCCTGGGCTCGAACCAGGGACCCTCTGATTAACAGTCAGATGCTCTAACCAACTGAGCTAAGAAGGAATTTTGCGTACATTTCTGTATTAGCGTCAGCAAAGATAATAAAAGAATTTATTTTTCAAACAGATTTATCGAAAAACTTCAAAAATAATTGAATATGTTTTTTATGACAATTATTAAATTATTGATTTTAAATAAGTTAATCTAACTGAATAATAATTGCATCTTTGAAACCATTTGTTTGGATTTTTTTTAAAATGGTTGCTCCAGCTTCTCTCGATTCAAATGATCCAACTAAATAGCGAAATTTGAACTCACTTGTAGTAGTTACTTTTTGACGAATTACTTTCTCATCTATTTTTTTAAATGCTAGAGCATCTGTTTCAATAGGTTCTTTAGATGACATAATTTGAATAGCAAATGTAGCATCTACAGTTTTTGAACTAGAAGTTGAAGGTGTCGTTGTATTTTTTGGTGGGGTTGTGTTATTTTTCGCGATCGTTTTTGCTGCTGGTGTAGCTTTTATAAAATTTATAGTCGGATTTTCTTTTTGGATAAATGTTCTAAGTCCTCTAAAAATAGCTGAAGCAATAACTTCTTGTCCTTCAGTTGTGTTAAGGTATCTAGCTTCTTTTAGATTGGTCATAAAACCACATTCTAGTAACAAACTTGTCATGTTTGTATATTTTAATACTTGTAACGAATGTTGTCTATCATCACTATCTTTTACACCTCTTGAATGACGACCAGCTTTTGAAGAAAATTCTTTTTCCATAATTTGAGCAAGTTCAACAGATTTCTTTGAGTCCATAGAATGAACATGTGATTCTGTACCATGAACCATATGAAGATCATTCGCATTGCAATGAATACTTATAAAATAATCTGCATTAATTGAATTCGCTTTAAAAACACGGTCGTCTAAACTTTGATAATCATCTTCTGTTCGCGTATAAATAATTTCAATATTTGTAAGGTATTGTTGAATATATCCACCCACTTTATTAGCTATTAATAGATTCAATGCTTTTTCTGGAAGCAATGTTTCGTCATCTGAGATAAATCCGTGATCATTCCCTCCATGTCCTGCATCTATTACAACGGTTATCTTCTTTCCTTGAGAGATTGAAGTTAACGAGATAGCTATAAACCAGATAAGTATACTTATTTTCATTTTGCAAAAGTAGACGATTTGATTCCACATTTTTAATTTATTTGAAAACTTTACTAAAAATGAATTGTTGAAATTTGATTCTCTTACTTGTTTAAATAAAAAAACCGTGAGAAATGAATCCCACGGTTTTTTTAATTTTTAACTTATCATCCTATTCAATGACAAGTATACATCAACTTATTTTTTCACAATATTAAATTGAGAAGAAGTTCCATTTTCAAGTATTACATTAAAAATATACATACCTGATTGTATAGAATTAATATCTACTCTAGTTTTACCATTAGTAAGGTTAATTGAATTATTCATTACAACTTTACCCATTATATCAGTAACTACTAATTTCGCAACACCTTCAGCATTTAATGAAATAGTAACAGCATCATTTGAAGGATTAGGATAAATCATTCCTTCTATTTTATTAACTTCTGAAATTCCTAGAGTGTTTTTATCAGCTGTTCTTATTCCGAATGCAGGGACAATATGTGATGTAAATCCTGAATACCAAGTTTCTACATCAGTTGTAGATCTTAAAGGATTAGTTAGTTCTTCAAAAACAAAATTATTTAAAGTATAATCAATTGCTGAATTATATCCTAAATTTATTCTGTTATTAGTAGTTGGTGTAATACAAAATAAGTATTTAGTATCATTTTCTAAAACAACTGATTCCTTAAATGGAACATACAATACTGTGTCTTGCAAATCCCCATCCATATAATATATAGTGCTACTTACTTCATTTAACTGAAGGAAATTATCAGAAATTTTATAAACGTTAGGATTAAATACATCATCCCATCTAAATACTTGCATATTAAATTCTTCTTTATCTATTGATAATGTATCTACTGTAGCTGAAAAATAAATCCCTTCTGCACCAATTCTATTTGCATTTGCATTTTCATACTTAATACATTGCATAAATGATGTAAGATTAGTACCTGCAGATTTTGCGTATGTTGTTACTATTGGAATACCATTATCATTCAATGGAGCCAATGAATATATATTATCTGTAATTTCAAAATTTAGAGTTAATGTGTTATCAGTTAAGTATAAATCCTGAATACCATTAAGATTAGCAGTGTAAGTAACAGAATATTTTCCGATTGAATACTCAGATAATGAATAATCAGGGAAATCAATATCTGCAAGCGTATCTTTCAATATTGTTACAGGTGTACTTGTTGCTGAAAATAACACTTCAGTTCCTTTTTTAACTTCAACCGTTAGGGTAGCAGAATTTGCTGTTCTTGAACCTCTATTAAATAAAGATGCTCCTAATGAAAGATTCATTTCTGTAGGATCTTTAACTGTTAAAGATGGTGTAGCATATGCTCTTGGAATTTTAGCATAATTTTTATACAAACTTATGTTATCTTGATAATAACCGCTTAAATTACCTATAATAGCTACTACGGGACCTTTTTCCATTTCTTTTCTAAACATAGCTCCATCTCCTTGAGAAATTTGAATAGCAGGAATAGTAATTAAAGCATTTTCAGTTGCTGTTCCTCCTCGCATTCCTGCTGGTGAGCCACTCACATTATTGATTATTACTGCAGCTCTTGCTCCATTATCTTGAGCATATTTAATTTTCTTGTAGAAATAACAATCACCTCTATAAATAACAGCAATTTTTCCTGTTAAATCGTTTCCAGAATCACCACAACCTAATGAATCAGTTGGTGTTGTACCAGCTGTAACTGTAAATGCATTTGGTAATGTTATTGTACCATCTATTGAATTTGAAACCGTCATATCATAAACTCCAGGATAAATGTTAAAAGGAACTTTAATTCTAGCAGTCATTTTTGTCTCAGTTGAATTACTTAACGTACTTACAACTTTTACACCATAAGGGTCATTAAAATTAAAACTCAAAGTTGCACTTCCAGATTTAAAATGTGTTTTGTCTCCTGTGATTGAAACTACTAATGTTGCCCCTCTAATTCCAGTTGCAGGACTGATAGATAATTTATTCACCCCACCAATTACTTTAAATCCATTATTCAATGTAACTAATCCGTCAACAGGATTTACAATACTTATATTGTAATCTCCATTATAAGCAGTTGCAGGTATTTTAACATTAGCTACTAATTGTGTTGCACTATTTACAGTTATTGAATTTACAGTAAAGGCGTTTACAGTATTACTTCCTTGATTAAAAATAAAATTTGCCGTAGGACTTCCTTGTGTGAAATGGGTATTTAAACCAGTTATTGTTACATCAAGTGTTTTTTCAATACTAGTTGGTTTCCCACTAACAATCGGTCCTGTTAAATCTACTGATATTGGACTAACAGTTGAAATTTCTGGACGAGCAGTTCCAGTTACTTTGAAACCTTTGATTAAACTTATTTTTCCATCTAAAGGGTTATTTGTAACGATATCGTAATCACCAGCATAGGTGTTATCAGCTATCGTAACATTAGCAACTAATTGCGTTGCACTATTAACCGTAACTGAATTTAGTGTACTACTTCCTTGGTTAAAACCAAAATTTACAGTTGTACTTCCCTGAACAAAATGAGTGTTTGAACCTGTGATAGTTACATCTAATGTAGTTCCAGAAACAACTGTTATTGGAGAAACAGTTGAGATAGAAGGTGCTGAAGAAGGCAATCCATTTTTAACTTCAAAAGCATTTTTTAAATATAGTTTCCCATCTAAATATTCACTAACACCGACATTATATTTACCATTTTCAACAGTTGCAGGGATAGTAATATTTGCTGTTACAGAAGTTTTGCTATTTACAGTTAACGAATTAATAACCGTTCCACTACCTTGTGAAAAACCAAAAAACGCTGAGGTTGCACTTCCTTGAATAAAACGAGTGTTCAAACCTGTTATTGTAACATCTAACGTTTGTCCAGCATTTGCTGAAATAGGAGAGACAGAAACTAAAGATGGAGCTACAAGCGCATCAGAAACAAGCATTAATGTGTCCTCTACATAGTATCCAGTAGTTTTCAAACTATGACCCCATGGATCAGCATAAATTGGGTCTGATGTATATGTAAATTCATATGATCCTACAACAGATTGCGGAGAAACTCCTTTGAAAGAAATCTGAGATTGTGACCAAAATGCACACATAACAATAAATAATGATAATACGAATTTTTTCATTTTTGTTAATGTTTTAAAATTAATGTAAACAAATTTAATGTAAATTAATTAATATAAGACAAAATTTATTGCTAATATTAATTAGTTAGTTTTTAAATAATTTTCAAAAAAATTAGGTAAATTTTTAGTAATGAATATTTTAGATAAGTTTTAAATATTAAATATTTTATATCAATCAAACAAGTCATTGTTATTTATAGTTAACTTTTAGTAATAATTTATTCATGGTATTGTTTTTGACACTTCCTTTTGCATAATTTTGTAGTATGAAATTGAAATTTATATTCTTGTTTTTTGGATTGCTTTGTTCATTGAGTTCATGTATTGAAATTTTTGATGATTTAACTATTCATAATGATGGAACAGGAACTTTTAAGTATAATATTAATCTGAGTTCAAGTAAATTAAAAATTAATTCGATTTTGGCTTTGGATAGTTTAAACGGTGTTAAAGTCCCTTCTATTGAAGTTGTAAAATCGGAGATAGCTCGAATTAAATCTAAATTTGAATTAAAAACAGGTATTTCAAATGTATCTATTGAAAGTAATTTTACTGATTTTATTTTTAAAATGAAATGTGACTTTACGAATGTTTCTAGTTTACAATCGGCGATTAAAGAAATTGTTACAGAGGAAAATTTATTGAAAGATATAGATGATTTATCTCATAATTGGGTTTCTTGGGAGGGGCAGAAATTAACTAGAAATATTCCCGATATCTCTTTCAAAAAAACGAAAGAGTTAACTGCTAATGAAATTGAATTATTAACTCAGGGTAAGTATACTTCAATAACTCGATTTGATAGACCTATAGAAAAATTCGATAATCAAACAGGTAAACTTTCGGCTAGTAAAATGGCAATTATGTTACAAACGAATACCTATTCTTTACTTCAAAATGCTAAATTATTGGAAAATACAATCTACCTTAGTCCTTTGAAAAATTAAAAAATAAATTACAAATTGCAGATTACAAATTGCAGATTACAAAGAAGCTATTTGAATATGCAGATTATATAAGTGAATATGAGAATAATAATCGCGTTAACTTGTTTGTTTTTAAGCTTAGGTATACTAGCTCAAAATTCAGAAGATTTCATTCCAAGAGATGCTGTAACTGTATTTAGCATAAATAATATTTCGTTACTTCAGAAAATTTCAATGGACGATTTGGTTCAATATGAATTTATGGAGGAAGTTCAGACTGAACTATTCGATGGTTCTACATCTGGAAAAACATTAAAAGATTCAGGAATCGATTTTGATCAAAAGTTAAATGTTTTTTATGGAAAAGGAATTGATCATGAAGTTTCTGGTTTCACTTTTGGAATAAAAAATAAAGAGCAACTTTTTACTGTTTTTGATGATTTTGATAAGGTTGAAAGTTCAATTAAAGGTTTAGAATTTTACACTTCTTTATCTAATCACCTTATAATAAAGGGTAATGTAGGTGTTTTAATGCGCGTTGAACCTTTATCAGAAAAAGTTACGGAATATGCTGATTCTATTTGGTATGCAAGAGGTTATAAAATTCCATCAGATTCTTATGATGAAGAAGATGGGGAGGTTTTAGACAATTCAGACGTCATAATGGAAGAAGAGGAATACGATGCTGAAAAAATTGATTCGTTAACTCAAAATAATCCAGTTGCTTTAGAAAGTGCATTTCCAGTTCCAACGGAAGATCCAAACGAAAAAAACTATAATGAATTGAAAGATAGTGTTTTGCTTATTTTTCAAAAAATGTATTTAGCTGAAATCTGTAGAGATTTGTTTATAAAAGGAAATAATCTTAAAAAATCGGATTTACAGTTTGCAAATCAACTTACCCATAAAACGGAAGGTGTTTTTTACATGGATAATTCAAGAAATTTGAAAAAAGCACAGGGTGCTTGGTATTTTCAAACCATGTTTCCTAGTTTGTATTCAGAGGTAAATGAATTGTATTCTGGAAATATAATTTTGGGTGATTTGGTGTTAAATTCAAATTCTATTCAACTAAAACTAGAATCGAATTATGGGGACGTTTTAGGTTCTATTTATGAGAAATTAAACGATGCAAAATTTGATAAATCTGTGTTAAAATATATTCATCAAAATAGTCCTGCTCATTTTACTTATAATGTGAATTTACGTGAAGCATACGAGCAAGCTTATAAGATAGTAGTGCCAATTTTAGAAAAACAAAAAGATGCTCGTATTTCTTCTTCTCTTTTAACACTTGAATTATTTAATGAATTTATTAATAAAGATGCTCTTTTTGGAACCTACAAGGGAAGTATGTTCGGTACCTTCAACGGTATAAAAAAGGTTAAAACAAGAAAAATTGAATATATCTACGATGAAAAAACATTTGAATTTTCTGAAAAAGAAGTAGAAGGGGAAGAAGATATGCCTTTATTTGCATTTGGCCTTTCGACTGATAGAAAAGATATACCAGACAAAATACTGAGTCACATTTCTCGTTTGACTTCACAATGTAAGAATTATGGAAAATACTGGAAATTCGATAATGCAATTTTAGAATCTATTCCTTTATATATGATTAATAGAAATGGTTTGTTCATTTTTACAAACGATGAAGATTTAGCGATTAATCATGCAGATGGATTTGGAAGTGAAGCTATTTCAGGTAAGGCTGCTCGACATATTAAAAACAATGGTTTTATGTTTGCTCATGTTGATTGGAGTAAAACTATTGAACGCTTACCTCGAGAAATGTTCACGACAGAACAAAATGATCTGTTAGATGCAATGAGAGAAAAAACAGGAATCATGGAATTAGTATCTTCCAAAACAACAAAACAAAAAACATCATTTGATATTGTATATGATTTCAGTGAACAATATGGAAATTCTGGGAAATACATTTTAGACCTAGTGAACAGTATTTACGTTCTTTCAAAATAAAAGAAAACATTTTAGAAATGTTCAGAAAAATTCTTTTCATATTACTATTAGCCACTTCTGTTGGTGGTTTTTTATACTTGAAACCTTATTTAAATGGTCGTGCTGAACAACCAACTTTTGAAGACCGATTACCAAAAGCAGATTTTTTAGGTCGTTGTTATTTATTAGATTTAGCAAGAGAAACAAGTGGAATGTTGTTCTATAATAAGATTCCTTTCCGAGATTTTTTCGCGCAGGAATTTTTATTAAGTCAAGGTAAAAATTATGGTTTAAACTTACAAAAACCTTTATACTTTTTTGCTAATGAAAATGGAAATTGGGGTTTAATGGTTGAAGTAACTGATAGCAGTAAAATTTCTTCAGGTATTCAGCGATTAAGTAAATTATTAAGTTTAACAGACACCTTAATTTATGAACAAAAAACATACAAACTAGAAAAAGAAGAGGGTTATTTAACGTATGATAAAAACTGGCTTTTTTTGTACAAAGGTTCACAATATACAAACGAATTAAAACAAATACTTTTTGCTAAGAAAGGGGGTGTCGCGCCATGTTGGAAAGATTTTTTAAAAGAAAAACAATTTAAAGATGAAAAATTAGTCATCTATTCGAATTGGAGAAAATTAAAAAAACACGGCGTTGAAACGGCCCTTTTTGCACATAATAGCGATTCTTCAAGTTTTAGTTTGTTAACCTATATTAGAAATAAGAAGAAACTCAATATTAAAATGAAGGATACCGGTATTGGTTGGCATTCTACCGAATCTACTAAAAAGCAATTAGGTATCCATTTAGATATTTCTGAATTAAGAAAAGATACTAAAGATCCTATTTATCAATATTTAATTCAAATAGGGAAAAAAATAAGTTTTCCAACGGCTGATTTTTTAAATGCTTGGAACGGTGATTTATCTTTTAGGCAGGGAGGATCTGCTATTGTTAAAGAATCATTTGTGAAATCTGAAATGGATGATGAATTTAATGTTGTAGAGGTAAAATCTACGAAAGACGTATTAGTACCTGGTTTTTCATTAATGTTTTCAGTAAATGAAAATGGGCCGTATTTCATTAATCGATTATTTCAAAAAGGAATATTAAGGAAAGACCAAAATAAATACCGTTTTATTACTTCTCCCCAACTTTCAATGACAAAAAAAGACGGTTATTATTATTTCTATTCGGGTGCTTTTCCTTCAAAAACAGAAAATAATCATTCCAATCACGGTGTTTGGACAGAGCGAGGTACAAAAGTTGGTTTTAGCCTAGATTCTTTGAGTTCTAATGAAGTGTTTGGAACTATACATATTCCAGTGGATAGAATTATTCGTCGAGGGAAGTTTTTTTAGAATTTTATTCAAATCAACCTTTAATTTTATTTTTTCTTTTCAACTAAATTAATTTTTCTATAAAACCTTTTATTTAAGTGAATAAGGAATGGATTAACAATTTTTTTAGTTTTTTAGTTTTCTTTTAAAAATTTGTTTTTCAATAATTTAATCATTATTTCACTTTAAAAAAGTTATCATATAATTTGCTTTGTATTATCAATATTTAATATATTTGCGGTCAAATAATTTAAAATTAATTAAAATATGAAAAAAAGATTACTTTATAACTGGGCTTTGATCCTGTTATTATTAGTTAATTCGACTGTTCTTATGGCTCAGTGGACCCCTCAAAATACGGGTTTTACTACAGCTAATAGAGCAATTAGTCAAATTAGCATTGTGGATGCTAATACTGTCTGGGCAACAGCAGTAAATGGAAATGATGGAACGGGTGTTTCAGATTTTACAAGAACTACAGATGGTGGAACTACTTGGACACCAGGTACATTTGATTTTGCTAGTTCTGCAGATTATTACCTTACTAATTTGCATGCAATGAGTGCTACAACAGCTTTTGCTGCGATGCCTCCAAAAGGTGCAAATGGTGGTGTAATTGCTAAAACAATAAATGGTGGAGTAAATTGGTCGATAGCAAACTCGCCAGATTTTTCTGCTTCATGGTTAAACTGGGTGCATTTCTTCGATGCAAACAACGGTGTATGTATGGGGGATCCTGATCCTGCTTCAGGAGAATTTGTAATTTATACTACTAGTAATGGTGGTACTTCTTGGACAAAAATAGATGGTGCTAAAATTCCAAATGCAATTGCTGCAGAAAATGGACAAGCTAGTAAATACGACTTTGTAGGAAATTCAATTTGGTTTACAACTGGTAAAGCTAGAGTATATGCATCTTCAGATAAAGGTTTAACTTGGACTGTTTCTTCTCCAGGAATTACTTTAACGAGAGTTAAGTTTAGAACTCAATTGGATGGTATTGCATATGGTGCGGGAAATCCTGTTGGTGCAGGATATGGTGGTGCTAGTTATTCTGCAGATTTAAGAAAAACATCTGATGGAGGTAAAACATGGGAGAGATTATCTCCTACTGGTTTTTATTTAAAAACAGCAGCTAAAAAATTATTCGTTGGTGAATTAGCAAATGTACCTGGTACAACTACATGGTTTAATACAGCGGGTAGTACAGTTTATAATGGTTCTTCTTATAGTTTTGACGATGGTGTTTCGTATTTGAATATTGATACAACTGGTACAAATAGATACACGTGTGCAAAATTTTTAGATGCACAAACAGGTTGGGCTGGAAGTTTCAATACAAGCTCTACTGTAGGTGGTATTTATAAATGGTGTTCTGTAGCAACTCCTACGATTGGATCTATTACACAACCTCTTACACCTACAGGAACTGGAAGTGTCGTTTTCAATAATTTACCTGCTACAGGTACTTGGAATATTGAAAAAGTCACAACTTCTGCTACAACAACTCTTGTTACAGCTGGTTCTGGAACTACAACAACCGTTTCTAATCTTGCTCCTGGAAGATACAGATTTAGAGTTAATTATGGAGGATGTTTATCAATGGTAACAGATGAAATCGTTATATCTGCGATGACACAAGCTACGAATATTACTTTCACAAACCTTTCTGATAATTCAATGACGGTTAACTGGACAAGAGGTACAGGTGATAAAGTTATTGTTGTGGCTAGAAGAGGAAGTGCTGTAAATACAAATCCTGGCAATCTTGTTAATGCATCTACTACACAATATAGTGAATATTATGATGATCCAGCTTTTGGATTGGGTCAATCAGTTGGAACTTTAAATTGGACTGTTTATAATGGTACAGGTACTTCCGTAGATGTAATAGGTTTACTTGCTGGTGTTGATTATCATTTTGCTGTATATGAATATACTTCTTCAACTGTTGGTACTACAATTAATACAAATTATTTAATACCCGCTCTAGTTGGTAATGAATCAACTACTACAATTTTATCTAATGGACCGTGTAGTAATTTTAATTATCTTGCAGCTAATGCACAAAATGTTAGTGGTAACTATAATGAGGTACCACCAGGAAACGAAATTGTAACAGCTTCTTTTGAAGATGAAAATTCTATTCCTCAGGATATAGGTTTTGACTTTGAATACAATTGTCAAACTTTCAATCAATTTGTATTGAATACGAATGGATCTATTAAATTAGGAACAGTAGGAACTTTCCCATATCTTCGCCCAAATACTTTAGATTATTTCGGTGGAACTTTAAATGGTTCAAGTGCAGCAATTACAAATATTATTCATGCTTTCAACCATGCTTTATCAGGTGAGAATGGTGTTACTGAATATAGTATGATTACAACAGGAACTTCACCGAATCAAATTTGTACAATTCAGTTCAAAGATGTGAAGGAAAGAGTTGGTTCAATTGCAGCTCAAAATGATGCTCCAGTACAATTCAGTAAAATGAATTTTCAAATCAAATTGTATGAAACAACAAATGTAATTGAAGTTGTTTACGGTGATTTTACTTCTTCAGCTACTGCAATTATTTCACCTTCTACTAAATTTAAAAGTGTTACATGTGGTTTAAGAGGTTCTAGTTTTGACAATTTTCAATCATTGATTGTTAATAAATTTGATCCTACATTAACTTGGGATAAAGCAACTTTTTCTAACACAATTGGTCAAGGTTCAGGTATAATATTTGGTAATACAACTACTAATTCAGCTTATTCTAAACCAGATGCAGGTAGAACATTTAGATTTGTTCCAACACCTAGTAAAGATTTATCTGTAGTTCAAATTTATTCTATGGGTGAAGCTTCTTCAAAGTTATCAAATGCTCAAAAAATAGCAGTTAAAATTTCAAACATAGGTTTGGATGATTTGGTAAATATTGATGTAACTTTAAATGTATCAGGTGTTTCAAATGTAACAGAAATTAAAAAAGTTACATTAAATGCAGGTGAAAGTACGGTGGTTTCTTTCTCGGATTTTTCTGCAACTTCAAATGGAACGAATACAATAACAGTTTCTCTTCCTTCGGATGGGAATCTTTTAAATAATACGAAGACATTGACTCAAAATGTATCTGATTATGTTTGTAACAATTCTACAACTACTGATGGCCCAAAATCAGCTTATGGAGGTACAGCAGGTGGTGCATATTTTGTGAAATATACTTCAAGTTCTTCTCATTCTAAAGTTGAGAAAGTAAAAGTATTTATTTACGATTATGCAAATAATACTGGAAAATCTATTCAAGCAGTAGTTTTAAATGATGCTAATGCTAAAATAGGAGAGTCAACTCCTTATACTATTCTAGCTACTGATTTAGGTACTTGGAAAGAGTTTACTTTAGTTTCGCCTGTTGTTATTACAAACGGTGCTTTTTATGCTGGTATTACTTTTGCCGCTGTCGCTACTGGATCTCAAGGATACTTTCCTATAGGTGTTCAATCAGAATCAACTATTAGAAAAGATGCATATTTTTCTTCAGCTGAAAATTTATCTCTTTTCAGTGAAGATATTGCTTCTTCTTCTGTAAGATATATGATTGGTGCTACATTATCTGAAATTCTAGCTCCAGTAGCAGGAACAGTAGGTGCTGCAAGTTCAGTTTGTACTGGAAATACTGTTGATTTAACATTATCAGGTTCTACAGGAACAATACAATGGCAAAAATCGGTAGATAACGGTACTAATTGGTCAGATATTTCAGGTGCTACTTCAGCTACTTTAACATCTGCAGCTTTAACTGTTGCAACTTCATTCCGTGCAGTTGTATCTCAAGTTACTTATCCTTCTGTAAATGCTACTAAAGTTGATATAGTGGTTAATTCATTACCAACAGCAACAATTACTGGAAATACATCTTTCTGTGAAGGAACTTCAGTTCAATTGACATCTTCTCAAGGTTCAAGTTATGAATGGAAAAATGGAGCAAATGTTTTAAGTGGACAAACTGCTATATATACTGCAACAGCCGCTGGAAGTTATACAGTAAAAGTAACTGATGGAAATGGTTGTTTTAAAGTTTCAGATGCTAAAGTTGTTTCAGTTACAACAAACGTAGCTCCACATTTCGATCCAGTTGCAGTGTGTTCAGGTGGTACTCCATCAATATCAAAAACTTCAACAAATGGTATTACAGGAGAATGGACACCACCATTTGGAGCAATTACAGTTAGTACACCGTATTTATTTACAGTTGATGCAAATCAGTGTGTAACTTCACCTACTGTTAACTTCACTGTAACCATTGCTTCTCCGGTAACACCAATATTCGCTACACCAACAGCAATTTGTTCAGGAGCTACAGCTTCGTTACCAACATTTTCAACAACTAATAGTACGAAGATAGATGGTAATTGGACACCTCCATACGCTCCAATAACAGCAGAAACAGAGTATACTTTTACAGCAACAACTGTAGGATGTTTTACAACTGCTAAAGTTAAGGTACCAGTTAATCAATATGTGACACCAATATTTAATGCTCCAACAGCAATTTGTTCAGGATCATCAGCTTTGTTGCCAACAAGTTCAATAACTAATAGTACGACGATTGATGGTAATTGGACACCTCCATATGCTCCAATAACAACTGCAACTGATTATACTTTCACAGCAACTACTGCTGGATGTTTCAATACTGCAAAAGTTACGGTACCAGTTAATGCTTTACCAACAGCAACAATTACAGCTATTGGTAATACATCTTTCTGTCCAGGTGGTTCAGTTCAATTGACATCTTCTACAGGTGTAAGTTATGAGTGGAAAAAAGACGCTACAGTTTTAAGTACAACTACTCAAACTTATTCTCCAACAGCTACTGGAAATTATTCAGTAAAAGTAACTGATGGTAATGGTTGTTCTAATGTATCAGCTGCTAAAGTTGTAACGGTACTTAATTGCGCTGGAATAGAAGAGTTAACATTAGAAAGTATAAACGCTTATCCAAACCCAACTGTAGGTAAATTAAATTTATTTACTCCAATTGAGTTAACAAATGCAAATGTTCAATTAGTTGATATTGCAGGAAAAGTTGTTTTCTCTTCTAAAATGAACTTTACAAAAGATTCATCAACTGAATTTGATTTCAATGAACTTTCAAATGGTAATTATATCTTGAAAGTAAATGAATACCAAACTAAAGTTGTAATCAACAAATAAAAGTTTTTAGAATAATTAACTTTATTTACCCTCTCCCTAATTTAGGGGGAGGGTTTTTTTATGTCTAAACGATTCCACTCTTTTTCTAAACAAAAGAAATTTTAAATATGTACCTATCAGCTATAATTTTAAAATCAGCTTTTTTAGTATTCATTATCATTCTTCCATTTTTTGGTCAAGCAGGTAAATCTTCAAACTCAAATGAAGATAGACTAAAAATGGCTGAAGAATTAATAGAAGATGGTTCTATTAATATAGCTCATTTACTACTAGAAGACTATTTAAAATCACCAAATTTATCGAAAGATAAAAAATACATAGCTTATAAAGACCTCGCCAAAATTCATTTGTACGAACAAGATTTAGTGAATTATGAAATACTAAACCGAAAAGCGTATGAATTAAAGAAAGACGAGGGAGAAATATACAAAGGAATGTATTATGCTGAAAAAGCATATTTTTGGCATTTTCTAACATGGGGAGATAGTGCAGCGTATTACTCCAATCGATCGATGGAAATTATTCAACGCAACCGAAAGGATTTTTCTAAAGTGAACATTGCATTTGTATATCAAATGTATAGCATTGGCTTTCTATACAGAAAAATTGATCCTAATATCAAAGTAAAAGTACATCATGATTTACCAGTTGCAAGAATAGTAATGAATCAATATTTTGATTCGGCTAAAGTCTATGAAAATAAATATCCTTTTCAGTTTAGTTCTGATAGAGTAATGTTATACAGAGGAGTTGGAACAAGATATTTAGACCTCGTATCAGGCTATAATTATAGATATAAAGACTTTCAAAAATTAATGAATCATCAACAATGGTTTGCCTATAATAAAGCTCTAGAAGCTTATATTTATACAGATAAGTATATAATTAATCCCAAAAATTGGAATGACATCATTTATACTAAATCGCTCTTAGGATTGAATTACATGTGTATAGGTGAAAAGTTGAAAGCAAAGATGCTTTTCAATACTATTTTAAGAAATTATTTGAAAGTATATAAATCATTTGAAAAAAGTCCAAATGCCCAAGCTTTGTTAAACCTTTATTCTTATAAAATTATAAATGATGAATCTTTGCCTTATAATGACAAACAGACAAAAAATGATATTATTATATTAAAGCAATTGCGTAATAGTTGGTGGTCAACTTTTATTCAATCAAAAGAATATAATTATGATACGTATAGCTCATCTCCAAGTTATTATCTATTTAAATTATACCTAAGAAGATACTTTATTAAAAAAAACAAAAGTGATTTAAAATTCGCAACCTCTCATTTATTTTCCCAAATTTTAAATTTTCATTTTATAAATAAATACAATAGAACTAATAATCACCGATTAAACAATGCATTTTTGGAATACTCTAGGTTAAGTAGTAAAAATTTAAAAATAAAAATCGGTCACATATTAAAATTAAATTCATCAGAATTACCAGAAGCTCCTAAAATTTCTATTTCACTTATTCAGAATCGCCTCAATGAGAACGAATGCTTTTTAATACCTTGTTTTAGGAAATCTTTTGATGATTCATATAAAATTGTGATTACCAAAAACAATGTATCAATTGTCAAATCTAAGTGCGAGTTGAATTTTACATCGATTGATTTTGATACAATGTCCTTCATTAATTATAAAAAATATGCTTTTAAGGAATACAATGATAAAATTAACTCCGTTCTCAAGGCCAACAAATCCATATCAAAAGTTTATGTTATGTATTATGATTATTCGAATTATTCAAATATGATTAGAGATACATTGGGTAAAAATTACGATCAATTAAATTATCTTGGGAAAAAGATTCAAATTGTAACGTTATATAATCCTTACGAATATTTTACTAGAACTAAAATTTTAACTAAAAATAAACTTCAATTTATTAAACTGAATAATAAAAAATTAAGTAAACTTCCTTTTATTGATCATTTATCTTCAAAAACATTTAATCCATTAGTATCTTCAAAATTAATATTTAAAGGCAATCTTCAAGAGTTATTCGTTTCCAGCGGTATTTTACATTTATTTGGACACGGAAGCTTGATCTCAAATAAGGATTCGGGTTCTAAAAATATAGAATTACCCTATCAATCAAATTCTACAGATAGTAGTATTTCAAAAATAAATAGTAATCAACTTGTAAATAGCTATTTAGTTGTCTTAAATAATTGTTACTCGGGTTACAATTCAAATGTAAGTTCTAGAGAATTCGATCGAGGTATTTATTTAAATTTACTAAATAATGGAGCTTTAAATGCAATCGTTAGTCCAATAAAAATAGATGACGAAAGTTCTTCTAAAATCTTCCACTTTTTTTATAAAAACATTGCAAAAGGCGAAACAACAACTGATGCTCTTTACCACGCTCAACTATCTTATCTAAATACAAATAAAGGAATTATGGCTCATCCTAAATTTTGGTCACCTTATCGTTTAATTACAAATTATCCGTATTCGATCTTATCCGTCGAAAAAAATCAAAATGATGTATTTTTTTATTGTTTGCTATGCTGTTTTATTTTAGTTTCGGTTGGATTTCATTTACATGTTCAAATGAAGCATTTTTAATATCTAAATCTATTGAATTAACCAATGATTTAAAAAGTGTATTTGAGGTCTTAAAATCCCTCCTTTTATATCCAATAAGCCCTAAATAGTAGATAGATTTATCTTTATAATTAGAAGTTATTAAATTTTGTATTTTTTGAAATTGGGTTTTGGCTGCTTTTAAATTGTTTAGTTTAAATTTTACAACTCCCGAAAAATAGATTAAAGTATCATTTTTCGGATTTTCAATTAAGGCTTTTTCAATTTGTTGATCTGCTTTAAAATAATTTTTTGTTTTAAAATCAAACATAATATCTTCCCAATTGGAAGTAGTTGTAGTTGACATATAATTGATTAAACCAGGTTCTTCAAATTGATGTGACAATGTTATTACATTCTCTTGTCTATTATATAAGAAGGTTCCTGTAGCAAGTATAAGCGCAAAGACTGCGGCATATTTAAGGTAAGTTGAAAATCGATTTTTGTTTTTTAATGGTTTGACTGTTTTTGTTTTACTCTCTTTTAAATAATTTTTTATTTTTTCAATATCTCCATTAAATGAGTCATATATTATAATAATTCCTTCTGTTTCTTCCGACAGATTAGTTGATGACTTCAGAAACTCTATTTTTTGTTTTAAAGCAATAGGGTTGTCTAAAAGTTCAATTAATTGGTTCAATTCAGAATTTTCCATACAATTAAAATTATTAAATTTTTCCAAATATAAACTAGTTTTTTGCGAGACAAACTCAGTTTATTCCGTACCGTTTTTTCAGAATAATTGAATTTTTCACCAATCTCTTTATTTTTATAACCCTCTAAATGAAGAAGGATTAACTCCTTTTCATCGTCATTCAAAAGAGAAATACATCGATCAGTATATTCTTCATTAATGAATTTGATTTCAGTTTTTGTTGCTTGGTTTTTTATCCAATCATTTCCTAATTTATCTCGATTGGTTTTTGTTCTAACCGCATCAATAGATTTGTTTTTGATTATAATAGTTAAAAATGCTTTCAACTCTCTAACTTCTTGCCATTTTGTTGCTCTATCGCTTATAGAAGTTTCTAAAAGTGTAGTAAATAATTCCGAAATGAGATCTCTAGAAATTTCTAAATCACGGGTATATTTTATAGAAATAAATAATAAAGGTTGAAATAACGTTTCATACAAGCTAGCTAATGCTAGATTATTTCCTTCAATAAATTCGTTCCATTTTTCCTTCATTCGAATGTAAAGTTACATTTATTCTACCACTATTTTTTTACTATATTAAAAAGCAATCAAAAATTTATACTGAACTGATATTTCATAAAAAACAACTTTCTTTGTCAAATTGATTTTTCTAGATTAATATCAATATTCAAATTGATTAGGGACATTTTAATAAGTTGTTCGACATCATTTTAAATGACAAATATGAATATCACAAAGATTAAACATTTTATTCACCTAGTTGAAAAAGAGAGGACAGGATCAGCAAAAGCTGCCGCCCAAAGACTAGGTGTTTCAGAGCGAATGGTTTTTAATTATGTTCATATTTTAAAAAATAAATTAAATGCCCCCATAAATTACAACCGAAACAAACAAACTTTTGTATTTAGTGAGAATGGTCGATTAATTTGGCAGTGGATTCCTAAAAATGAATGTTAAAACTTTACCAATCAACATTTACCCCCTATTAAAAAATGAATATCGAAAAATTACAAAAAATGATTGATTCTATTTCTCAAGAGAATACAGGAACGCCTTCAGAGTTTGCGACTAAATTAAATGTATCTGAAAGGGCGATTTATAAAAACATTTCCATATTGAGGTTAGAATTTAGTGCACCTATTAAGTATTGCCGAAAACGAAAATCGTATTGTTTTACAGAAAGCGGAAGCCTTGATTTGACATGGCAGGAAGAAAACTGATTAATTAATATTTAGACTGAATTTATAGTTCTATCGTTTTTTTTGTAATTATAATGAAGCGGTTTCCGAAAAACTGATCTTTTGTCGCTTAATATGAAAGAAAGTGGTTGTTCAATTTTAGTGATTATCTCGTAAAGTATACAAAAAATACCAACAAACATAAGTTCACTGGTATTTATATAGTATACGTTAATAGATGTTAATGACTATGTTATCTAATTCAGAAAAATAAATTATTCTTCATCAGAATCTTCGTTGTCATCATCTTCTTCGTCATCATAACTAGACTTTTTAGATTTATTTTTAGGGAGGTCATCTTCTTCATCCTCCTCTTCATCTAAATCGTCTGGCTTAATGATGTCATCTTCAAGATCATCTTCGTCATCATCGTCATCATCCAATGCTTGAGTCATTGTTTTTGTAATTTTCACTAAATAAATTATCTCTTCAGTTTCCCAAATTAAGGCTTCTAAAGATTCACCAGCTGGAGTTTTTATTTGTGTAATAAAACTTCCATATCCATCAGGAAAACTTTTTGTTAATTCTTTTCTTTGTACAGCTGTTAATTTATCATAACTAACAATCGCTCGCTTTTTGGCCATGATTTTATGTTTAAATTTCTAATTTTATTATTCTTCTAATTGGAATCACTACATTTTTTTTCAACAATATAGCGTGATCAGTAATCGCCCAAATTGTAGTGTCTACAACTTTTTCTCCATTATCATCAGCAAAGAAAATCTTTACTTTAGAATGTTCAATATTACCTAATGAAATGGCGCGATCAAGTTCGCTTTTAAGAAATTTTCGATCACTTTCATTTTTTAAAATTTCCCCTTCAGGAAATTGAAATGAAGATACGAGCTCTTTCTCTACTAATTTGAACTTACTAATTTCCATATTTTGAATTTTCGGCAAAAATAAATTAAATGATTTAGAATCCTACTATTTTTTTAAAAAAGGTTTAGGTTGAGATTAAGGGTGAGATTAAGGGTGAGATTGAACTTAAGATTTAGATTTAGGTTGAGACGAAGGGTTAGTAAAAAGTAATTAAAGAAATAGGTTTAAGTTCTCAACCTCAGTCTTAATACTTATCTTAGCCTCAGTCTCAACATCAGTCTCAACCTCAACCTTAATCTTAAAAAAATAATCATTACATTTGTGTTTAAAATTTGAAATAAAATGTCCCATAAAGCAGGGTTCGTAAATATTGTCGGTAGTCCAAACGTTGGTAAATCAACGTTGATGAATCGACTAATGGGCCAAAAATTATCTATTGTCACCCCAAAAGCACAAACTACTAGACATAGAATCTTAGGAATTGTGAACGAAGATGATTACCAAATTGTATTCTCAGATACACCTGGTGTTGTAAATGCAGCTTATAAAATGCATGATGCCATGATGGGCTATGTGAATTCTGCTATACAAGATGCTGATATTCTAATTTTCATTACTGATATTTTCGAAGACGAAATGAATCATTTGGAGACGTTAGAAAGAATAAAAAAATTAGAAATTCCTGTTATTACTTTAATTAATAAAATTGATTTAGGTACACAAGAAAAAATAATGGAGCGTATTTCATATTGGCAAGAACGTTTACCAAAGTCGTATGTATATTTAATGTCTGCACTTCATGGTTTCAATATTGATCTTCTTTGGGAAAGAATTTTAAAAATGACTCCTGAAAGTCCTGCCTATTATGATAAAGAAGATGTTTCTGATCGACCGATGCGTTTCTTTGTTTCTGAAATAATAAGAGAGAAAATTTTTATACATTGTCAAAAAGAGATACCCTATTCTTGCCACATTGATATTGAAGAATATGTTGAAGAACCTGGCTTAATTCGTATTCGTGCCTTAATTATTGTTGAACGCGATTCTCAAAAAGGAATTGTAATTGGAAAAGGCGGTGAAATGTTGAAACGAATCGGTAGAGAAGCACGTCAAGAAATAGAGCCATTTGTTGGTCAAAAAGTATTCTTAGAAACTTTTGTAAAGGTTGATAAAGACTGGAGAGCGACTGATAGTAAATTAAAAAAATACGGATATTAAATTGATTGCAAATTGGCAAATTACAAATTACAAATTGAAAAATTACATATGAATTGTAATCTTAAATTATCTAATCTGGAATCTGCAATTTTTAATCTGTAATTAATTAAAAAATGAGTAACATTATAGCAATTGTTGGTAGACCAAATGTAGGAAAATCTACTTTATTTAACCGTTTAACTGAATCCACTAATGCGATTGTAAAAGAAATTAGCGGTGTAACTAGAGACCGTTTGTACGGGCGAGGTGAGTGGAATGGATTCCAATTTTCAGTTATTGATACCGGAGGATATGTTCACGGATCAGAAGATATTTTTGAAGCTGAAATTCGTAAACAAGTAATTATTGCAATTGAAGAAGCAAATGTTATTGTTTTTATGGTAGATGTTACAACTGGAATTGTCGATTTGGATGAAACAGTTGCTCAAATGCTGAGAAAATCAAAGAAAAAAGTTTTTATCGTTGCAAATAAAGTTGATAATACAGGAAGAATAGGTCTTTCAGCTGAATTTTATCAATTTGGTTTAGGAGATGTTTACGATATGTCTGCTACAAATGGTTCTGGGACAGGTGAATTGTTAGACGATGTTGTGAAATGTTTTGACATCGAAGACGATTCAGTTCGTGAAACAGATGATTTACCTAAAATTGCAATCGTAGGAAAACCTAATGTTGGTAAATCTTCTTTAGTAAATGCTTTAACAGGTGAAGAAAGAAATATAGTAACTGATATATCTGGAACAACTCGTGATTCAATAAACACTCGCTACAAAGCATTCGGTTTTGATTTTATGATGGTAGATACTGCTGGAATTCGTAAAAAAGCAAAAGTTACTGAAGATTTAGAATATTATTCTGTGTTGCGTTCTGTTAGAACTATTGAAAGTGCAGATGTCTGTATTTTTATGATCGATGCAACTGAAGGGATACAAAAACAAGATTTACATATTTTTTACGTAATTGAAAAAAATTCAAAAGGTGTTGTTGTAGTTGTAAATAAATGGGATCTAGTTGAAAAAGAGACCAATACAATGATGGAATACGAAGAGAAAATTCGTGAACAATTGGCTCCTTTTAATGATGTTCCAATTATCTTTACTTCAACAATTACAAAACAAAGACTTCATAAAACAGTTGAAGCTGCTATGACTGTTTATGAAAATAGGACGAAAAAAATCGCAACTTCTGTAATTAATGATGTGATGTTGGATGTGATTGCTGCAACACCTCCTCCATCTATTAAAGGGAAATATGTTCGTATAAAATATGTTCAACAATTACCAACATACGGACCTTCTTTTGCATTTTTCTGTAACTTACCTCAGTACATTCCAGATAGTTATAAACGTTTCTTAGAGAATAGATTACGTGAAAAATTTGATTTCTGTGGTGTTCCTGTAAGAATTTATTTTAGAAAAAAATAATTAGTAATAGTGAAGTACGGTGCTATCGATATAGGAACAAATGCTGCTCGTTTATTAGTAGGAGAAGTTACAACTGAAAATGGGCATTCTTTTGTGAAGAAGATTTCCTACACAAGAATTCCTTTGCGTTTAGGTGAGGAAGTTTTTGAAGATGGAAAAATCTCGAATAAAAAAGCAATTGATTTCGTTAAAACGATTAAAGCATTTCGATTAATTTCAGAAATTTTTGAAGTTTCAGAACTTCGTGCTTGTGCAACTTCTGCAATGAGAGAAGCTTCTAATGGTTTAGAAATAAAAGAATTAATCAAAAAAGAAACAAATGTTGATATTGAAATTATCAGCGGAAATGAAGAAGCAGATCTTATTTTTGGAACCTTCTTTTTATTAGATTTCGACAAAAATATTTCTTTCGTCGTTATCGATGTTGGAGGCGGAAGTACTGAAGTTAGCGTTTTTGAAAAAGGAGAACGTGTAGCCTCAAAATCATTTGAAATCGGAACTATTCGATTATTGAAAGGTAAAGTGAACGAAGATATTTGGAAAGATATTCATTCATGGATTGCAAATCACGTTGATTTAGAAACCGTTCATCAAATTTTTGCAACTGGTGGAAATATCAACAAAGTACATAAAATGTTGGGAGCTCAACATATGGAAACGATTTCTGTTCGTAAAATGAAGGAATTGAGAGAAGAAATTAATGAACTAACTGTAGATCAACGCGTTGAAAGGTTTCAATTAAAGCCTGATCGTGCTGACGTAATTGTACCCGCAATGGATATTTATTTATACATTATGAAAGAATTGAAATGCAAAAATATTATTGTTCCTAAAATTGGTTTATCTGATGGTATGATTTACGATATGCATTTAAAAAGAAATTAATATATTTGATTAATTTTAATTAAAATAATTTTAAATTTAAGTGATTTAATATAATAATTACTAATTCGTCTAAATAGTTTTTTAAAAAATAAATTAATTACATTATGAAAAAATACATATTTAAAAGTTTATTTGTTGGAATTTTATGTTTTTTAGGTTCAAACATTTTTTCTCAAACTTTAACACTTGTTTCTGATAATGCTACATTGAATCAATCAGTTTGTGTAAATACTCCTATTATCGAAATTAAGTACGATGTAAGTACTGATATAACGTCTGTATCAGTTGAAGGTTTACCAAATGGTGTGACTCATGACTTCAATATTACTTCTCATATATTAACAATAAACGGAACACCAACTGATATAGTAAATACTACATTTACTATTACCACTACTGGTGGAGTAAATAGTATATCAGCTTATGGTACAATTAATGTTGAGCAATTAAATTTACCATCTACAATTGATGGTTTTAAATGTTCAAATGAAAATATAACATTTGAATATCAGAGTAATCCTGCTTATATATGGTCTCATAATGGAAATGGTAACTTTGTATATAATTACAGTGGATCAAACCCTCAATACATTCCCTCAAAAAACGATGAGGGAACTAACGTAAAAATTACAGTAAAATTAACTAATAGTTGTGGTACAGATTCAAAAGATTTCAATTATTCAATATTAAAAACTCCAAGTTTTACAGGTAATTTAACTACAAATCCTAGTGCTACAGTTCAATTAATTGGTTCTGAAACAACTGGATTTAATTGGACGAGTTCGATAGTAGATACTGCAACAATAAGTAGTACTGGTTTAGTTACTGGAGTTGGTATAGGAAAGACAACCATTACTTATGAATTAACACATTTAGATAATGCTGGTGCTACCATTACAACTTGTCAATATTCACAAATACTATCCGTAGTTCAATTAATTACACCTACAATTTCTGGAAATAATATTATTTGTAAAGGTACAACCACTCAATTAACTGGTTCTGAAAATGCTGCAATAAACAATCCTTGGTTAAGTTCAAATACTAATGTAGCAACAGTTTCATCAACGGGTGAGGTAAGCGCAATTGGTTCAGGAACTACTACTATAACCTATACAAATTCAACGAATGGTAATACAACTTTTGCATTAACAGTTAACGGACCTAATGTTAATGCTGGGCCAGATCAATCTATTTGTCTTGGTAATAGTGTTGTTTTGAATGCCACAGGTGCAAATTCATATTCTTGGAATAATTCAGTTGTAAATGGAATTAGCTTTATACCAACTTTAGGAACTAAAACGTATACTGTAACAGCTACCGAGAATAATTGTACAGCTACCGCTGATGTGGAAGTAATTGTAAACCTTAAGCCAGAATTAGTAATCACGAATCCTACTGCTGTATGCTCACCTTCAACAGTTGATATTACAGATATAGCAGTAACAAGTGGAAGTACAAGTGGAGGAATCTTATCATATTGGACAGAATCGCAATGTATTAATATTTTAAATAATCCGAATGCAATTATTAATTCTGGACCAATATTCATCAAAACTACTTTAGGAAATTGTTTTGATGTGAAGCCTGTAATGGTTGATATAAAACCTTCACCAAACATAACGAATCCAGGGAATCAAATCATATGTGATTTATATTCATTACCGATAATATCAGGAACAAATTTGTCTGGAAATGTAAAATATTATGATAACTCAAAAGCTAACAATGGAATTCAATTATTAGGTCCAATTTCAAAAAATCAAATTCTATGGATTTATGATGATAACAACGGATGTAATTACGAGACAAGTTTTGAAGTAACAATAAATAAAACTCCTTCAATTACAAATCCAGGAAATCAAACTATTTGTGATTCATTAGAATTACCTAATATATCAGGTGTAAATTTATCGGGAAATCAAAAATATTTTGATAACTCAAAAGCTAACAATGGAGTTCAAATAACAAAACCTATAAATTCTAATAAAACTGTTTGGATTTATGATGAATCAGGTTCTTGTTCTGACGAAAAAAGTTTTGAAATTAAAATTATTAAAACACCAAAACTTACAAGTCCAGGAAATCAAATAGTATGTGATTCTTATAATTTACCAACTATATCAGGAATCAATTTGACAGGAAATGAGAAATATTATGATAAATCACAAGCAGAACATGGTATTCAAATAACAGGTCCTATTAAAAGCTCACAGAATGTTTGGATGTATGACTCTATTAAAGCTTGTGCAAATGAGATTGGTTTTGAAGTTACAATAAATACCACTCCAGTTTTAAAAATAACTAATCCAGATAAGGTTGATTATCCGACTAAGATTAATATTACATTAGCAGGTGTTACAGAAGGTAGTACAGGGAATGGAACATTATCTTATTGGATCAATACAGAATCTTCTATTGAGTTAATAAATCCATCAGAAATTTCAATGTCGGGTACTTATTTTATCAAATCAACAGTAGGGAATTGTTCTGATACCAATTTTGTTACGGTTACAATTAACAAAAAAGATATTCCTACTAAGCTTTTAAGCGCTTATGTAGTTCCAACAGGAGTGTCAAATAATGGGCTATGTGATGGTAAAGCAGAAGTGGTTATAACAGCTGGTGCTGCGCCCTATACTTATTTATTCTCAGATAATTTAACGACTTCTTCAGCTTTAAATCTATGTTCTGGATTAAAATCGGTAAGAGTTGCAGACGCAAATAAAGATACTTTAAATTTAGAATTTATAATACCTTCACCCGAGAATGTTAAAAGTACAGATAATTTAAAAGATTCAACAGTAGTAGATAAATTGTTTAATAAAGTCGTTTCAAATTGTATAATTGATTATACTAAAATTGATTACGCTAAAATTAATAAATACAAGATTTTATCTAAGGATAGTGTTGAAATCGAATGGCAAATCTATTCTGGATTAACTGTAATTTCTATTACAAATAAATATTCTATTCATGTAATCTCAACTTCTGGAGTTTACCAATTTACTTTGCAAATTTATTGTCCAAATAAAATGATGGGTAACTTTTTAACAGCATATGATCAATTGTATATCAACGTAGATGAAATTAATAATACATCAGGATTAGGAATTCAAGAAAAATCGACAAATGAATATTTAATTTATCCAAATCCTTTTAATGATTATCTAACAATTACACTTGGTAATCAGAAATCTTCAGAAATCAGCATCACTGATAATACAGGAAAAATAATGAAGTCATATACAACTAATGAATCTGAAGTCACAATAAAAACAGATAATTTATTACCTGGATTTTATATTTTAAAAATTAAAAATGGTAGTTCTATTAAATCAATAAAGCTTTTAAAATAAAACTCATTATTTAGATTAGTTCTATATTGATTTTTATTAAATAATAAATTTATGGCTATTTT
>CANCQX010000014.1 GCA_947380375.1 Flavobacteriales bacterium
CTTTATGAGGTTGAAACACGTATTTTAAATCAAGCTGTTAAAAGAAATTTAGATATTTTTCCTGAAGACTTTATGTTTCAATTAACAGAAGAAGAATGGAATATTATGTCATCACAATTTGTGATGACATATAAATCTAAAAGACCGAAAATAGCTTTACCTCTTGTTTTTACTGAACATGGAGTTGCAATGCTTTCTAATATTCTAAAAAGTAAAAAAGCAAGACAAACAAGTATTTTAATTGTTAGAGCTTTTATCAAATTCAAAGAGTTTGCCTTTAATTATATTGAACTATCAACCCAACTAAAACAACTAGAATTAAAATACGATAAACAGTTTGATGACATCTTTGAAGCTATTAATTACCTTCTAAAAAAAGACAACCAAATAAAACAACAAGCCGAACGTAAAAAAATTGGATTTAAAAGTGACAAACTTTGAGGTTTCAATTTGCAACCTCAAACAAAAATGGAATAGACTATTATAATATTTCCGATATAAACAATCTATAAACTCACTCTTCTAAAACAAAGCAATAAATTTTTTCATCTAAACGATAAAAAAATTCTGAAATATTACGCCATTCTTCTGTTTTATTAACGATAATTTTTTTAACGGCAATAACATATTTGCCATCATAAGCTACCACTTGCATCTCTTTCACAAAATCTTCGTTGAGTAAAATACTTGGGTCTTCCTTAAAACATTCAATTTTCCGATCACCAGTATTATCCCCCGTTATTGAATCCAAAGTTTCAGTATAAATATATGATGAAGTATAAATATGTTTGTATTTTTTTGAAAAATCAATAGTTTGATCGATCGGTAAAAGCTTTAATTTATTAAGGAATTCACAAATTTCATTTGTCAACGAATCATTTTCTTTCATGTAATAGGGAAGTTTATCACATTTATGATTAAAAAATAATAATTTAGGTCTATCATTTTTATGTTCATTCGTTTGACTAAATACAGAAAAAGTAAAGAGTAGAAAAAAAGAAGATAGAATGAAATTCATAGTTTTATATTTTGGATTCGTTTCTTAAATATAAAAATAATTTGATATTGTTGAATTAAAAAAAGACAAGAATTACATAACTATTTTTTTTTCAACTGCTTGCAGTTTTTTCCGCATACTTATCAATCCAACTTTTGTGAAACTTAGATCGCTTCCTTTTGTGACATCTACACAGTAGAACTTTTGTGTTAAATCACTTGTTCGCTCGATTCAACCTCATTTCTAACGCAATAAAACAAGCACAAAATCCCCAAATTGGAACGGCTGCTTTGTCTGTATCCAAGAAATTATTCAAGAAAGCGTGAACGAAATAGGTAACTAGAGATAGAATCATCATCAGAATTAAGGTTTTCATTTCTGAATCCGTTTCTGGCCATTTGTAGTACAAGGTTATTCCTTTGTAAAATATCGATGTAACGATCAATAACATCGCGATTAAGCCCATAAATCCCATTTCAGCCATTGGACCTAAATACTCGCTGTGTGCGTTTCCTGCATCCCCGAAATTAGTTGAAATAATTGTTAAGTTCTCCGGCTCTTGAAAGCGAGCATATTCAAACGAATAAGTTCCTGGACCATAACCAAAAAATGGACGATCTTCAAACATACTCATCGCACACGACCAACGATTTAAACGCTCTAAATTGGATGCATCTGTAGTTACGTTTGTTGCACTTTCTAACTTCTTCCCAAAATCTTCCGTTGTATGTTCCGACTTATTTCGAGCCATATCCATTTGAATAGCATCCCAAGAAAAGAAAAGCGCAATACCAATAATAGCTGTAGCCGAAGCAAGTAAACTAAATTTAACTCTAAAATGAATTAACGCCCAAACACCCACAGCGGCAAAAACACTCAACCAAGCTGCACGTGTATAAGAGAAATACAATCCAAATAAATTCAAAACAATGAAAAACAACAAGATAGCTTGAATTAAAGGGGAATGTTTTTTTGAAAAATACAATCCAAAAACCATTGGAACAGTAAAGGCAACCATCGCTCCATAAATCGTGTGATCTTTGAAAAATGGCCACATTACCCAATGCCCCTCTTTTTCACCAAAACCATACGAAGCATGAACAACAAGAGTATAAGCAATCGCAATCATCATCCCAATAACATACAACCATACAAAAGTTCGAATGTTTTTAGCTTTCTGAAAAACAAGTGGTCCATACAATAATAGCGGAACCATAAACCACAAACGAGCCAATAAAAATTTAAAGGATATAATTGATTGTGAACTAGTTATGGAAGTAACAAATATCCATAAAACATAGAAAATAACCGCCCAAATAATCGGGTTTTTCCAAATTTCAACGGGGAATAATTGCTTTCGAATGTTCATCATTAACAACAAAACCATCATTCCAAAAAGTAACGGTTCTGTTGGAATATATAATCCAAAACTTTGTGTATATTCTTCAATATTGATTGATAAAGGAGTTAGAAAAGCAATCGATAAAAAAGTGAAATCAGTGTAAAAAATGGCCGCATAAACAGCAATTAATCCAATAGAAGCAAGCGAAAAATAAGCTTGATTATTCCAAACGAAATAAAGCGTAAGGAGGATATAAACTGCTCCAAATAAGAGGATTATGCTATTTTTCTTAAACAAAATTTAGAAGTACTAAGCTTGTTTTTTCAACTCTTTGAATTTCTCGTTGATCAACAATAAGAAAACCATAAAAACAAACGTTCCCATTGCTGCTAAAAGCACGATGATTAAACGCTTTGGCTTGTCTTTTTTATCAGCTACAACTGCTCTTTCCACGATGAATTTATGAGTAAAATTAGCATACGCATCCGATTCAGCTTGTTCGTATGAATCTAAGAACTTCTCTAATTTCACGATTTTCTCATCACGCATTTGCTCCAATCCATCAAAACGAGCACCGTATAATAAGTTTACATCAATTTGTTTTTTCAAAAACTCTCTGTCTTGTGCTGATTTAGCCTCAACAAAAGCCGTATATAAATTCGTTCTTCCTTCTATTGAAATTACTCCTTTTTCAGCTAAAGTATCCAATTGAACTAATATCGTTTTTAAATCTTGGTCTAATAAATCTCTTTTACGTTTATTTACCTCAAAAGCCGGCATTGTACGTTCATTGATCATCGTATTTTTAACCGTATCGATTAAGTCTACAATTTTGTTTGCTATTTCAGCAGCTAATTCAGGATTTTCATCTAAAACATCAATTGAAATAGAACCATAACGTGTACGTGTGAAACTGATATGTCCTTCGTATTCCTTCATCATTTTGAAGTTTTTATTGACATCAGTAGAATCAATACCATAATGATTCATCAATCCAAATTGAGTAATCACTTTTTCTCTAATTCGAGACGATTGAAGAATTTGAACCAATTGTTCTGCTTGTTCTTCCTCTCCAAAATCCATTGAAGAAGCTTTTGCATTACGTTGTTCTGAGAATGAAACAGAACTAGTTGCAGCAGGGAAAACGATGGCTGTAGAAAGAAACAACGGTTTCATTAACATCGCTACAACTAAAGCTAAAACAGATGCTATACCAGTTACAACGATAATAGGTTTACGCTTTTTCCAAATGAATAGCAGTAAATTCTGTCTTTCTTTTTCAATTTCTATTTGTTCGTGCTCCATAGTTTTAGTGTAATCTCGCGAAATTAATCAAAATTTAGTTTGAATGGTTGAAAGAACGTTCTAGATCGGATTTTATTGTTTGAGTTTGAGAATGAAAAGATTAATTTTCAATCAAATAGATAAAACACATTATATTTGTCCTTATACTAAGTATAAAATGAATTAGTTAAATCAAAGACCTTTTTTCATAATGGAAGATTATAATTTCAACAAAATCAAATAAATATATTTAAAAGAGCATATGCGTAATATTATTTCTATTGGCTATAAATGGTTCAAAAACAATAAAAAGTCGGTTTATTTATTCATTATTTTATTTGCTATTATAAAGTTTATATATCTAAATTATTTAAACTGGAATTATGGAACACTTTGTACTGGATATGGAGGTATTCAATATGGCTGTGATTCTAAAAGATATCTTGAAGGAGCAGAAAATTTAATCCAAGGAAAAGGGATTATGGGGTATCGAAATGCGTATGTTGGGTATATGTCAATCATCGCATTAGGACGTGTTTTAGGTCTAGGATTAGAATTTACACTTGCTTTTCAAATAATTGTAACACTCTTGGCTTCCATCGCTTTTTATGATCTTATTAAATCAATTACGAAGAGTAAAACTGCTGGAATTTTAGGCGCTAGTTTTTATTTTAGCAGTCCTTATATAGTTACTTGGGTTTTGTTCATCCATACAGAATCCCTCTATTCTTCGATGCTCATCATCTCAGCTTGGGCTTTGTATAAATTAATTCAAAAACAAACCTTTAGACACTATTTTATTATATTAATTATAGTAATTTTCACTACAACTTTGAGACCTAATGGTTGGGTATTGATCCCGATTTCTCTCTTTTTTATTATTCAATATTATAATCTTCTTTTTCGTTCAAAAATTATCATCTATCTGTCCTTATTTGTTGGTTTTATATTTATAATGAATTATTCACCATGGTTTTCTAAAAATAGAGAATTAGATGGATTACACCAACTAATAATGAAGGGCCAAATAATTTGTGATAAAGAAACCTTTCACCTTTCAATGCCCAAAGAAAATTTTTCAAACAAAAATGATCTAGTTGAAAGTGTTACATATATTGTTAAACATCCCTTTGCCTTTACTAAGTTGGCTTTTTTAAGAATAGCAAGCGAACTTTTCCCTATTTATCGTCCATGGCTTACAATTAAATTTATTATTCGATTTAATTTATGGATGCTCCCAACCTACTTTTTTACATTAGTTAGTTTATATTTCATAAAACAACAACGAGGATTAAAAATAATATTAACGTTTCTATTCGCTCATTTACTGATAATTGCCTTTTCCTTCTCAGAACGAGAATTTAGATTTTTAACACAGATACTACCTCTATTTTATTTAGCTGGGACTTGTGGATTTTATTTTATGGTTAAAAAATTTATTTTAAAAAACAAAGGCGATAAACTTGAAGTTGAGGTTTCAAATTAATTAAACAAAAAATCCCCAAGTAAATAAATACTCGGGGATACAATCAATTTTTAACTTCCGTCAGGCTTAACCTTAACCTCAGTCTTAACCTATTTCTATAATTCAAACTTAATTCCTTGTGCTAAAGGTAAACTATCTGAATAGTTAATTGTATTTGTTTGACGCCTCATGTATACTTTCCAAGCATCAGATCCAGACTCACGTCCACCACCTGTTTCTTTTTCACCACCAAATGCACCACCAATTTCAGCTCCTGAAGTTCCTATGTTTACGTTAGCGATTCCACAATCAGAACCATTGTAAGATAAGAACATTTCAGCTTCTTTTAAGTTATTTGTCATAATTGCAGAAGACAATCCTTGAGGAACACCGTTTTGAATTTTGATAGCATTTTCAACACCACCAGAATATTTCATAATGTAAAGAATTGGTGCAAATGTTTCATGTTGAACAACTGCAAAATGATTTTCAGCTTCAACAATTGCAGGTTTTACATAGCATCCAGACTCATATCCTTCACCTTCTAAAACACCACCTTCTACAATAATTTTACCTCCTTGCACAACTGCTTGCTCTAAAGATTCAAGGTATAATTTAACTGCATCTTTATCGATAAGCGGTCCAACATGATTTGTTTCATCCAATGGATTACCAATACGAAGTTGACCGTATGCTTTTGCAATTGATTCTTTTACTTTATCATAAATATCTTCGTGCACAATTAAACGACGAGTTGAAGTACAACGTTGACCCGCTGTTCCAACTGCACCGAATACTGCACCTGGGATAACCATTTTTAAGTCACAACTTGGAGCCATAATGATTGCATTATTTCCACCTAATTCTAACAATGATTTTCCTAAACGTGCTCCAACAGCTGCTCCAACAGATTTACCCATGCGAGTAGAACCTGTAGCAGAAATCAAAGGAACACGAACATCTTCAGCCATTAATTTTCCAATTTCAGCATTTCCGATAATTACACAAGAAACTCCTTCAGGAACATCATTTGCTTCAAAAACTTCTCTTGTAATTTGTTGACATGCAATTGCAGTCAAAGGAGTTTTTTCGGATGGTTTCCAAATACAAACATCACCACAAACCCAAGCAAGTGCTGTATTCCAATTCCAAACCGCAACTGGGAAATTGAAAGCAGAAATAATCCCTACAATTCCGATTGGGTGGTATTGCTCGTACATTCTATGTCCTGGACGTTCAGAGTGCATAGTTAAACCGTATAATTGACGAGATAAACCAACTGCAAAATCACAGATGTCGATCATTTCTTGAACTTCACCTAAACCTTCTTGCAACGATTTCCCCATTTCATAAGAAACTAATTTCCCTAATGAATCTTTGTGAAAACGTAAACGATCTGCTAATTGACGAACAATATCTCCTCTTTTAGGCGAAGGTACTTTTCTCCATACTTTGTAAGCTTCTTGCGCTTTTAAAACAGCAGCTTCATAATCAACTTCAGTTGCAGAATTTACGGAAGCAATTAATTTTCCATCAACTGGAGAATATGAATTGATTCTTTCACCTCTAGTTTTTAACCATTTACTTCCTAAAGAAGCTCCATTATTAACTTCCTCAATTCCAAATTGAGTTAAAATTTCTTGTATACCAAGGTCTTGCAATACTTCCGCCATTTCTCCGTTTTTTATCTTCCTACAAAATTAACTCAAAAAAGTGAATTCTATTAATATTTTGACCTAAGACTTTGTTTTTAAGAAAAATTGTGAACTTTTTAGTTAAAATTTGAATTGATAAATCACCTCTTTTTCATCTCTCGAAAATATAATTTCCCTATTTTTACAACATGAATGTAAAAAAGGGCATAGCAATTTTAGGATCAACGGGTTCTATCGGTACACAAGCGTTAGAAGTAATTGGTGCATATCCAGATATTTTTGATTTACAAGTCATCACCGCTCATTCAAATGCTGATTTATTAATTGAACAAGCAATAAAACATCTTCCAAATGCTGTCGTAATAGGAGATGAGACTTTATATGAGAAAGTGAAACAATCACTTTGGGATTATGACATTACTGTTTATTCTGGTGAAGCCGCACTGTCTCAAGTAGTTGAATTTCACGAAATACATACTGTATTAACAGCATTAGTTGGTTATGCAGGATTAAAACCGACATTGGCTGCAATCAGAGCGAAGAAAACGATTGCCTTAGCGAATAAAGAGACATTGGTTTGTGCAGGAGAATTAGTAACAAAATTAGCTAGAGAAAACGGGGTAAATATTTATCCGGTTGATTCTGAACATTCAGCTATTTTTCAATGTTTAGTTGGTGAGTTTCATAATAAAATAGAAAAGATTTACCTTACAGCTTCAGGAGGACCTTTCCGTGGTTGGTCTACAGAACAATTAAAAACGGTTACTCTCGCTCAAGCTTTGAAGCATCCAAATTGGGCAATGGGAGCTAAGATTACCATTGATTCTGCAACGATGATGAATAAAGGTCTTGAAGTTATCGAAGCAAAGTGGCTCTTTAGTTTAAAAGCCGAACAAATAGATGTTATTGTACATCCTCAATCTATCGTTCATTCTTTAGTTCAGTTTGAAGATGGTAGTATGAAAGCGCAAATGGGATTACCAGATATGAAATTACCTATTCAATTTGCTTTGACATATCCTGATCGTTTGAAAACAGATTTCCCCCGTTTCAATTTTATGGACTATCCACAATTGACATTTGAGAAAGCTGATAAAGAAACCTTCAAAAATTTAGATTTAGCTTATAAAGCAATGGAAATGGAAGGTACAGCTGCTTGTATATTAAATGCAGCAAATGAGGTTGCCGTTGATGCTTTTTTAAATGAGAAAATTAGTTTTTTAGACATCGCACGTATAAATGAGGAAACCTTGAATAACTGTATTTCTATTCAGAAACCAGAATACGAAGATTTTGTTGAAAGTGATCGTCAGGCAAGAGAATTTGCGAAATCTTTAGTTTAAGAAAAAAATATTAATACTAAAAGTTTTTATTGTAAAAATTTATTAGAACTTTAGTATTGAAATAAAAGTAGATGCGAAGCTAGCTTTCAATAGGTCTTTCTTTAGAAGAAAAAGTGTAACTTTTGAAGACCAAACGTAAGTGCTGGGAGTAAATTTTTCCGTAACCGCGTTTCGCATTTTCGCGAAAGAAAGCGTGTAGGAAAGTATTTACCTGAGATTTTACATAAAGTAATGAAGTAAAAAATTCCTAAGAAAGTACCTTGATTTTTGCTTACTTTTCATCAAGGAAAAGTGAGAAGGATGAAATTAAAACCAAAAAAGCAGCTAATTTTTTAGCTGCTTTTTTGTTAATTTTATTATAAAATTTCATTGATCTTTTGAATCAGAAGCGATTTATCTTCATCAAAATAATTTATAACTAAATAATTAATCAGATAAGCTCCGTATTCTTCTTTTGAAATCTTCGGAAGATAAATGTAACCTCTACCTTTTGCCTTGTGTTTTACAAACTTTTTTTTCTCTAGAATTCGAATTATTGTCGAAGTCGTATTGTAGGCAGGTACCTGCTTCAAATCTTGGTAAAGTTCAACTATCTCTTTAACAGATGCCTTTTCCAATTTCCATAATCGAAGCATAACTTGCTCTTCTGCGGGCGTTAATCTGTTCATAATTGTAGGATTTAAATCAATTTACGTAAATTTTTTATTCTTTACAACTAAATTTTTAATAAATCTTACAAAAAGCAAATAACCATTAATTACAAGCCTATTTTCTTTTTAACAGACGACTGAATACCATCTCTGTGCAAGAAAATATTCATTGTTTTATACTTAAAATAGCTTTCAGAAACATAGAAAAATCCTTTTGGATAATTATCCGTTCCCCAAGAGTTTTTAACTAAGAAAAATCGTGTTCCATTTTGGTCTTTGTATAGTCCAACTATGTGCATTCCATGATCATCTGTAGTTGTTTTAGTATCGTATGCTTTCTGACGTAATTCAGGTGTGATTACCAATTCTTTTACAGGTTGTAAAAATGCATTTGATTTCTTTTCAGCACCACCATCTGAGAAATTTTTATTGCTTTTACCTTTCACTTGAATAGAAGAAGGGTCTTCTGGAACTATAGCAATACCTTCATTCCAACTAAATCCTTTTTCAGAAACATCTGCTCCCCAAGCTACAGTATAACCTGTTTTCAAAGCATTTTCTGTGATATCCATCATATCATTTAATTCAACGTTGTAGCTTTCATTCCAAATCCAGTTATCAGGAACTTCAATTAAACATTTTTTGTTGTATGGAGAATTTGCAAATGAAGTAACAGAAACGTATTCATCCATATTTAAACCTAAAGATGCTGCATACGTTTTAGGAGTATATTTTTTTCCATTGAATTCAAATTCTTTAATATCTGTTCCGAAGTAAGCATCTAAAACACCACTAAGAGCTGGTTTCCAAGATGTAGAAATACCATTGTTTCCCATATCTTTCATATATCCTAACAAACCTGTTACAGCTCCATTCAATACACTGAACATTTCGCTGTGGTCATAAACATCATTTCCATCTTTTAATCCTGTATATACAGATTGAGGAACAATACCATAATTTTTAATTACGAAAGGAATATCATGAAAAGCTCCACCTTCAGAAAAATTACCTTTTCCGTCTAAACGAATGTATTTCTCAGCTTTTGACTCATACGCTTTTCGAGAAATAAACATTTGAGATAAAATAGCTGGATTTTTGTTTCCTTTTCTTATCATTTCGGACTCAAAAAACGACAAAGAAGAAAAACTCCAACAAGTTCCTGTATGACCTTGACTCAAAACAGGGGTCGCATCTAAATGAGCAACTTTGGTAAATTTGTATTCACTATTTTCAGCATTTGTAGTAGTTTCTTGAGCAAAAACTATAGTTGAAAACCCTACAAAAATGAAATTAAATATTGTTTTTTTCATAATTTATATCATTTGTTTTTTCAAATATAAGAAATGTATTTTAAGGTTAAAATTATTTTGTTCTACTGATAAGTATATTTTTATTTTTTATCATTTTGAAAACTTAAATCTGAATTTGAAAATTAGAGCTACATTGTATGAATGACTATCACCTCAAAATAAAATAATCCCTATTTTTACAGTATGATTAACATTGGACAACAAAACGATACAATTTGCGCTCTTTCAACAGCAAATGGAATAGGTGCAATTGGATTAATTCGTATTTCAGGGAAAGAAGCAATATCAATTGTTTCGAAAATGGCCTCTAAAAATTTAGTTGGAAAAGAATCTCATACCGCACATTTTGCAACAATAAAAAATAAAGTAGGGGAGATTATCGACGAGGTTTTAATTACTATTTTCTCAGAAGGTAAAAGTTTTACGGGAGAAGAAATCGCTGAAATTGGTTGTCATGGTTCGCCTTTTATTCAACAACAAATTATTCAATTATTATTGGATAATGGTTGTAGAATGGCTGAACCAGGAGAATTTACGATGCGTGCTTTTATGAATGGTAAAATGGATTTGTCTCAAGCAGAGGCAGTTGCGGATTTAATAGCATCTCAATCTAGAAATGCTCATAACATAGCAATGAAGCAAATGCGTGGTGGTTTTTCTAATGAGTTGAAAGACATCCGTGAAAAGTTAATCAATTTTGCTTCCTTAATAGAATTAGAATTAGATTTTGGAGAAGAAGATGTTCAATTTGCAGACCGAACTCAGTTGAATAAAATGGTCAACGATGTTCTTTTATATATTGGTCGTTTAGCCAAATCATTTGAATTAGGAAATGCTATTAAAAATGGTGTGCCAGTTGCAATAGTTGGTGCTCCAAATACAGGAAAAAGTACACTTTTAAATACACTTTTAGGAGAAGATAGAGCAATAGTAAGTAATATCGAAGGAACAACTAGAGACGTAATTGAGGAAACTCTAAATATCAATGGAATTCTTTTCCGATTAATTGATACAGCAGGAATTCGTGAAGGAGCTGAAACAATTGAAGCGATGGGAATTGAACGTTCATTAGAAAAAATTAAATCGGCTCAAATCGTTTTAGTAATGAGTGATTTCAGTGAAGAAGGTTCAAAAGCTGAAGGTCACGCTTCAATGGATACGAAAACTGCTACCGAATGGGTAGAAAAACTTCAAGAAGAATACCCAGAAAAGAAATTTTTATTGATAGGCAATAAATCCGACTTAAGAAAATCCTCCGTAAACTCAACCTCAATCTCATCCTTAAGTTCAACCTTTCAAGCAATAAGTGCTAAGGAAGGCAAGGGAATAGATGAGCTTCGTAAATGGATGGAAGAACAAGTACTTGGAAATTTCGATTTAGCTAACGAAACGATTGTATCAAATGTTAGACATTTTGATGCTTTGACAAAAACAGAAGCCTCTTTACAAAGTGCTAAAGAGGGTTTAGAAGCGGATGTGAGTTCTGACTTCGTTGCCATGGATATTCGTCAAGCAATGTATCAGTTGGGAAGTATTACAGGGGATATATCTAGCGATGAGATTTTAGGTAATATTTTTAGTAAGTTTTGTATTGGGAAGTAAATTTAATTTAAACTTTTTTTCTCGTTTTCAAAATGCCGTTTTCAAAAGCCATTCTCTATGTTTTGGATGTGCTATACTTGCTAATAATTTTGAACGTTCGTCTATAGATTTTCCATATAAATTTATAGCTCCGTATTCTGTTACTACCCAATGAACATGCGCGCGCGTTGTAACTACTCCAGCACCACTTTTTAGAAAAGGAACAATTTTAGATTCTCCATTTTTTGTTGTAGAAGCTAACGCAATAATTGGTTTTCCGCCTTCTGATAATGAAGCGCCACGAATGAAGTCCATTTGACCACCTACACCAGAGAACATTTTACCTCCAATTGAGTCCGCACAAACTTGTCCACTTAAATCTATTTCAATAGCACTATTTATAGCTGTTACTTTTGGGTTTTTACGAATTACTTCTACATTATTAACGTAGGAAAAATCGAGCATCTTTATAAATGGATTATCATCAATGAAATCGTATAATTTTTTTGATCCAATAGCAAAAGAGCCAACAACAGAATTTCTATGTTTTTCCTTGTTGGAGCCATTAATAACACCAGATTCAATTAATGGTAAAATACCATCCGAAAACATTTCGGAGTGAATACCTAAATCTTTATGATTCGTTAAACAAGATAGAACAGCATTTGGAATTGCACCTATTCCCATTTGAAGTGTGGCGCCATTCTCAATTAAATTCGAAATGTTTTTCCCAATTTCTTTTTCAATTGCTGAAATTGGATGAGAATTTATTTCTGGTAAAGGAATATCTTCTTCAATAGCAAAATGAATTTTTGAAATATGAATAAAACCATCTCCATGACTTCTTGGGACATATTTATTGATTTGAGCAACAATAAATTTAGCAGATTGAACAGCTGCAAGTGATATATCCACTGAAGTCCCCAATGAGCAAAAACCATGTTTATCAGGAGGTGAAACAGAAATAAGAGCAACATCCAATGGAATACTTCCATTTCGAAATAATGAAGGAGCTTCACTTAAAAAAATAGGAATATAACTACCTCGACCAGATTGAATATTTTCTCGAATATTTTGTCCAATAAAAAAAGGATTTACGATAAAGGAACCTTCCATCTTTTTATCTGCATAGGGAGCTTCTCCTTCCGTATGCATAGAATATATCCTCACGTTTTTTAATTCAGAATATCTATCCGTCATAGCTTGCACCAATTTTATTGGTACTGCAACTGCTGAATGAATAAATACTCGATTATTTGAGTTAATACACTTTACAGCCTCTTCTGGAGTTGTTATCATATTCTAATTATTTCATTAATAATTACAATAATAATAACTTTAAACAATCTTTAGACAATGACTGTTATCATAATATTCGTAATTAATACAAGCAATATTTGTATTAATTCTTTTTGAAGGCGAATGTATTATTATTTCTGTCTTGTGTCAAAGTAAGATCAGTACTTGAAGTATTTGTAAAATCATAAACTTCCGTTTCATATCCTGATCCGTATGCATTGTTTGGGAAAGCTATTGAGATAGAGTTGGTTTTAATGAGTGCGTAAATTCCTTTTTTTATTTCAGTTTTATTATCGCTAACCGTCGTATATATTACATCACCACCTTTACCATCTTTTGAAAAAGTGATTTTTTTAGAATAATTTGCGTCTATTTTTTCTCCATTTACACTAACTAACGACCATTCTCCATCTAATTTTCTGTTTAGCATATTCTCAGGGCTACAAGATGCGAATAGTAGAATTAAAAATAAAGTATAAAATGTTTTCATCGTAAAATGTTTAGAGTATAAATAATAGTTTATTTCTTATCTTTTTTAGTGTTAAATCGATAACCAAAAACAATATTTGATTCTAAAAATGTAAAGCTTTGTTTAGCAATATCTGTTTTAAACATTGTAGTTCTAATTGATGGCATTTTAATATAACCTGCTTTAAATTCTGTTTGAATAAAGAAGCGATTGTAAAAATCAATGTTTAATCCAACCAATACATCGAAACCAAATCCGGCTAAATGAAATTGGTCATAACGTGGATTTCCTAGAAGTGTACAATTTGTTCGAGGCATTACTACGCCAGTTCCAGCACCTGTTAAAAAATTTAGTGCAATCTTTCCTTTTTCTAATAATTTATCATTTCTTCTTAGTTCAGAATTAATGTAATTTAGCCCGTCTGTATGTTCAAACATTAAAAAATCCGGTTTTATAACAAAAGGAGTATTAGAATACACACCATCATACTCGGCGCCGTATTTTGAAATTTCACCAGTTATAGTTGAAGGTTGATAGGCGCGCATCACATATTTCATATGATCTACACCAACGGAGATTTCGTACTTATAATTTAAAACATAACCAATTCTTAAATTATATTGAGGTATTGTAATGGTTCCAGGATTAAGGTATAATTTTAAATCAAATGGACTTTGGCGATCCGTCGCAGCAACATCATATAAAGTAAAATCGTAATTATTCCCTTTAAATGAAATATCTGAAGATGAATACATTGATGTATTCCATCCCCAATAGGCATAAAAACTACCCTTTTTAGATTTTGGTATAATTGGATTTGCTTTATCTTCCTGTGCAAATGATACCGAACAAATAATTAAAAATGATACTAAAATATTTTTCATTATAAGCTTTGACAATTTCATACTCAAAGATACAAAATGTTAACCTCATAAGTTGACATTTATCATAAATTATCATAATTAATATCATTTTATTGATATTAAATTGATATTAACCTTAAAAAGGATTATAAATAATTTTTAGTAGTGGTATTTGGTTGGTTTTAATTCATACTAAAAACAATTTTTAAAACTCATTTTTTTCTAGTTCTTTATTTAAGCTACAACCGTCACACTTCTTTTCTTTTCCGAAAAATCGTTTATAAAAGTTTATCGCTAAATAAGAAAGAGCTATTAAAATTGTTGAAATTGTTAAGAATAGTTGCATAGTCTAACTAAAAAGAGTGAAGGCTATATATGCACCTATGTATGCAAATACTCCCATAAATGCAATTTGAAAAAGTGGCCATTTCCAACTTTTCGTTTCACGTTTCACAACTGCTAAAGTTGCCATACATTGCATAGCATATACGTAAAAAACCATCAGAGAAACACCTGTTCCAAGTGTGTAGACTTTTGTCCCGTTTTCTTTTTTCTCATCTCTTAATCGGTTGAGTAATGATTTGTTTTCACCCCCGTCATCCTGAACCGCATAAATCGTAGCTAATGACCCAACAAAAACTTCTCGAGCAGCAAATGAGGTTATTAGTGATATTCCAATTTTCCAATCATATCCTAACGGACGAATTACAGGTTCAATACTTTTTCCTATAATTCCAATGTACGAATTTGCTAATTTTTCAGCTGAAATTTTATGTTCTTGGTCCTCCTTTGAAAGTTGATTAAATGAAGACTGTTTCTCTAAATTAGAAATTGCATTATCCATTTTATTTCCCGGTCCAAATGTGGCAAGTGCCCATAGAATTATTGAAATAGCTAATATAATCTTACCTGCTTGTGAAACAAATACTTTGACTTTTTCTAGAACATTTAAACCAATGTTTCCAATTCTTGGTATTTTATAAGTTGGCATTTCTAATAGTAAGAAACTTTTATCAGTGGATTTGATAAATAAATTCATAATAACAGCCATTAATAAGGCAGAAATTAACCCCAATGCATACAATGCAAATAAAACAAGACCTTGTAGATTAATAAAACCAAGAATAGTTTTAGAAGGAATAACCAAAGCGATTAATAAGGTATAAACGGGTATTCGAGCACTGCAACTCATTAAAGGCGCAACTAATATTGTAATCAATCTTTCTTTCCAACTGCTAATGGTTCTTGCAGCCATAATTCCTGGAATAGCACAGGCAACACTAGATAATAATGGTACTACACTTTTTCCATTTAATCCCAAAGGTCGCATTAATCGATCCATTATAAATACTACCCTTGCCAAATATCCACTTTCTTCCAAAATGGATAAAAAGAAAAAAAGTAAGGCAATTTGGGGTACGAATACAACTACTCCTCCAATTCCAGGCACAATTCCTTGACTTATTAAGTCTGAAAAAAGTCCGGTCGGTAAAACATCGTGTAGCCAATTACTTAAGTTTGAAAAAGAATTATCAATTAAATCCATTGGTAATGCTGCAAAAACATAGATAAATTGAAACAATACAAACAATACCAGAGTAAATAGAAGGTATCCTAAAATAGGATGAACTAATATTTTATCTAAACGATTGCTATTGGAGTCTTTTGTTACTTCTTTTTCAGTTACAATGTTTGTAAGAACTTTTCTTATTTTTTTATATCTTTTTTCTGTGTCAATAGTTTGATTATCAAAATCTTCTATTGATAATAACTGAAAATCGTTTATGAATTTAGCTGTTACTTCTGTTTTTTTAAATGAGGTAATTGATTGTTTAAGTCGATCTATTCCTAAACCAACTCTCGCACTTGTTTCAATTATTTCAATACCGGGAAATTCTTTTTTTAGTAATTCAATGTTAATTATTTTGCCTCGTCTATTTGCAATATCTGACATATTTAATACCAAGATTATTGGAATTTCAAGGTCATATATTTGTGTAAATAAGAAAAGATTACGTTCCAAATTAGAGGAATCTACGATAACAACTGCTAATTCTGGATATTCAGGGTGTGTTTTATCAGAAAGAACTTTGTAGACAATTTCTTCGTCTTTTGAATGTGGGTATATGCTATAAGTTCCAGGAAAATCTGTTAATTTATGTTTTTGGTTGTTATAGTTAAATTCTCCAACTTTCTTATCTACAGTTACCCCAGGAAAATTTCCAACGTGTTGCCTTAATCCAGTCAACAAATTAAAAATAGTACTTTTACCAGTATTTGGATTTCCTAAAAGGGCAATGTTCATAAAACAAATTTAATCACTTTTTACCGAAAAGCCGATTTAATAAGATACATTAATTAAACGTGCTTCATCCAAGCGAAGAGATAAGATATATCCACCTAAATCAATTGCAATAGGGTCTCCAAAAGGAGCTTTAAACAGCACTTTCAATTTTTTTCCAGCAATTAATCCCATTTCCATTAATTTTGGCTTTAATGATGAATCAACCAAATTGGAAATAGTGACAATTTCACCAGTATTTACTATAGAAAGAGATTTATCCATACAATTTTTATTCTATGAACAAAGTTAGAGAAGTTAGATGAAAATTACACTCACTCTTTTGAGGTATTTTAAGTGTAATTTTATATTTGTCGATTTTTCTTTTTTAACAAGCTATTTTTAAAATAGTTTTTATTATTTCATCATTTTTAAGGTGTTCCGAATCAATTTTTTGAATAATCCGTATTGAATATTTTGTTCCATCTAATTTATAAGTAACTTTTGTAAAGTCTACATTAAATAGTGTTTTTGAAGAAATTGATTTGATGCTTTTTATCGATGTTATTTTTTTAGTGTTAAATATGTTTTTTGTAATTAGCATTTCATCTTTTATAGATGCTGAAACGTATTCTTTTAACTGAACTATAAATAGGAGATATACAATTAAAAATGTGAAAATTAGTAAAATAGATTCGATTTTAATTTTGAAAAAGTAGAGAATCAAACCTACAGAAATCAAGCTTAATAAAGAAACAATAATTGCAGTCAATTTCACAAATTCACTACTATTTGAAAGTGTAATCTGTTCTTTGTTTTCTATTTTAATATTTAATCTTTCTTCTTTTGTCATTCAATCTTTTTTACAAAACTAAAAAAGTAGTTTTTAATAGTGAGATGATTATTTTATTTTTATTCCTTATTGTTTGTTGATAACTAGCTTTTCTTTAATTCTTTACTTTTTTAAGTGTTTTATTTAATTGTTTGTAATTTATTAATGTTTGGTTTATTGAGCAAGGATAGATTTTGAAAAATGTATTTTGGTATGCATAATTATGTTTTCTTTTATGAAGTCCAATTGGAAATGTTTTCCATAAATTATTTAATTTTTCATTAGTTGAATTTGTTGAGATATATTCGATTAAAAGTTTTGCATTTTCATAGTTTCGAGCTTGTTTTACAATTCCTGTACAATGTAAATTGAAAAATGTACCTTTTTTTGTTTGGTTTGAAAAGATTAATTTAAGTTGAGAATCCAAGCTATCATTTCTTTCAGACATTTTTACAAAAGACCCATAAGTGGTAAGTAATACATCCGTTGTCATTTTAGGAATTCCATTTTTATCTTTTTTGTTTTGATCTTGATGTTGAAATTTTGTAAAATCTCTCATCCAATCTAGAGATTCACTTCTTTTTTTGTTTTGTAAAATTGGTGCAATTAATGGAATCAATTCAGAAGAGTTCTCTAAATCTGTCGACCATTTATCCTGATTTTTTTGATAAAGTAAGTCTCCAATTGAGTTTAATGTAGAAATTGTGTCATTTTTAGCTATAAAAATATAAGGTTCAATTCCAATTCCAAACCAAGTATTCCTTGGCGACTTAAAGTTTTTATTTACAAGCTCATTCATCTTCCAAGATTTCCAAGGTTGAAAGAGATCTGCTTTTTGAGCTTTGTAAATTCCAAATAATGATTTTAAAATTACTACATCAGCTGTTGTATTATATTGATCTTTTTTTAGTTTGTTTATAATACTATCAGTTGGTAAATTAATAATCTTTACACTAATTTTTTGTTTTTTTCTAAATGACTTGAATAGGTGAAGATCTTTTGAGTTTAAACAATCTGAATAAACAACCACAATTTGTTTTTTTGGAACTTTAGCAGTTTTCACCATACACGAAGAAACACTTAATATAAGTGCTATATAAATGATGAATTTGATATTTATTTTTTGAGTAAACATATTACAAATATATCTATAATTTTAATTTTTTTAAATCATCTTTTATCCATTTAATCAGATCTTATTTACTAGTCACGATTTCATTTTTAGAATTTTAATTACTTTTGATAAAAAATAGATCTTAAGGTGGAAAATTCGAATAATTTTGATAAAAAAAATAGTTTAAAAATCAATCAATTATTGCTTGATTTAAATAGTGGAATTCCAACAAAAATAAGTTCATCTCTGAAAGCTTTTCAAGTAAATGGAAATATTTCTATTTTGAGACCTTTAGCTGAATTATTAAAAACGGATTTGACTCTTGATTCTGAAAATGAGGTTCTTGAATTTTTAGGTGATTTGAAGTCTACCCAAGTCAAAGAAGAGATTATTTCAATCTTAAGGGATGAAAAATTTTTAAATCAACGACAAAAATTATTAACCACGATTTGGAATTGTAAAGTTGATTATTCAGATTACATTGCTGAATTTGTTGAAATTGCTTGTGATGGTAATTTTATGGAAGCATTTGAATGTTTGACAATTTTGGAAAATTTAGATGGACCTTTTCAAGAACAACATATATTAGAATGTCATCTTCATTTGAAAGAATATATTGAAGACACTACTACTGCTAAAGATCCTCAAAAAGCTCAAATAATGAGTGAAATTGCCTTATTAATTAGAGATTTTGATTTAAATACAGATGAAGATTAATTGTTACTGAATAATTAATCTTTCTAAAACTATAGTTAATCTATTCTTGGTAAATTAATTAACTCTTTAACAATGTAATTTGTTGGAAAATCTTTGTCGATAGATATTTTTACTTTTTCTGCCTCTAAATGTGTTCTAAAATTCCCAACTTTTAATAAATAATTTGGAGCATTATATATTAAATATGTTTCTACTTTTGGAAAACTCGATATAAATTTGATTCGAGCGTCATCTACCATTTTCTTATCCGTATCAAAAAATAATTGTATCCTGTAACCATTTATTTGAGGAACAGTAGCAGGTGGTATTATTTTACTTTGTTCCCTAACTAATACATCAATTTTATCATCTTTAATTATTTCAATATTTTTTTGAGCAATTGTCGTTATTGCAGATGTACATATTAAGTAAAAGGAAATAAAATTTTTCATTTTTCTAATTTTATTCAAATGTATTAAATTTATAAATAGCTTTTAATCTTTTATGAGGAATGATTTTGAATAATTTCTGCTTGATAATTTTATTTTTTTTAATCTACTTTCTATTCCATTTGTATTTTGGCTATATTTTCCATAACTCGGTGCAAATCAATATTAAATATATTTTTTATACAAATCTGTTATTTAGAATCATTTTAAACTAGTGTTTTTTAGTTTAAAATTGTCATATAAATGTCACGTAATAAATCAAATCTTATAATTTTGTCAATGTCAAATAGTGTCTTTTTTAACGTTATTTGGCGATAGATTAACAGTTTTTCACATGAAAATATCTAATAATCAGATGTTTAAAAATTTTAACAAGTGGTGTTTTGGAATCTTATCAACGATGCTTTTCGTTGGTTCATTCAATTCAAATGCCCAAGGCGAAGCTCTTTTCAAAGCGAAATGTGCAAGTTGTCACCAACCACACAAAAATGGTACTGGACCAAAATTGTTTCAAGTAAGAACAAAATGGGCTGATGGTGGCGCAAAAGAAGGTTCAATTTACCAATGGGTAAATAATTGGCAAACTGCTGTTGCAACTGATCCTTATGCTCAAACTGTTTCTACGTGGTCTCCAACTGCGATGCAAGCATTTCCTGAGTTGAAAAAAGAAGATATAGATGCTATCTTAACTTGGGTTGATGAGCAACCAGATCCTGCTGCGGCTAATGCTGATGCAACTGGTGCAATGTCAACTGAAGCTATTGGTGAAGAAGGTGTTGAAGAAGACTCAAATACTTGGGTATGGGTTATGTTAGCTATTATATTTATTACTATCATAATGGCAGTAGGAGGTGTAAGACGTCAATTAAAAATAGTTACAGATGAAAATGTAAAACAAGGCGAAACATATACTGACGAATTCCGCTCTTGGGCTTGGAAAAACAAAAAATCAGTAATGATTGGATGTTTAGTGATATTTATCTCACTTTGTGTATCAGGTATTTTAGGCTTATCTACTATCGGTGTTGTTGAAGAATACCAACCATCTCAACCTATTGCATTTCCTCACGCAATTCATACAGGAACAAATGGTATTGATTGTAAATACTGTCATAATTCAGTTACTAAATCAAAAAGTGCTGGTTTACCAACTGTTAACGTTTGTATGAATTGTCACAAACAAATTAATGGACGAACTCCTGCACAACAAGAACAAATTGCTAAAGTATACGAAGCAGCTGGTTGGGATGCTGGAGGAATGAAATATACTGGTAAAACAAAAGAAATAGTTTGGAATAAAGTTCACGTTTTACCTGATCATGTTTATTTTAATCACTCTCAACACGTTGTAGTTGGTGGAGTAGATTGTAAACAATGTCATGGTGATATGACTAAGCAAGTTGAAACTGCTCAAGTGAAAACTGTTGCTGAATTAAACAAAATAGAAGGTAACGTTGTTCTTACTAGACCTACTTTAACAATGGGATGGTGTATAGAATGTCATGGTGAAAAAGAAATCACTACTGGTTCTATCGATACAAAAGGAGATGGTTATTATAATGAAATTCACAAACGTTTATTGAATAATGATAAAAAATTATATAGTAAATACTTGGACGACGGTAAAGTAACTGTGAAAGAACTTGGCGGATGGGAATGTGCTAAATGTCACTATTAATTTACGCATAGAAAAACTTCAAATAAGCACATGGGAACAAATAAAAAATATTGGAAAGGTATTGAAGAGTTAAATCAAACTCCAGAATTCCTTGAGACGATAGATAAAGAATTTGCTCAAGAAATGTCTGTTCAAGAATTTCTTGGAGACGACAATCTAGCAGAATCTTCGACTAATCGTCGTGATTTCATGAAATTTTTAGGATTTAGCGTTGCTGCAGCTACTTTAGCTGCTTGTGAAGCTCCTGTTACGAAAGCAATTCCTTACGTAATTAAACCTGAAAACGTAACTCCAGGTATGCCGACTTGGTATGCTTCAACTTACTATGATGGTAATACGTATGCTAGTATTCTTGTGAAAACTAGAGAAGGTAGACCAATTTATATTAAAGGAAATGCTGATTATGGTGTTTCTAAAGGGGCTGTTAATGCTCAAATTATTGCATCCGTTTTAGGATTGTATGAAGGTTCAAGACTTCAAAATCCTACAATAAATGGAGTTGATAAAGATTGGTCAAAAGTTGATTCAACTATTAAAAGTGAATTATCTGCAATTGCTGCTAAAAAAGGTAAAATTGTATTAGTTTCTGATACAATTATAAGTCCTTCTATTCAAGGTAGTATAGCAAGTTTGGCTACATCATTAGGTTCTACTGTTGAATCTCCTGTTTTTGAACACGTTCAATACGATGCTGTTTCATATTCAGGTATTAGATTAGCTAATTTAGCTTCATTTGGATTAAATGTTATTCCTGATTATAATTTTGCAAATGCAAAAACAATTGTTAGTATTGGAGCCGATTTCTTAGGTTCTTGGTTACTTTCAACTCAATATCAATCAGAATACTTAATAAATAGAAATCCAGATGCTGAATGGATGTCAAGACATTTCCAATTTGAAACGGTAATGTCATTGACTGGATCAAATGCTGATTATAGAGCAATGATTAAACCATCAGAACAAGCAAATGTTTTAGCATATATCTTAAAAGGTTTTGGAGTTGATTCAGGTGTTTCTTCTAAGTTATCAGATGATGTTCGTAAAAAAGCAGACGAAGCAATTAGATCATTAAAAGCTTCTAAATCTGAATCATTAGTTGTTGCTGGATCGAATAATAAATCAGTTCAAATTTTAGTTAATAAACTGAATAGTCATCTTGGTGCTTATACAAAAACTATAAACATTAACAATCCAGTTAATTTATTCAAATCTGAGGATGAGAAAATGAATAAATTGGTTCAGGATGTTATAGCTGGAAAAGGTCCTGATGCAATCTTGTTTTATGGAGCTAACCCTGTTTATACATTGTCAAATGGTGAACAATTTTCAAAAGCTTTATCTAAAATTAAATTAACGGTTTCTTTTGCATCTCATGCCGATGAAACTGCTTCAAAATGTAAATTTGTTTGTCCTGATCACCATGCGTTAGAATCTTGGAATGATTACAATCCAAAATTAAATCATTACGCAGTTGCTCAGCCAACTATTAGACCTTTATACAATACTGCTGCTTTTGCTGAATCTTTATTGGTTTGGGCTGGTAAATCTACTAGAGGTGGAAAAGATTCTAAAGTTGTTTACGATGCAATGCAAGCTAATTGGGAATTAACAGGTTTCCCAATGCAAACTGAGTACAAAGATTTCCATACTTATTGGAGTATGGCTATTCATAATAGTTGTGTAGAAACAATTGTTGTTCCTGCTTCAGCACCTTTATTTATTGAAGGATCTTTAGCTGGTTTAACAAGTAATTTACCTAAAGGTAATGGTACTGAAATCGTTCTTTACCAAAAAATTGGTATAGGTTTAGGTGTTCAAACTAATAATCCTTGGTTACAAGAGTTACCAGATCCAATTTCTAAAGTTACTTGGGATAACTATATTACGATGAATCCTTCAGAAATGAAAGGAACTTATCAAACTATTTTTGATCAAGAAACAGGTTTGAATATGGCGACTGTAAAAGTTGGTTCAAATCAAGTTTCATTACCAGTTTATCCTTCACCAGGACAAACTCCAGGTACAATTGGTATTGCACTTGGTTATGGTAGAGGAGCTAACGGAGAGAAAATCGGTAAAGCAGCATTTCAAACAAAAGAATACGGTGGACATGTAATGAATGAAAATGGAAATCCTGCTCCAATTGGTGCAAATGTTTTTCCATTCACTAAATTTGAACATGGTACATTAAGTCATGATATTTCAGGTTCTTTAACAAAAATTGAAGGTTTATATCCAATTGCGGCTACTCAAATTCACCATACGGTGATGGGACGTTACTCAATTGTACGTGAAACAACTTTCGATATATATAAATCTAAAGATAGAACAGCTTTTAATCCTGAGCATTTATTATCTGTAATGGATAAAGATGGTAATCACGTTAAAATGCCTGTTGGTGAAGCAGATCTTTGGGAAGCTCATCCTGTTGAACATATTGGTCACCGTTGGGGAATGACAATCGATTTGTCTTCTTGTATCGGTTGTGGATCTTGTTTGGTTTCTTGTCAATCTGAAAATAACGTTCCAGTTGTTGGTAAAGATGAAGTAAGAAGAGGGCGCGAAATGCACTGGATTCGTATTGACAGATATTTCGCTTCTGATGAAGAAGTAGCTGTAGGTACTAGAAAAGGTGAAATAGATTACCACAATGCTGAAATTGCTTCAGTTAATCCTAAGGTAGTTCATATGCCTATGTTGTGTCATCATTGTAATCATGCTCCTTGTGAGACTGTTTGTCCTGTTGCTGCAACAAACCATAGTAATGAAGGTTTAAATCAAATGGCTTATAACAGATGTATTGGTACAAGATATTGTGCAAATAACTGTCCTTATAAAGTACGTCGTTTTAACTGGTTTAATTATCCTTCTTATAAAAAATTCACAGAAGTTAATCCTGCACAAGATGATTTAGGTCGTATGGTGTTAAATCCTGATGTTACTGTTCGTACACGTGGAGTTATGGAGAAATGTTCTTTCTGTGTTCAAAGAATTCAAGCTACTAAATTAGAAGCTAAAAAAGACGGTACTCCTGTTCAAGATGGATCACTTGCTACTGCTTGTTCAGAGTCTTGTCCTACTAACGCAATAATCGTTGGTGACTGGAATGATATTCAATCAAAAGTTCGTAAAAGTTCTACAGATGATCGTGCTTATCAAGCATTAGAAGAAGTAGGTACTAAACCTAATATCTGGTATAAAGTGAAAGTTAGAAACGAACACAATCCGGAATTAAATACTCTTCAAAAAGAAACTGAGGTTGCACACCATGGTGGAAAAGTTGAAGGACATGGAGAAAAAAAGAGTCATCATTAATTGAATAAATACAATTGTAATGCATAAGGAAGCGGCAATTAGAGAACCCCTCATTTTAGGACACAAATCGTATCACGATGTAACGGAAGACGTTTGTAAGTCAATTGAGGACAATGCACCAAGAATGTGGTATATACTTTTTGGTATTGCTTTAATTATTGGTCTATACGGAGTTGGATGTATCGCCTACCTTTTAGGTACTGGTATTGGTGTCTGGGGATTGAATAAAACTGTTGGATGGGCGTGGGATATCACGAACTTCGTTTGGTGGGTTGGTATTGGTCATGCTGGTACCTTAATTTCTGCAGTATTGTTATTATTCCGTCAAAAATGGAGGATGGCGATAAACCGTTCTGCAGAGGCGATGACTATTTTCGCTGTATTTATGGCGGGTACATTTCCTTTGATTCACATGGGCCGTTTATGGGTTGGTTATTGGACAATGCCTTTGCCGAATCAATTTGGTTCACTTTGGGTAAACTTTAATTCACCTTTACTTTGGGACGTTTTTGCAATATCTACTTATTTATCTGTATCACTTGTTTTTTGGTACATTGGTTTAATTCCTGATTTTGCTACAATTCGTGATAGAGCGAAAAGACCTATTCCTAAAAGAATGTATAGTATGCTTGCATTTGGTTGGTCAGGTAGAGCTAAAAACTGGAATCGTTTTGAGTTAGTTTCTTTAGTTTTAGCTGGTGTTGCTACTCCTTTAGTATTCTCAGTTCACTCTATTGTATCTTTTGACTTTGCTACATCAGTTATACCTGGATGGCACACAACAATTTTCCCTCCATACTTTGTTGCTGGTGCGGTATTCTCTGGATTTGCTATGGTTCAAACTTTGATGCTCGTGATGAGAAAAGCTATGGGTTTAGAAGCTTATATTCATGTTCGTCACGTTGAGTACATGAACATTGTAATTATGGTTACTGGTTCTATTGTAGGTGTTGCTTATTTAACTGAATTATTTGTTTCTTGGTATTCAGGTGTTGAATATGAGCAATATGCTTTCATTAATAGAGCTACTGGACCTTACTGGTGGGCTTACTGGTCGATGATGACTTGCAACGTAATTTCTCCTCAATTAATGTGGATTAGATCATTGAGAAGAAGTTTAGTTTTCACTTTTATTATTTCTATTGTTGTAAATATCGGTATGTGGTTTGAACGTTACGTTATTATCGTTACTTCATTACACAGAGATTATTTACCATCTTCTTGGACAATGCATTTCCCAAGTCATATTGATTTAGGTGTTTATGTTGGAACAATAGGTTTATTTTTTGTATTCTTTTTATTGTTTGCTCGTTTCTTTCCTGTGTTGGCTTTAAATGAGGTTAAAACAATTTTGAAATCTTCAGGTGAATCATATAAAAATGCACCAAGTCATGGACATGATAATCATGGTCATTCAGATCACGGACACATAGAAGATAATACTAATTCAAACAATCAATAATTCAGACATGGCAGAGAAAGTTATTTATGCAATGTATGACGATGATGATGTACTTAAAGATGGTGCAAAATTATTAGTCGCAAAAGGGGTAAAGGTATCTGAAGTATTTTCTCCATTTCCAATTCACGGTATTGATCCGATTATTGGAGTTAAGCAAACACGTTTAGGTATTGTTGCTTTCCTTTTTGCAATCACTGGTACATTATTAGCAACATATGGAATGCGTTTCTTTATGATTACTGATTGGCCGATGAATATTGGTGGTAAACCAAATGGTACATATTTAGACAATATGTTAGCTTTTGTTCCAATTACATTTGAGTTTACAGTTTTGTGTGCAGCTCATGGTATGGCAATTACTTATTTGTTAAGAAATAAAATTTTGCCTGGTATGCCAGCACAAAATCCAGATCCTCGTACAACTGATGATAAATTTGTTATTGAATTAAGACAATCTGAAAATTCTCAATTTTCAGAAGATGAATTACTTTCAATGTTGAAACAAACTGGAATAATAGAAATTGATCAAAAAGAAATTAATTAATTTGCCATAAACACTGAGAAGTGTTGTGTCTGACAAAATTAAACTTATAAAGACAGATGAAAATTAAATTCAAGGCAATAGCAAGTTTAGCACTAGTTGCAGCGTCTACATTTATTTTAGGCTCTTGCACTTCTAATGCTGATAGCTCTGGAACAGAGTATATGCCAGATATGTATAGATCTCCAGCTATTGAACCATATGTAGATTATGGTGAAATTAGAGGAAAAGAGAATGAAGGTGTAAAAGGTAGAATATCTGCTTTAGTACCTCCTGCAAATACAATACCTTATTATGGTACTGACTCTGCAAAAGTTCATTTAATGTTACCATATTTCCGTAAGGCAAATGAAGCATTTAAGTTAACTCACGGAATGTACGGATCTCGTTTATCTGCTAACGATGAATATCTTATGGCGGTTAATGATTTAAATCCTTACAAATTAACTGCTGATAATTCGGAAGCTATCTTCAAAAAAGGAAAGGAACTATTTACTGCAAATTGTGCTCATTGTCATGGTGAAAAAGGAGATGGTAATGGTCCTATGGTTGTAAGTGGTGCTTATGCAGGTGTTCCTAATTATACAACTGTATTAGCAACTGAAGGTCAAATGTTTTATTCTATCTATTATGGAAAAGGTGCAATGGGTTCTCATTCTTCTATGTTGGATAAAAAAGAAATATGGACATTAGTTCATTATGTTAAGAAGTTTCAAAATTCAGCTTATGGAACTTTTGCAGCAGATGGTTCTACTGTGGCTACAGCTGTTGTAGCTGATACTACTAAAAAATTATAAGCTACTCAAAAATTAACACATTAACGAAAGAAGATGGAATTCAAAATATCAAATAAATCTAAGACGCTAACAAATGTCCTTTTAGGAGTAGGTGTTTTATTTACTGCAATTGGGATATTTTCAAATGTAGGAGAGCATAATCTTGTTCAACGTATTATGGCGAACGGATTAATTAATGGTTTTTATTTCTTTGCTATTGGTTTAGGAGCTTTATTTTTCCTTGCTTTACAATATGCAACAGAAACAGGATGGTATGCATCAATTAAAAGAGTTATTGAAGCTGTAGCTGGTTTCTTACCTTATGGTATGGGTATTTTAGCCGCAGTACTTCTTATAATAACTTTTATGGATGGGGCTCATATTTATTTATGGATGGATCCTGAAACTACAAATCCAGCATCTCATCATTATGATGAAATAATTGATGGTAAGTCTGCTTATTTGAATAAATTGTTTTTCTGGATTAGAACTGCAGCTTATTTTACAGTTTATTTTATTTATTGGAGAGGTTTCAGAAATCGTTCATTACAAGAAGATAAAGTTGGAGGTACTGAAATTCACTTTTTGAATTATAGAAAATCAGCTGTTTTTTTAGTTTTCTTTGCTGTATTCAGCTCTTCTTCTGCTTGGGATTGGTTAATGTCAATTGATGTTCATTGGTTTTCTACATTGTATGGATGGTATTGTTTTGCAGGTATGTGGTGTTCAGCAATGACTGTTTTAGTTATGTTAACTATTTTTCTTAAGAAACAAGGTTATTTACCAAATGTAAATGATAGTCATATACATGATTTAGGTAAATGGACATTTGCTACTTCTTTCTTATGGTCGTACTTATGGTTTTCTCAATTTATGTTGATTTGGTATGCTAATTTAGGTGAAGAGGTTGTTTATTACATGACACGTATCGAGCATTACAAATTCTTATATTTTGGAATGTTCTTCATTAACTTTGCATTTCCAATGGTTGTTTTAATGTCTAGAGAAGCTAAACGTCATGCTGGAATTTTAACTTTTGTTGGTGTAATAATTTTAATAGGTCATTGGTTAGATGTTTATATTCTTGTTTCTGCAGGTTCTATGGGTGCTAAAGCTTCTATAGGATTCTTAGAAATTGGTTTAGCTTTAGTTGGAGCTGGTTTTTTTATTCGCACAATTTTGAAAAATTTAACTAAAGCACCTTTAACACCGGTTAATCACCCGTTCTTGGACGAGAGTATTCACCACGAGATTTAATAGTATATTTATCACAGTCAAATAAATAATGATGGGAAGCAAATTAATTGCATTGATCGTAATAGTACTTGGAGTTATAGCAATAGCACAATTAGTACGTCTATATGAACTTTCTTCTAAGTTAAGAAATGAAGGAGAACATGAAACTAACAGTCGTGATAACAGGTTGAATGCTCGTATGATGCTTGTTTTTATGGGATTCTTATTTTTAGGATTCATTTATTTAATGTTAAAATATGGTTGGACAGGTATGGGTGAAGCTGCATCTGTTCATGGTAGAGAAACTGATTGGCTATTAAACATTAATTTTATATTAATAATTGTTGTTTTCTATATAACTAACGCTCTTTTATTTTCTTTCGCTTATAAATATATTCGTAAGCCAGGTGTTAAAGCATTCTATTTTCCTCATGATAATAAATTAGAAATGATTTGGACAGTTGTTCCTGCAATTGTTTTAGCTATTATTATCATTTTAGGTTTACGTAGTTGGAATACAATTACTGATGAAGCTGTTAAAGAATCTATTAATATTGAATTATTTTCTAAACAATTTGATTGGACTGCACGTTATTCAGGTGATGATAATACGTTAGGAAAATTTGATTATAAATTAACTACTGATAATAATGAATTAGGTTTAATGACTACTAATACTATTGATACTGCAATTTTTCAAATGGAGAATGGTGTTTCAGGTATTAAAGTTTTAGAGAATAAAATTAATGATAAGAAAATCATTTTAGTTCCTGAGGAGCGTCAAAAAATGATTGTTGATTTGGAAAGAAAATCTCGTCTAATTCGTATTCTTTATCAAATGAGAGGTCATCATGATTCTAAAATAGATAAATTTGCTTGGGATGATATTATTCAAAAAGATACATTGTTTCTTTCAGAAAATCAAGAGTACGAATTTAATTTCCGTGCTAAGGATGTAATTCATTCTGCTTATTTCCCTCATTTTAGAACACAGATGAACACTGTGCCTGGATTAACTACTCGTTTTAAATTTACTCCTGATATCACTACAAAAGATATGAGAGTTAAAATGAATGATTCAAAATTTAATTATGTTCTTTTATGTAATAAAATTTGTGGTAGTGCTCATTATAAAATGAAAATGATAGTTGTTGTTTTAGGTAAATCTGAATTTAAAAATTGGATGGCATCTAAGAAAAAATCTTCTACTTTTAAACAAGTTTACTTCCCCGTTGTAGCACCTGCTTCACCATTAGCGGAAGTTGTAGCTGATTCAGCAGTTGTAGAAAAAATGTAATTAATTGAATTTAAATTTAAACACAAAATAAAATGGCGGCAGTAGCGCACGAAGCACACGGACATCACGATTCTCATGGTCATCATGAGGCTCATGGACACCATGAAGAAAGTTTTGTTTCAAAGTATATTTTTAGTCAAGACCATAAAATGATTGGTAAACAGTTTTTATTAACTGCTATCTTTATGGGTATTGTCGCAATGTTATTATCGATACTTTTTCGTATTCAATTGGCTTGGCCTGGTGAAAGTTCTGATTTTTTAACTTTCTTTCTTGGTGAAACATGGGCTCCTGGAGGAATTATGAAAGAAGATATGTATTTAGGACTTGTTACTATACATGGTACAATCATGGTTTTCTTTTTATTAACTGGTGGTTTATCAGGTACTTTTTCTAATATGTTAATTCCTTTGCAAATTGGAGCTAGAGATATGGCTAGTGGTTTCCTTAATATGCTTTCTTATTGGTTCTTTTTACTTTCATCTATTATAATGTTAGTTTCTTTATTTATAGAAACTGGACCAGCTATGGCAGGTTGGACAATTTATCCTCCTTTATCTGCTTTACCACAAGCTATTGGTGGTTCTGGATTAGGTATGACATTATGGTTAGCTTCTATGACAATATTTGTTGTATCTTCATTATTAGGTTCTCTTAATTATATAGTTACAATTTTAAATTTACGTACAAAAGGGATGTCAATGACTAGAATGCCTCTTACAATTTGGGCTTTCTTTGTTACTGCTATTTTAGGTGTACTTTCTTTCCCAGTATTATTTTCTGCAGTATTGTTATTAATGATGGATAGATTAGCTGGTACTAGTTTTTATTTATCTGATATTATTGTTGGTGGTGAAATGTTAGCTAATCATGGAGGTTCACCAATTTTGTACCAACATTTATTTTGGTTCTTAGGTCACCCTGAGGTTTACATTGTATTATTACCTGCTTTAGGTTTATCTTCTGAAATTATTTCTACTAATTCTCGTAAACCTATTTTTGGTTACCGTGCGATGATTGGATCTATTTTAGCGATTGGTTTCTTATCATTTATTGTTTGGGGTCACCACATGTTTATTACTGGTATGAATCCTTTTATCGGAAGTGTATTCGTTTTTACAACTTTATTAATTGCTATTCCATCTGCTGTAAAAGTATTTAATTACATTACTACATTATGGAAAGGGTCAATTGTATTAACTCCAGCAATGATGTTTGCAATTGGTTTGGTTTCTACTTTTATTACTGGAGGTGTTACTGGTATTATTTTAGCAGATTCAGCTTTAGATATCGCAATTCATGATACGTATTTTGTTGTTGCTCACTTTCACATTGTAATGGGTATGTCTGCAGTATTTGGAATGTTTGCTGGTGTATATCATTGGTTCCCTAAAATGTATGGTAAAATGTTAAATAAACGTTTAGGATATGTTCATTTTTGGATTACAATATTTGGTGCTTATGGTGTTTTCTTTCCTATGCATTTCGTTGGTTTAGCTGGTGCTCCTCGTCGTTATTATGATTATTCAGTTTATGGAGAATTCAATACTAGTTCTCAAGAAATGATGATGGATTTAAATGTAATAATTACAATTTTTGCTATCATTGCCGCTTTAGGTCAGTTAGTTTTCTTGTTTAATTTCTTCTATAGTGTTTTTAGAGGACCTAAAGCAATACAAAATCCTTGGAGATCGAATACTTTAGAGTGGACAACTCCAGTTGAACATGTTCATGGTAATTGGCCAGGTGAATTACCAACAGTTCATAGATGGCCTTATGATTATTCTAAGCCAGGTGCTGAGGATGATTTTATTCCTCAAACTGTTCCTTTAGCTGATGGTGAAATTGAACATTAATTAATAAATATTTTACTAGAAGCCTCTCCATTTGGAGGGGCTTTTGTATTTTTGAATAAAACATATACATTGGAAGATTCATTTGATTACAGAGACGAAGCTGAAAATACAGGCGAAAAGGATTATGACAAAGTTCTTCGGCCTAAGATGTTGGGTGATTTTTCAGGTCAAGACAGTGTTGTTGAAAATCTAGATATTTTTGTTCGTGCTGCTAAGTTAAGAGGTGAACCTTTGGATCACGTTTTATTGCATGGACCTCCAGGACTTGGTAAAACTACTTTAGCAAATATTATCGCTAACGAATTAGGTGTTGGTTTTAAAGTTACTAGCGGACCTGTATTAGATAAAGCAGGAGATTTAGCTGGTCTTTTAACTAATCTTAATACTGGTGATGTTCTTTTTATTGATGAAATTCACCGTTTAAGCCCCGTTATTGAAGAATATTTGTATTCTGCAATGGAAGATTATGTAATTGATATAATCATTGATTCTGGACCAAATGCTCGAACCGTTCAAATTACTTTAAATCCGTTTACTCTTATTGGAGCTACTACTCGTTCTGGTTTATTAACATCACCTTTAAGAGCTCGTTTTGGTATTAATTCACGTTTGGAGTATTATGATTCTAAAGTTCTAACTTCTATTATTGAAAGATCTTCAAATTTATTAGATATTCCTATTGATGAAACTGCTGCTTATCAGATTGCTACTAGAAGTAGAGGCACACCTCGTATTGCAAATTCATTGTTAAGAAGAGTTAGAGATTTTGCTCAAATTAAAGGAAATGGGACTATTACTCTTGAAATAACTAAGTTGGCTTTAAAAGCTTTGAATGTTGATGAGAGTGGTTTAGATGAAATGGATAATCGTATATTATCAGCGATCATTGAAAAATTTGCGGGTGGACCTGTTGGTTTGACTACTATTGCTACGGCAATTGGTGAAAATGCAGGTACATTAGAAGAAGTCTACGAACCTTTCTTAATTCAAGAAGGATATTTAATGAGAACTGCTAGAGGTAGAAAAGCTACTGAAAAGGCTTTTAAACATTTAGGAAAATCAGCTGGTTGGACTCAGGGTGGTCTTTTCTAAATGAATTTACAAGAGAAGTATACAAAATTGATTAAAGATAAATCCAAAGAATTGGGTTTTTTCTTTTGTGGAATTTCTAAAGCTGATTTTTTAAGTGAAGAAGCGCCTCGTTTAGAAAATTGGTTGGCTGAAAAACGAAATGGTAAAATGGACTACATGTCAAACCATTTTGATATGCGATTAGATCCTCGTTTATTGGTCGATAATGCAAAATCTGTTGTTTCACTTTTATTAAATTATTACCCTTCAACTATTCAAACTGAAACAGATTCTCCTAAGCTTTCTAAATATGCTTATGGTGAAGATTATCATTATGTAATTAAAGATAAATTAAAGGATTTATTTAGATTTATTAAGGATGAAATTGGAGAAGTAGGAGGAAGGGTTTTTGTCGATTCTGCTCCTGTTATGGATAAAGTTTGGGCTAAGAAAAGTGGTTTAGGTTGGATTGGTAAAAATTCCAATTTAATTCATCCCAAGCACGGTTCTTTTTTCTTTATTGCTGAACTTATTTTGGATTTAGAATTAGTTCCTGACGGACCAATGAAAGATTATTGTGGTTCTTGTACTCGATGTATTGATGCTTGTCCAACAGATGCTATAATTGAACCTTATGTAGTAGATGGTTCAAAATGCATTTCTTATTTAACAATTGAATTGAAAGATCAAATTTTACCTTCTGAATTCAAGGGGAAGATGGATAATTGGATGTTTGGATGTGACATTTGTCAAGATGTTTGCCCATGGAATCGTTTTTCTAAACCTCATACCGAACCTAAATTTAATCCCCACGATCAATTATTAAAAATGTCAAAAGCCGATTGGGAAGATATATCTGAAGAATTATTCCGAGAACTTTTTAAAAATAGTGCTGTTAAACGAACAAAATTTGATGGTTTAAAAAGAAATATTGATTTTTTGAAATAACATTTCTCAAACATATAAAATTTATATTTTTATACGACCTATTTTTTTAGGTCTTCAATAGAATTAATATTATACCCTTTAGGGATTTTTAAATCAAATAACTTTTTTTTGACTTTATTATCAAAAGCAATAGCAGTATATTTATATGAAATATCTTCACCATTTAATTCAAATTCCAACGGAAATCCAGGAAGTCCGAAATTTAAACAAAAATGACCAGATATAGCAACAATTAAATCTGTTGTGTACCAAAATATTGAACGGTTTCCCTTTTTATCGATACGCACTGCCTTTTTACAATTATAATTAAGAATGGTTTTAGTTTCAGACTCCAATTGAAGAATTGAAGTAGTATCAACACTTATAATTTTTGACATTTCAGTAATCGACGTTTTAACGGCATTCGTTTTTCCGTTAATACAAAGTAAAGAATCAATATCTATATCTGAAATAGTTACGTAATCTCTTAAAAATAAAAAAGTTAATTCCGAACGTGTTTTGTTTTTAGAAAAATATACATCCATTTTTGAACCTTTATACACTGATTCCTCCATACTTTCAGTAACTTCAGGCGTAACATTACAATTCGAACAACCGTTCACTTCATTAATAAAAACATCAACTGTTATAGAATAGGATATGTGACCTTTTGAAATTTGAGAGAAAGAATACAAATTTAAAAACAAAATAATTGTGTAAAATAAAGATTTCATAATAAAGAATTTTGAATTAAAGTAAGAATAATTAAGAAATTACCAACTTAAAAATAGACTTAATGCAAATTGGAATAGTTTATCTGCAAAAGGGGTAAAATAATCTTTGAAATTTAATTGAAACTAAGAAACTTCAGGTGAAACAACCAATTCTTGAATCTCATACAACCTCTCAAAGCCTTTTTTCAGATTGGTAATGTCGGTGTATATAATTCTTAATCGGTCATTGGCTTCACTAAAAGAACAATTTTTTGGATTCTTTTGAAT
>CANCQX010000015.1 GCA_947380375.1 Flavobacteriales bacterium
CGGTACATTGTTCTTTGTCTTTATTTGTTCCATCCCAAAAATATAATCACATTGTTTTGTTATTTACATAAGTTTAACATTTGAAACACTATTCTAGTTTTGTTACTGAACCAATTTTTTCAAAAGGAGTTTCATCTACTAAAGTACCTTTAAGGACATAAAAATAAACTCCTTCAGTGCACTGTTCTTTGTCTTTATTTGTTCCATCCCAAATATACACTCCTGTAGCATTTTTTCTTTCGTAAACCACATTATCCCATCTATTTAATATAGTAACATCATATGATTTGAAAAGATCATGATAAAATTTAAAAAAATCATTCACACCATCGTTGTTGGGGGTGAAAACATTAGGAACAATAAAATCACCTTTAATTCGAACTGGAGAAATGTATTTACTTTCACATCCGTTTTGATCTGTAATTGTTAGAGATGCTTTATAAAGATAGGGCAAATCATATGTGAAAGCTGTATTTGCATCTGAATTATTTAATAAAGTTGTATTATCAAAATCTTTATACTCCCATAACCAGGTTAAAATTGGAACGTTAAAAGTGGATTGATCGTCAAAAATAATTTCTATTCCCGTATTTGTAACCGATGGGTTTGTCGTAAAAAATGCTTTGAGTTCAGTCGGAACGGTAAAGGAATTTATCTTATAAGGTATTCCACAATTTTGAGTATCATAAATTGTAAGAGTCGGACTATAAGTTCCCCCTTTAGGATAATTATGTTCTACAGATGAAATTGTAGAGTTTGATCCGTCTCCAAAATCCCAAATAAGATGATCTACATATTGAGGATTTAAAGTGTCAAAAAAGTATAAATTATCACACATTGTTCCAGATGGATAAGAATTTAATTTAACGTTTGGCCCATCAATTTTTAAATAATCAATTAAAATCGTGTCGTCTATGCAATTATTTTGATCAGTAATTGTCAATATAGAGGTATAGGTATCTGCAAAAACATACGTGTTTTGAGGGTCTTTTAAAATAGAAGTTTTACCATCCCCAAAATTCCATAAAGAATTAAAAGTTGTTCCTAATGCAGATGATTGATTCGTAAATGTAGCAAAAACAGGAGGGCAGGATGCTGTTGAAATGGTACTCATATTTGCACCTGAAAAAATATATTTAAAATCTGCATGAGGAATTGAAACATCGATGAGTTTAGAAATTGTATTTCCACATCCATTTGCATCTGTAACAATTAAAGTTATAGTATGTTGAGCACTAGTTGTAGTTGTTGGATCTTTGAAAAAATAGCTGAAATTTTTAGAGTTTCCTCTCATAATATTGTCAACTTTCCATTTATAGTTGAATGGAGGTAATCCGATTGAATTATCAGTTATATTAAAAGTTTCCAAATTACATACTAATGGATCGTAAATGAAATTTGGAGTAGGACGAGTTACGTTTATATTTTTTGAAGAAGGTAAAGAAACACAGCCAAATCCATCGGTAGCAACTAATGTAACTGTGTAATTGTAATTTCCTGGAAGTGAAGCTGATAAGAAATGAGTTTGTTGATTTAATTGAGTAGTCGTTTGAGTAGCTCCATCAGGTAATGTCCATAAAAAGCTTGATAAAGTAGGGTTTCCATTACCTTGTTTAACGGAGGTGTTTGAAAATATTAAATCAGTTGATACACAAGAGGTAGAGGGAGTCGAAATTACTGCTAAAGGTAGCTCAAGTGAAGTAAAAAGTAATTTTGAACTATCAATACAACCGTAACTATTTTGAGCAGTTAATTTAATATTAAAAGTACCAGCCTCGTTATAAATAAAATTCGCAGGATTTCCCGATGATACTCCGTTATTTACTCCCATTTCGTAGGAATAAATTACTGTAAGTCCTATTGGAACTGTTGTTGCATTTCCATTCATTGTCAACTGACTATTTTTGCATAGAGTAGTTGCGGATAAATTAAATCCAGCATCAATTTTAGAAATTGTAAATTGCTGTGTGCTAGAATCTTTACATCCAGTAGTATTGTTGTAGATAACTTGTTTTACAGTATAACTTCCATATTCAGTATAATTAAAACTACTTGAGCCATCAAAACTACTATTAAACGAATTGCTAGATAAGATTGTATTACTTTTAAGTGGGTCACCCCATCTCCATATCATTTCAATATTATCACCTTGTCTACCAATTTTAGCAAGGTCAGAAACTTCTAATTTTACTGGTGTAGAAGGAAAATTTGAAGGATTACAAAAACTAGTTTGAGAAGGTTTAAATATGGAGATAGGAGCTTTAATAAAAACAGATTTAGTAACAGTGAAATCTTTCTCACAACCTCTTAATGTAAGTGTTAAAGTAACATCAAAATATCCAGTATCAATAGGATAGGTATAAATTGGATCTTTCAAGCTTGAAGGAGTTCCAGCATCACCAAAATCCCAATTATAGGTTAATTCACCAGGATTGTATGGGGTTGAAACAATACTTAAATTTGTAAATTGAACTTGTGATTTAGCGCATGAGGTAGATGGGGAGTTTGAAAAATTAACTAAATCAATAGCTCCAACTTGAATGTAATTTAGTTTTGTTTCGTTGGCTTCACAACCTTTGAGCGTTTTTATTTTAAGAGATACTGTGTATATACCAGATGTGTAAATTTGATTAGGAGGTATTTGAAGATTTGATGTTATACCATTCCCAAAATTCCACTCCCAAAATACGATAGGGTCATCAGTTGGATTTTTACTCGTGGATAAATCTTTTAATTGAACAGATAACGGCGCGCAACCTTTTATAACTGTACTTTCAAAATTAGCTAGTGAGGGTCCAGTTTGAATAATGTTTTGATATATAGTTTTTGAATAACAACCATTTAAATCTGTAGCTGATAGTGAAACTGAAAATTGGCCATTAGATAAATAGGAGTGAGAAGGAGGTGTTTTACTAGTAAATAATGGACTTCCATCTCCAAAATCCCAACTATAATTAGTGTTGTCAATTGATAAATTTGTAAAATTAACTACCAATGGAGTACAACCAGATGAAGGCAGAATTGAAAAAGAAGGTTTGTTTTCTGGGAAAATAGTTATGACTTTGGTTAAAGTCGATTTGCATGCGGTATTTTTGTTTTGAGATGTTAATGACACATTAAAAACTCCAGCTTTTGTGTACTTAATGGTCGGGTTTTTAATTGAATAAATAGTTCCATCACCATCGTTCCATTGCCAATCATCTATTCCTGCAGATGATTTATCTATTAAAGGAATATTTGTTCCAATACAAGCCGTTTGTTGAATATCAAAATCTGTTTGGTAATTTGATGTTGTAATTGTAGAAGATGTACCAGAATGACAACCTGTTTTAGTGTTAGTTATATTTAGCGATACTACAAAATTTGTAGTGCTAGTATAGGTTATTACTGGAGGGTTTTCTATATTGGAAGTTTGTGTATTTCCAAAATCCCAAGCATATTGATAATCATTTCCATTAGTGGATTGATTAATAAATGTTGCCGTTGCGGGAATAGAACAAAGATTTCCAGTTACATTAAATTTAGCGGTTGGAATTTCTCCAACAGTAATATAACTTATTTTCGTTTCAGGATCTGCAAATTGATTTTGATCAGTTACCACTAGAATTATGGTGTATATACCAGGTGTATCATATGTGTGTGTAGGATTTTCAGTAATATCGAATGGAGAGCCATCTCCGAAATCCCACGACCATTTTACGATTGGGAAGCTTCCATTAGTTGAAGTGTTTGTAAAAGCGATTGATTCCCCCTCGCAAATTACAAGAGGTGTTGCTGTAAATTGGGCAGAAGGGCCTTGAGAAAAACCAAAAACTGAAAATGAAAATATAGAAAGATAAAATAGGATTTGATGCATTTATTTTATTGTTATATTTTTTTTACCTGAAATAATTTAAAAAAACTAAATATAATTAAGATAAACGGTTTTACTTTAATAACAAAGTTAGGATTTTTAATTTAAAATTAGTTTATAATTGAATTTGAGTAGAATGATTTTCATCAATTTTGATAAAAAACCGATTCGAAAATTATCTTTAAATTTACCATCAAAATACCATTATGACAGTTTTAAGCTTTATTCAAAATTATACTTCTATAAACGAAAAAAGTATTACTAATACCTTAAGTTTATTAAATGAAGGAGCGACCATTCCTTTTATCGCTAGATACCGTAAAGATTTAACTTTTGGTTTGGATGAAGTTCAAATTGCAGATATTCGAGATTATTCAAAAAAATTTGAAGAGATAAATGGCAGACAAAAAACGATTTTAAACTCAATTGAAGAGCAAGGTAAATTGTCAGAAGAATTAAAATCTAAAATTGAATCTTGTTTTGATTTAACAATTTTAGAAGATTTATACCTTCCTTACAAGCAAAAACGTCAAACAAAAGGAGATAAAGCAAAAAAATTAGGATTAGAACCATTAGCAAAAATGTTTATGTCTCAAAGAGGTGGAGATCCCTCTGTGATGGCTCAAAAATTTGTAAAAGGAGAAGTAATTGATGAAGAAATGGCAATTTCGGGCTCAAAAGATATAATTGCAGAATGGATAAACGAAAATACCGTTGCAAGGTCAAGAGTTAGAACATTATTTCAAAGAAAATCAATTTTGACCACTAAATTAGTGAAAGGTAAAGAAGAAGAAGGAGCAAAATACCGAGATTATTTTGATTTTTCAGAACCACTTTATAAATGCGCTTCACATCGATTTTTAGCTTTGTATAGGGCAGAAAGAGAAGGTTTTTTATCGCTAAAAGCCCAGCCATTAAAAGAAGATGCATTAGAAAATTTAGAGCGTTTTTTTGTTAAAGGAACCGATTCTTGTTCTGAAATTGTATCAGAAGCATGTAAAGAATCTTATAAACGATTAATGTGTCCATCTTTAGAAACAGAAACGTTAAACGAAGCAAAAGAAAAGGCTGATAAAGAATCTATAAAAGTTTTTTCAACTAATTTACGACAACTTTTATTAGCTCCACCATTAGGTGCTAAACGAATTTTAGCAATCGATCCAGGTTTTAAATCAGGTTGTAAGGTCGTTTGTTTGGATGAATCAGGAGAACTTTTAACGAACGTAAATATCTATCCTCATCCTCCTCAAAAGGAAATGGAGAAAGCAATGTCAAAATTATTTCAGTTAGTTCAAGCTTATAAAATTGATGCAATTGCTATTGGAGATGGAACAGCAGGAAGAGAAACAGAAGCACTTGTTAAAAAAGTTAAATTTGACAGAGATTTAGACGTTTTTGTTGTAAACGAAGATGGAGCATCGATTTATTCTGCAAGTTCAATTGCTAGAAAAGAATTCCCTGATTACGATGTTACAGTAAGAGGTTCTGTATCAATTGGTAGGAGATTGATGGATCCTTTAGCTGAATTAGTTAAAATCGATCCAAAATCAGTTGGTGTTGGGCAATATCAACATGAAGTAAATCAAGGTATGTTGAAAAATGCTTTAGACGATGTAATTGTTTCTTGTGTAAATACTGTTGGAGTTGATTTAAATACAGCTTCACCTTATTTGTTGAGTTATGTTTCAGGTTTAGGACTTTCAATTGCTGAAAATATTGTTGCATATAGAAGTGAAAATGGAGGTATTAAATCAAGGGAAGAACTAAAAAAAGTGAAACGTTTAGGGGACAAAGCATTTGAACAAGCAGCAGGATTTTTAAGGGTTCGTGAAGCGGTTAATCCTTTAGATAATTCAGCAATTCATCCGGAAAATTACAAAGCTGTTGAAAAAATGGCGAAAAAATTGAAATTGAAAGTTCCTGAATTAATTGGAAATGAAGTCGTTTTAAAAGAAATTAAGAAAACAGATTTCCTAGATATTGATGGATACACTTTTGATGATATTATTAAAGAATTAAAAAAACCAGGAAGAGATCCGCGTAAAAAGGCAAAAGTTATTGAATTTGATTCAAGAATTCGTTCAATTGAAGATTTACAAGTAGGAATGATTTTACCCGGAATTGTTACAAATGTAACAGCTTTCGGTGCCTTTGTAAATATCGGAATAAAAGAAAATGGATTGATTCATAAATCGAATTTAGCAGATGTCTATGTGGCTGATCCTTCACAATATATTTCACTTCAGGAACAAATTGAAGCTCAGGTTATAGAAGTGGATGTACCAAGGAAGAGAGTGGGATTAAAACGAGTGAATAAATGAATTAAGTTTTAGATTAAGGTTTAGACTGATGTATATATAAATGGGCAATTGTTTTATTTAATTTCATCATTAATGTATCTAATTGACTAATTAATCAGGAATTACAACTTTGAAAGTTGAATCTTTAAAGAGATTTTTAAGAAAATATAATTAGTATTATTAATTTTTTTTTAATAATTTTACAGCTAATTAATTTACAGTTAAATGAAAATAAATATTTTTTTAGTAACCTTTCTTTTGATAGGTTTTTTTCAAGTTAAGGGTCAATCAATTAAAGATAAATTATCTTTAGATATGAATATAGGTACTAGATTATTAGGTAAAACATCTGATAAAACTAATATAATACCAGGTTTTCATGCTAGTAGTGGATTACTATATTCAGTAAACAAGATTTTTTCTGTCAAAGGGGAACTTGCTGTTGATTCATATCATGCTAGAGACTTTGCTTCCAAATGGGAAAATCAAATTAAATACACTAATATTCATGATCGTTCATTTCTTGTGAGAGCAAATTTGAAAGGAGCAATAAATTTATTAGAATTGGCTAAAATTAATTCTGATAAATTTGTATTTAATCTTATTGGGGGAGTTGGATTAGCATCAAATTATAATTCTGATTTTCGCCAAAAAAACACTACTATTTTAAGTCGTTTAGGGCTTAAAGGAAACGATAATATGTTATGTGTATTAGTAGGTGTAAATCCTAAACTTAATGTTTCTCCAAGAGTTTCTTTAACTAGTGAAATTTCATATGGTTTATTATTAAATCAAACTTATTATATAGATAGAAAAGTTAATTCTACTTCGATTAATTCTACAGATAATTTGTTAAATATTTCATTAGGTATTTCTTTGAAATTAAAAAAATAAGCAAAAAAAATATTTCAACTTTATTTAGAATAGAATTGTAAATGCTAATTAAATAGTTCAATTCTATTCATAATAATTCCTTAATTTTAAATAATTTTGATTATTATTTAATTGTACTCAGTAATTTTTTGTAATTCAAAATTTCCGTTTTTTTCGATGTGAAAAGGTGTTTTATTTCTATTTAAATAGAGCTTTGCTATATCTTCTATTGTAGTTATATAAATATAAGCTTTGTGTTTTGTGCTATTTTTTAGATTGAAATAAAGTGTTTTGATCGATATGTTTTAAATCAGAAAGATAGGTTGCCTTTATCTTTTCAATTTCATGGTTGTTTATTTCCCAAATAACTTTATTTGTCCAATACCATTTCAAAGTGGATGTATTTTCATGTGTAATTATTTTTTTAAATAAAAATATAGAAGTAAATAATTGTTGTCATTACATATATGCTAATATAATTAGATGGATTTAACTGCTCCTATTGAAAATAAAACACAAAAATTATATTAATTAAGCCAACCTATAATAGAACTAGATTTCTTTTCCATTTTATTTTAATTTCTTCTATTTTTTGTCTTTTTCTATTTTTTTGGAAATATATACAGTTATTGAAAATAATAGTACGAATTTATTTTTTATTTGGCTTTATTCTCAAATTGACTTTTTCATATTGTATTTTACAAAAAAAATGGAATCCCTTTCGAGATTCCATTTTAAAAATTTATTAATGAAATTAATAACGGTATTCGTCAGATTTGAAAGGACCTTCAACTGGAACGCCAATATAATCAGCTTGTTCTTGAGTTAAAATGTCTAATTCAACACTGATTTTAGCTAAATGTAAACGAGCTACTTTTTCATCCAAATGTTTTGGTAAAACGTAGACATCATTTTCATAATTAACACTATTTTCCCATAATTCTATTTGAGCCAATGTTTGGTTCGTGAATGAATTAGACATTACAAAAGATGGGTGACCAGTTGCACAACCTAAGTTTACTAAACGACCTTCAGCTAAGATAATTATATCTTTTCCATTGATTGTATAAATGTCAACTTGAGGTTTAACAGTGTTTTTAGTGTGACCATAATTACCATTTAACCAACCCATATCGATTTCGTTATCGAAGTGACCGATATTACAAACTATCGCTTTGTCTTTCATGTTTTCGAAGTGACGACCAACAATGATGTTTTTGTTACCAGTAGTTGTTACTAAAATATCTCCTAAACCAACAACTGTGTCTAATTTTTTCACTTCAAATCCGTCCATTGCAGCTTGTAAAGCACAAATTGGGTCGATTTCAGTAACGATAACTCTAGCACCAGCCCCTTTTAAAGAAGCAGCAGAACCTTTACCAACATCTCCGTAACCACAAACTACAGCAACTTTACCAGCCATCATAACGTCAGTAGCACGACGAATAGAATCAACTAAAGATTCTTTACATCCGTATTTATTATCAAATTTAGATTTAGTAACTGAATCATTAACGTTGATTGCAGGCATTACTAAAGTTCCATTTTTAACACGTTCGTGTAATCTGTGAACACCAGTTGTAGTTTCTTCAGATAAACCTTTAATTCCAGAAGTTAATTCAGGGAAACGATCAAAAACCATATTAGTTAAATCACCACCATCATCCAAAATCATATTCAAAGGTTGACCATCTTTAAATGCAAATATTGTTTGCTCAATACACCAATCAAATTCTTCTTCATTTAAACCTTTCCAAGCAAAAACAGGAACACCTGTAGCAGCAATAGCAGCAGCAGCTTGATCTTGAGTTGAGAAAATATTACAAGAAGACCATGATACCTCAGCTCCTAAAGCAGTTAAAGTTTCGATCAAAACAGCAGTTTGAATCGTCATATGAAGACAACCTGCTATACGAGCTCCTTTTAATGGTTGAGTTGCGCCAAATTCTTCACGAAGAGACATTAAACCTGGCATTTCAGCCTCAGCTAACATAATTTCTTTTCTTCCCCATTCAGCCAAGCTGATATCTTTAACTTTGTATCCTAATTTTTCAGTTGTGTTCATAATTTTCTTATCTTTTTTATATATTACAAATTTACAAAACTCCTTTTAAATAACAAAATCAATTTTGTTTAAAGTTTTTATAAATTTATTAAACGAATCATTCATTTGAATTTATTTTTTCTAATGACTGAAAGTACTTTTGATTAAGGTGTTTAACTTTTTGATTTTTAACAAAAATATTATCAAAAAAAAGCAGAGAACTTAATCTCTGCTTCATAAATAAAATAAATGGGAATTTATTTATTTAACTCAATACTTCATCCAAAACTTGGATCTTTTTATTTTTTCTAAAAGCAATTTTATCTTTTATTCTATCAACTGTGTAATACATCATTGGAACCAATATAATAGTTAAGAACATAGAACTCAATAATCCTCCGATTAATACCCAAGCAAGACCATTTTTCCATTCCGCTCCAGATCCTTTTGCAATTGCAATTGGAATCATACCGATAACCATAGCTATTGTTGTCATCAAAATTGGGCGCATTCTTTCTTTTACGGCTTCAAGAAGAGCTGAATAAGTAGATTTTCCTTCTGCTTTTAAGTGATTTGTAAAATCGACAATTAAAATGGCGTTTTTAGAAACCAAACCTAATAACATAATCATCCCTAACATCGTGAAAATCCCAATGTTTGAAGAAGAGAAATTTAAAGCTAACAAAGCACCAATTAATGCTACAGGTATTGAGAATAATACTACAAAAGGATAGATGAAATTATCGTATAATGCTACCATTATCAAGTAAACTAATACTAATCCAATTAGCATCGCACTTCCCATAGCTCCAAAACCTTCTTTTTGTCTTTTTACTTCACCTCCCCACGTTAATCTAACATTTTGATCTAATGGTTTTTTAACAAGGTATTCGTCAATTTGTTTAGCAACGTTACCTGCAGCAGAACCTAATACATAAGCTCTTACCGTTGTAGAACTTAATCTGTTTTTACGTTCCAAAGAAGCAAATCCATTACCCATAGTAATTTCAGCAAATTCTTCTAATTCTACAACATTACCTTTTGTAGTTGTGAAACTCATATTTTTAATATCACGAATATTTTGACGATCACTTTGATCCATCATTACTCTGATTTCGTATTCGTTGTCTTTTTCAGTGTAATTAGATTGTGTATTTCCTGTTAATGCATTTTGGAGTTGCATACCTACTACTGCTATAGGCAATCCTAATTGTCCCATTTTTTCACGGTCTAATTCGATTCTGATTTCTGGAGTAATATCGTCAGTAGAAACTGTAGGGTCTTTAGCTCCAGGCATTACTAAAATAGCTTCTTTTAATCTTCTTGCTTCCTTCATCAATAAATCTGTATCATTACTAGATAAGAATATCTCAATCGGTGCTTCTTCAGATTCAACCATACCGATGTTGATTGCTTTTACTTCGATTCCAGAGTGTTTTTGTTCGATTTTTTTACGAATTTCACTCATGTAAACAGCAGTTGGAATTCTATCTTGAACGTGATCTTTTAATTTAACTGTTAACTCAGATCTTGATTCATTTCCAAATGATGCTGCACCCATTCCAGAACTTGGTCCACCTACATTTGAGAATACCATTTTAACATCTTTTTGAGCTAAAATCATTTTCTCAATATCAAGAGTTATTGCATTGTTTTCCGCAAATGGTGTACTTTTGTCGTATTTCAATTTGATCATAAATTTACCTTGATCACCTTGAGCAACAAATTCTTGTCCAACAATTCCTAATCCCATTACAGCGAAAGAGATAACAAATAAGCCTAAAATTGAAACCGCAGTAATTATTTTATGTTTTAATGACCAACCTACTAATTTAACGTATTGATTTGTAAAAATATCGATTCGTCTTTCAAACCACATTAAGAATCTGTGAATTGGATTTGATTTTTTTAAGACCGTTTCTTTCGCAAAACGAGAAGCTAACCAAGGTGTTAATGTGAAACAAACAAATAAAGACATCAATGTAGAAATTACTACTACAATTGAGAATTGTTGAAGTATGTCAGAAATAGTACCTTGTACGAATACTACAGGGGTAAATACTACAACGTCAACAAATGTGATTGCTAATGCTGTAAATCCAATTTCATTTCGCCCATCTAATGCAGCTTGCCGGCTATTTTTACCCATCGAAAGGTGACGGTAAATGTTTTCGAGGACCACAATGGAGTCATCAACTAAAATACCGATTACCAATGACATAGCTAATAAGGTCATTAAGTTTAATGTATAACCTAAAAGATACATTGCGATGAAGGTTGTAATCAAAGAAGCTGGGATTGATACCAAAACGATGATTGCATTTCTCATACTGTGCAAGAATAAAAGCATTACGGCAGCAACTAAGAAAATAGCTAATTCTAAATCGTGAAATACAGCATTTACAGCTTCAATTGTTGGTAAAGAGGTATCCGTTGCAACAACAAATTTTAAACCTTCCTTTTTGTATTTTGCTTCTAATTCAACAAATTTTTCTTTCGTTAATTTTGACATTTCAACCGCATTTGCATCCGATTGTTTTTTTATTCGAAGTCCAATTCCATTTATTCCATTAAATCTACTTACAGTAAGTTGATCAATTGTTCCATCATAAACTTCAGCTACATCTTTTAATTTAATAGTAGAAGTTCCGTTTGACATTAGTATCAATTCTTTAAGATCTTCTAATGTTTGGTATTTTCCAGCTAAACGAACCGTCATTTGTTCTTGGCGATCTTTTACTTTTCCTGTTGGGAACTCAATATTAGCAGAAGCAATAGCTTGATTTATAGACGCTAATGAAAGACCTAATAACTTTGCTTTTTCTTTGTCAATATTTACTCTAACTTCTCTTTTTTCACCTCCTAAAACATTAATTTCAGCAACACCTTTCGTTTGTTTTAAAAGTGGTAGAATCTCTTCTTTCATTAATTCATAAAAGGCTCTATCATCCAAATTGTCACAAGTAGAACTTACTTGAAGTACCGGCGAAGCATTTGGTTCAATTTTAGCAATTACCGGAGTTTCACTTCCATCTGGTAATCTACTTTTGATACCTTCAATTTTACGTTGAGCATCTTGCATAGCTTCATCCATTTTTACTGAATGGTTGAATTCAAGCATTACAACTGATGCGTTTTCTAAAGAGAAAGATGTTACTTCTTTGATGTTTTCTAGACCGCTTAATGCATCTTCAATTCCTTCTGAAACTTGAGATTCTACAATTGATGGTGAGGCTCCAGGGTAAGGAGTTGTTACCGTTAAAATAGGCGGAGAAAAATCGGGTAATAATTGATAGCTGAGTTGTTTGTAACTCAACATTCCACCTCCAATAAGAATTGTAAAAATTACGATAATTAATGAAGGTCTTTTTATAGCTAATTCTGTAATTGTCATTTGAAATCGTATTTAATTACTTAGTAATTACGTTTGAATTATTTTGAATATTTATTTGACCTTTTATCACTATAATGTCATTTTTAGATAAACCGTCAATTACTTCGATGAATTCTCCATCACTTGTTCCAGCAGTAAAAGAAACAATTTTAGCTTTTCCGTTTTTCACAACAAAAACTTGAGGCGCTTTTGAAGATCCTAATAAAGCTTTTCTTGGAATTGAAAGTGCATTTATAGTTTTTGAATTTTGTAAAACTACTGATCCATACATTCCTGCCATTAATGGATTTGCACTTGTGTTTTGAATAAGTACTTCAACTTTGAAATTATGACTTGCATCTGCTTTCACAGAAATATTTGAGACTTTTCCTGAAAATACTTTATTTGCATATACATCAGCATTAACAGTTACCTGTTGTCCAATTTTAAATTTTAAAATATCTCTCTCAGGAACTGAAATATTTAATTTCAAAGAAGAAATATCTGTTAATTCCAAAGCAGGGGTTCCAGGTCCTACAACACTACCTAAGTCAATCATTTTTTTGGTTACAACACCTGAAAATGGTGCTATAATTGAAGTGTTTTTGATTTGTTTTTTAATTTGTTTAACTTGTGTTTCTGCAGATTTCAATGCTAATTTCGTTTTTTCTTGTTGTACACCTGAAATAACATTGTCTTTAGCTAAATTTGAATTTCTTGTATCATCATTTTTTTGACCTTCAACATTGATTTCAGCATTTTCTAATTGAATATTCAACATTTCATCGTCTAATTTCGCCAGAACTTGCCCTGCTGAAACTCGATCGCCTTCTTGAAAATTTAAACGTACTATTTTACCAGCTGCATCTGAACCAATTGTGTTTTGTCTAGTTGGATCAAAAGTTCCTAAAAATGCAAATGAATTTTCAAACGTATGAAAACTTGGTTTGGTAACATCAACTAAAATAGCAGCTGAAGTATCGTGAATATATAATTTGTTTTGTACTTTTTCTTTGTTTGATTTTAATTTGAAAATACTAAAAATGATTAGTACAATTGCTACTCCTATGATTGTTATTACTCTTTTGTTCATGTTTATTTATTTTAAATTACCAGTAGATTTTAATAAGTCTAATTCAGCTTGACGAAGTTGAACGTATGATGATATTACATTTGTTTGAGATTGATTTAAGTCGTTTTCCGCTTTTATTATATCATTGGAAGAAACAATACCTTCTTTAAATGAAGCCTCAACTTGATTGTATATCTTTTCAGAAAGTACCAATTGTTCTTTTGCTATAATTAAAGAATTCATTTGAATTTCAACCTGTTTTTTAGCATTTTCTGTCGCCATTGCTAATTGCTGATCTATTAATTCAAATTGATTGTTTAATTTTTCAGATTGAATACGATTTACTTTTGCTTTGTTGTGTTTTTCGAAACCATCAAACAATGTCCAATCAATTCGAACACCTACGAAACTTGAATTAATTCCTTTTGAAAAGTTAGTTTCAGGACGCATATTATATCCATAACTGTAGGCTGCATAAAAAGAAAATGTTGGAAGATAAGCCATTTTTAAACCACTTTTTTCTAGCTGATTTAATTCTGTTTGAGCATTAATAATTTCTAATTCAGTATTTTGTCTTTCGGCTTTATCAATTAAAATTGTTTTTTCTATTAAACCTTCTGCTACTAATTCAATTTTTTCAGAAGCATCCATTCCAATCAATATTTTTAATAGGTATTCTAATTGATCTTTTGTAGAATTTAATTTTTGTTGTTGATTTACAAGGTTTAAGCGATTTACATTTAGTTTGTCAGCTTCAACAGAAAGCATCATTTTTTGACTTATAAAAGCATTCACATTTGCAATTAATTTATCAGTGTTTTTTAAATTACTCTCTACAAATGTAAGTTGTTTTGAAATTGCTTGAAGATTGAAAAAAGTTTGATAAACTTGATATTGAGTATTTTGGCTTGTTAATTTACTCTGAAGTTCAACTATTTTTTGATTTACTTTCAATGAATTTAGTCCAGAACTAAGAAGCGGATTGTAAATTGTTTGGTTCAGTTGAACTGTATTTGCGAAGTTATATGGAACTCCAAATTGAACTACGGTGTATGTTCCAGGTTTACCTCCTGAAAATTCTGCAGGAAATAATGATCCAGGAATTACAGGATAGTATCTATAGTCACCTGTGAAATTAACTTTGGGTAGTAAAGATGCTTTATAAGCACTGATTTGATTTTGGTTACTTGCAATGTCTAATCTAGCATTTTTTAAGGATAGATTAGCGGTGTCAGCCATTTTTAAACAAGTTTCCAAGTCCAAGGTTTGACTATAACTTTGAAAGCCAATAAAAACAGATGCTAAAAGTATTAGTTTACTTTTAATCCTTGTTTTTTGTTTTTGTTTTTTGTTCATATTATTCGTGTTTAAATTCAATTTATTCTTTTATGGTTGACTATTTAGTCGGAAACAAATAACCAATTATCATTTCTGTAACATATTGTTTATGAATGACTAATTGTTTCTCATATTCATCATCTTTTAATGAGTTTATCATTTGCACCATTGGTTTTGCAATAAAGGGAAAGTGACAGTTAGACATCATTAATAACATAATACTAACAATGTCAATTTTTCTCATTTCACCTATTTTTTGAGATTCTTCGATTTGTTCAAATATTTTGGCTTCTTTAATTTCATTATTAATATCTAAAAGTTCAAAAAAGGATTTATCTTTTTTTCCTAATTCAGTTATAATAAAATTTGGTATTTCTGGGTGTTTAGATAAAAACTCATATTCTTTATCAATGAATATTCTTGTTTTATTAATCAGAGGAATATTTGATTTAAAAATATCAATCATTGAAAGGGTAAATTCTTTCATAACAGATGAAACAACAATATCGAATAAATGACCTTTACTTTTGAAATAATAGTTTACTAGGGCAACGTTCATTCCTGCTTCTTTCGCAATTTCTCTAGATGTACAGCCGTTAAATCCTTTTGAAATAAATATATTTCTAGCTGCATCTTTAATTTTTGCTTCTGTTGTATGATCTTTAACCATAAATATTTTTTTCAAAAGTAGTCACTAATTTAAACGTTTGTTTAAAGTTTTTCAAAAATATAAATTTAATCTCCCTTTAATTATTTTAATATACTGATATTCATCAGTTTATTTGTTTGTGTTAGTTTTTAATTTTTTTTGACAAAAATATTATTTTTTTAAGTGACAAGTAACGATCAATTCGGTGAAATGTAAAATAGAGTAGGTGAATAGTAAATCAAATTTATGTGATGGATAAAAATAAAAAAAGGCGTAATTTTTATAATTACGCCTTGAAATAATTACTTATACGTTATTTAGTATACTTTGATATTTTTTAATTTCAATTCAACTACATTTCCGTATTCTGCTAATTTCTTTTTATCAATCATTTGAGCATTTCCATAAACTGTAATTACTCTATTTTGACTTTGAATATTAGATTTATAAAAAGAAACAATATCATTAAATGTTAAAGTACCATATAGTTTATACTCATCAACTAAAGGAGATTGAGAATATCCCATTTGTCTACCTCTATCAATTCTATTTGAAATACTTCTAAAATCAGGAAAATTAGACGAAACAGAATTGATTAAACCTGCTTTAATCATTTCAATTCTTTCGGGTTTTTCGGGCATCTTTTTTAAGATATTATTCATCACAGCAATTGCATCTAAAGTTTTGTCACCTTGACAGCCAACGTAAGAATAGAAAGAACCAGGATTGTTTTTACGAATTGGATTAATGAATGCACCAGATGTAGTGTATGCTAAAGAGCGGTATTCTCTAATTTCTTGCATTAATATTCCAGAGAAACCATCACTCATATATTGATTGAAAGATTCAGCATTCACTTTATCTGTTGTATTTCCTGAGAAATTAGGAGTATTCACTAAAAAGTAAACCTGACTTTGAACTGCATTTTTATCATTTATAAAGTAAACTGTATTCTTTTTTATTTCCTTTGTTTTTTTGTCATTGAATTCTACTTTTCTGTTAGTGTTTTCAATTGAGAAAGTTGAAGTCAACATTTCTTTCACTTTGTCAGTAGAAGTTGTACCTACGAAATGATAAGTTGTATTATACTTGAAAATTTCTTTATAGGCAGAAATAATTTGAGGAACGGTTAACTTTTTAATTTTCTTTAATGGGGCGCGTGTTAAGTTATCTGATTGTTCACCAAAACGAGCATAGTTTAATAACATTTCTCCCATTGCACTTGGATCTTTAATTTCAGAATCTCTTTCAGAAACAATTTGTTCAACGATACTTTTTAGAGAAGCTTCGTCAGCGATTGGTTCATACATTAAAGATTTAATTAACGGTAGTGCTTTTTGAAGATTTCCTTCAATTCCATTAAAAGTTACAGAAAAACGATTGTCATTTACTTGAGCATAATAAGTAATTCCTAACAATGCAAAAGCTTCTTTTAATTGATCTCTAGACTGATCTTTTGTATAGAAGTAATTGAATAATGAAGCTGCTAGATCTAAATTTTTAATTGAATCTTCACCAACCATTTTCTCGATTTTTAAAGTAAATAAATCGTTAATTGGGTTTGGAGTAATGTATAATTTATTACTTGCATTTAAATCAATTGATTGTGCATCTTTATTATAATCTAAGATTCTTGGGCTTTCAGATGAAACGATTGTAGATAAAAAGTTTTTAGCATATTCTGAATCGATTAGTTTATCTACTGTAACTGGTTTGAAACCTGGTTTTTCTAAAATGTCTTTTTTAGGAAAGCCTGTAGAAGAGTGCATTACAAAATGGTTTTCACCAAAATATTCATTAGCAACCTTCATTATGTCTGCTTTTGTTAATTTTTCGATTGTTTCAGTTTGTTTTAGGTAATCTTCCCAAGTTGACCCTTCACTAAAAACTTGTACTAAATTCATTACTCTGTCTTCACTATTTTCAAGACCTTCTTTGCGTTGACGAGTAATTTCTTGTTTAATAATTTGTAAATCTTTGTCCGAAAATTCTCCATTTTTAATTTTTTTGATTGCTTCATAAACTAATGCTTCAGCATCTTCAAAAGATTGACCTACAATTTTAGGTATATAGTACATTACGATAGCTCCATCATCATTGTAACTTAGAGGGATAATTCCTATACCCATTATTTTTCCGTCTAATTGAAGTTTGTTCAGTACTCCAGTTTCTGATTCATTATACAATAAACGAGTAAATACATCCAGTGCGATTTCGTCTTTATTTCCCTTTTTAACTGTTTTATAACCAAGTAATCCAAATTTGATAGGAGTGTATTTAACTTCTACAATTTCTTTTTTCTCAAATTTACTTTGCTCATAATTTGGAAAAACAGGAATTGGAGCAGAACGAAGTGTCGAGAATTTTTGTTTTATAATTGGAATTGTTTTTTCTAAATCAAAGTTTCCTGAAATCACCAAAGCCATATTATTTGCAACATAATAGGTATTGAAATATTCATACATTTTTGTCAATGAAGGATTTTTCAAATGTTCTGTTGTACCAATTGTACTTTGAGTTCCGTATGGGTGAGTTCTGAATAATTGAGTTTGGATTTCTTCAAATAATTTACTGAATGGGCTATCCATTCCACGGTTTTTTTCTTCGTAGACCACTTCTAATTCAGATTGAAAAGATCGAAATACTGGTTTTTGAAAACGGTGAGAATATAGTTCTAACCATTTTTCTATTTGATTCCCAGGAAATTCATTGTGATAAACAGTCATATCATTTGCTGTGAAAGCATTTAAACCTGTACCACCGATACTTTTGATTAATTTATCAAATTCAGTAGGATTTGCAAGTTTAGATTGTTGAACACTTTGATTATTAATTAATAATTGAATTTTCTTTCTTTCAGCATCGTCTTTTGTTTTCCCTAATAAATCATAATAATAGATAATAGAATCCATAAATGGTTTTTCTTTGGAGAAATCAATTGAACCTAATTCTTCTGTCCCCTTAAATAATAAATGTTCAAGGTAATGAGCCATTCCGGTTGCATCTGCTGGATCGTTTTTACTTCCTGCTTTTACTACAACTGCTCCATAAACATCTTTTGCGTTTGGATCTTGATTTAATATTACCGTAAATCCATTGTCAAGAACGAATTTTTCAACTTTAAGTGCGTTTTGGCTAATTGCGTTAATTCCTATAAAAAAGAACAGAAAAAAACAGGTGTTTTTAATCATTTTCATTTTGAAGTTTTTATTTAGGTTCAAAAGTAGTAAATAAGTTTTATTTATATATTTTTTAATCTTCGTTCTAAAACAATATTTATAGCTATTTACATAATTTGTTAATAATATTTAATATTTTTAAAGAATGAAATGTAGACATTTTTTTTATTTGATATTATTTATTGTTGGATGTTCCGATAGGGATAGTATTAACACTCAATTATTTTCTCCGAAAGTAATTTATACTAAGGGTTATATTTTACCTAAAGAAAAATGCCCTAATCCGAAATCATTTTTGGTTAATGAGCCAAAGCCAATTGTCGCGGGAAAACCATTGATAAGTAAAACAAATCAGAATATTAAATTAGCTGGAAATCCTATACTAGTTAAAGTAGGAGAACCAATTGTGAATATAGTTGGCAAGGGTAATATATTGAAACCAATAACTTCTAAAGGTATTGGAACTATTATAACGGCTGGTATCCCCGAAGTTGTTATTGCCAAAGATCCTGATGCTAAAGATGTAAATCCATCTAATTTTTCTTTTTATAAAACTTTACATGGTCTAAAACATAATAATATTTTTTGTTCTAAACAAGATCGCAATGGAAATATTTGGTTTGGATCAAATGGTGGTGGTATAACTAGATTTGATGGTAAATCGTTCACGAACTTTACAGAAAAAGAGGGGTTAAGTAATAATGTTGTTTGGTCAATTTTAGAAGATAAAAAAGGCAACTTGTGGTTTGGTACTTCATCAGGATACGCTTGTAAATACGATGGCATAACCTTTACTTCTTATTTAATAAATAGAAATATTGAAAATAATATTGTTCAATCAATTCTAGAAGATAAAAAAGGTAATATTTGGTTTGGAACTTTGTTTGGTGGTGTTACATGTTTTGATGGAAAAGTAATGACAAATTACTCAATAGAACAAGGTTTAAGTAACAATTCCGTTTGGTGCATTACAGAAGATAAAAAAGGTGATTTATGGTTTGGTACTTCTGGGGGGGGTGTTTCTAAATTTGATGGAAAAAAATTCACAAACTATTCTGAAAAGCAAGGTTTAACTAATAGTAATGTAAATTCAATTTTAGAAGATAAAAAGGGAAATCTTTGGTTTGGAACTTTTGGTGGAGGAGTTTGTTGTTTTGACGGAAATTACTTCAGAAATTACACTGAAAATGAAGGGCTAATAAATAATTTTGTTAACACTATTATTCAAGATAAAGAGGGTGAACTTTGGTTTGGAACTTATGGAGGTGGTGGTTGTCGTTTTAACGGTAAATATTTTACTTATTTTTCAGAAAACGAAGGCCTTAATGGTAATGTTGTCAATACTATTTTAGAAGATAAATCTGGAAGCGTTTGGTTTGGAATGCATGGCGGAGGAATTGTTAGGTATGATGGTAAAAAGTTTTTAAATTATTCAGAGAAAGAAGGAATAAGTAATAATGTAATTTGGACAATATTTGAAGATAAATCTAATAAAATTTGGTTTGGAACAAATGGAAACGGTGTTTCAGTATATGATGGAAACTCGTTTACTAATTACTCTATAAATGAAGGTTTATGTAATGATTTTATCAATTCAATTATCCAAGATAAAAAAGGTAATTTTTGGTTTGGTTCTTTTAGTGGGGTTTCAAAATTTAATGGAAAAACTTTTAAGAATTATTCAATAAATGAAGGATTAGTAAATAATGTGATTAACTATATTCTGGAAGACAAAAAAGGAAATATTTGGTTTGCAACAACTGGTGGTGTAACAAAATTTGATGGTAAATATTTTACAATATATACGGAAAAGGAGGGGTTGAGTAATAATATTATAACTACTATACATGAAGACAGAAAAGGAAATCTTTGGTTTGGAACAAATGGTGGTGTAACAAAATTTGATGGTAAAGTTTTTACACATTTTACTGATAAACAAGGTTTAGACAATAATTTTATTTTATCGATTCTAGAAGATAAAAAAGGGAATCTTTGGTTTGGAACAAATGGTGATGGTGTTTTCATTTACGATGGAAAAAAAATGATCAATTTGACTGAAAAGCAAGGTTTGATAAATAATGCCGTTTTAAATTTGCTACAAGATAATAAAGGAAATATTTGGTGTGGTACAAGAAAAGGGTTGAGTAAAATCAGAGCTTCAAATTTATTAAATTTAGAATCGAATAAAAAGAACTATAATTTCATTAAAGATGTGTTTTTTTATAATTATGGATACAATGATGGTTTCTTAGGTTTAAATTGTAGAAGAAATTCAGTTTTACAAGATCGTAAAGGTAAAATTTGGTGGGGAACGGATGTTTTGACTTGTTACAATCCTAAAGGAGATTTTGAAGATAAATCAGCTCCAAAAATAAATCTTACAAGTATTAAATTGTTTGGAGAAGATATTGTTTGGGCGAATTTAAAAGCTGTTGATAGGGATGAATTTGGAAAGGAAATTGTAAACGGAGAAGCAATAGATACGTTACTTTCTAACGGTATATTACTTAAAAATATTAAATTTAATGGACTTTCAAAATGGTATAATTTTCCTAAAAATTTAATTTTACCTTATAATACAAATAATCTTACGTTCAATTTTATAGGTGTTCACATGCAAAGCAGAAACCATATAAAATACAAGTATAAAATGGAGGGGCTAGATTCTGATTGGAGCTCAATAAACGATCGTACTGAAGCAAATTACGGAAATCTTCCAAGCGGTGAATATACTTTCAAAGTGAAAGCAATGAATCAAAGTGGTATTTGGAGTAAGACTTTACAGTATAAATTTATTATTAACCCTCCTTGGTGGCAAACTTGGTGGTTTAGAATTATTGTACTAGTTATTTCTATCTCTGTAGTATTATTTTATATTAAAGCAAGGGAGAAAAAATTAATAAAAGAAAAAGAAATTTTAGAAGAAACAGTTGAATTAAGAACAGCTGAGGTAATTGAAGAGAAGAAAATTGTTGAAGATCAAAAACATTTAATAGAGGAAAAACACAAAGAGATTAAGGATAGTATAAATTATGCTGAAAGAATCCAGCGTGCATTATTAGCAAATAAAAAAATATTGGATGAAAACTTAAAAAATTATTTTATTTTTTTTATACCAAAAGATACTGTAAGTGGTGATTTTTATTGGGCTACTAAATTGAATAATAATCATTTCGGACTCGTAATTGCTGACAGTACTGGTCACGGTGTTCCTGGAGCAATTATGAGTATTTTAAATATTGCATGCTTAGATAAAGCTGTCACTAAAGGAATAAATAGACCTGATTTGATTTTAAATGAGACTAGGAATTTGATTAAAGAGTATTTAACAGACGACGATTCATCTGAAGGTACAAAAGATGGTATGGATGGTAATTTATTAAGTTTTGATTTTGAAAATAATAAATTGTATTCGGCGTCTGCAATAAATCCTATCTGGATAATCAGAAATGGAAATATTATTGAGATAAAAGCGGATAGATTTCCAATAGGTAGTCATATAAAAGACAAAACTCCATTTACTTTACATGAACAAGATATAGTAAAAGGTGATATTATTTATTCTTTTACGGATGGTTTTCCAGATCAATTTGGAGGTCCAAATGGTAAAAAATTCAAATATAAGCAGTTACAAGAATTATTGCTTTCAATAAGTGATGATACAATGGAGAATCAAAAAATCAAATTAAATGATGTTTTTACTTCATGGAAGGGTGATTTTGAACAAATTGATGATGTGTGTTTAATTGGGATTAGGATATAAAATAGGTTGTATCGATTTTGACATAATCTCTTTATTTTTGAGTTCACTATTGAAAAAATCAATTTTGAGGTTTTATTTCTTATAGATTTTTTTATTTTTTAAAAGTTAAATTATTATCCGTTAATGATTTTTCTAAAATTTGAATCGCTATTTTTCCCATTCCATGAAATTCTAAAATTTCAGTTTTTGTACATTTTGATAATTCTTCAAGATTAATAATGTTTTTAGAAACAAGTGCTCTTTGAGCTAGGGCAGAAAGTCCATCAACGAAAAAATAGTCAGCTTTTTTACTGCCTTTAATAAACGAGTCTATGTTTTCTTTTATTCGGAAGAGTACTATTTTTTGAATCAATTCGATTGGTAAGGGTTGATCTAATGGGAATTGAACGGCACCTTTGGAATTATTGTATTTATCAATTTCAGATTTAAATGCTTTAAGTCCTGATGGAGCAGGGTAGAAGCCTATGTGGTTTTTATATCCTGCAAAATGAACTAGGTTTCCATACAAATCAAAAGTAGGCATTCCGTATTTGAATGTTTCAATCGCGTTTGGAACTTCTTTTTTGATTAAAGCTCTAATTGTTTGTAATTTTTCTTGGATTTCCTTAGGGAAAGTAAGTATATATTTGTCTATTTTTTTTGAGAATTGCATTGCGACTTTTTAAACCAAAAACACCAACAAAATAATCTTGTTGGTGTTTAGTTTTTTAATTGTAATAATTCTTATTGGAAATAATCAACTTTTATTTCTGCTATTGAAACAGGTTTTTTATTAGTTTCTCCCGAAACGTTATACTTAACTCTTTTTACCCAGTTTTTGTATTTGTCGAAATCGTAATTATAAATATTTTTTCTAAAAACAACACCATCTCCATTGTGGTCACTTTCTTCGATGATGTTTCCTTTATCGTCATATATATACGTGTATTTATCATAAATCACGTTGGATGAATTGATTGCGCAATTTTCAATCATGTTCCCTTTATCATCATACTTATAAGTGTATTTGTCAGACAATACTCCTGTACCATTGTAATAATTTTCTTCAACGACATTTCCTTTATCGTCGTATTTATAAGTATATCTATTGAATAATACTCCATTTGCATCAAAATCTTTTTCTTCTAACATGTTGCCTTTAGAGTCATTTAAGTAAACGATTTTACCTTGCATTATACTGTCTGAATTATAATCTTCAGTTTGGATAAAAAATCCTTTTTCGTCATATTTGTGAACTGTTTTTTTATACAATTTCCCACTTGAATCAAATTTTGAAAAAGCTATTAATTTCCCATTTTCATTGTAATCAAAAATATACTTTTCAATTATTGAGCCATTCCCATTGTAATGAATTTCCTGAATTTTACCACCTTTAATATTATATAGTTGTGTGTAATATTTTTGTAAAGTTCCTTTGACAAGTTCCCCTGATTTATCATACATGTCATATACTGAAATGTGAACAGATTTCACTTTCCCTTTTTCATTCTCCTTAGATGGTTTAAATAGTGGAATATGTGAACTCTGACCATCTTGTTGAGAGAAAACAATTTGATGACTAATTAATAATAGAAGGAGTAGTGTTTTTTTCATAATCTTAATTTTATTTTAAATGTAATTTATTTTTTATTAATAATTAATAATTCATAACATTAAATTTATTTTTTTCGAAAATAAATTCTTCTAGCTTTAAAAACGTTTTATAGTTAGGTGTTTTAGTTGAAATAGATTTTTTTAAAAAAGTGATTAATATTCTATTATTCAAAATGATGTAATTCTAATTGTAAATAATGTAAATTTATAGACTTATGAAAGACCAATTTTGTAAATATGAAATATACAATTAGAAAAAACAGAATGTTACTAAATTTTAATATGGTTTTTAAAAGTAGTTTACTTTTAAGAGTGTTGTTTTTTTCTTCAATTTCAATGTCTCAAGATTTAGAAACTGTTTCAACAGTTGATATACAGAAATATTCTGGGAAATGGTTTGAAATTGCTTCCTTTCCTCAGCGTTTTCAAAAAGGTTGTACTTGTACAACGGCAGAATACACGTTGACAACTAAAAATTATCTTATAGTCGAAAATCGTTGTAATAAAGATAGTTTAAATGGTAATCAACAATATATCAAAGGAAAGGTGTTTGTTGTTAAAAATACAGGAAATTCAAAGTTAAAAGTTCAATTCTTTTGGCTTTTCAAAGGCAAATATTGGATTATTGATTTAGCAAATGATTATTCTTATGCTGTAGTTGGGCATCCAAATCGGAAATATTTATGGATACTTTCAAGAACAGCTTCTATGGACGATGTGATTTATCAGGAAATTATATCTAGAATTGCATTAAAAGGATATGATGTATCTAAAATTTTAAAAACCAAACAATTTTAAATTATAAATTATGAAGATTATATTAATAATACTAGGTGTCTTATTCGGACTATTTATCATTTTTCAAATCGTAATAACTATGTCAACAGCAAAAACTGAAAATCAAGATTACAAACTTATTCAAAAAGAGGAAGGTTTTGAAATACGCTATTATCCAGCTTCCACAATGGCGAAAGTGACGTCGAATATTAAATCATACAAAGATTTGGGACATTCTGGCTTTGGAGTCTTGGCTAAATACATTTTTGGTGGGAATAGTGAAAAGAAACAAATAGCTATGACTTCACCAGTTCATATGGAGATATCTGATACTGTTTCATCTATGGCTTTTGTGATGCCTTCTAAATTCAATAAGGATAATTTACCTTCACCTGATAATGCAAATGTAGTTATTGAAACTACAGAAGCCGAATATGTAGCTGTTATATCTTTCGGAGGCTTTGCAAATGAAAAAAGTATCAATGAAAATAAATCGCTTCTTGCAACAGCATTAAAGAAAAAAGGGATAGCATACCATGGCAACTTTCGTTTTTTAGGGTATAATCCGCCTTATCAATTAGTTGGAAGAAGAAATGAGGTGATTGTTGCGGTAGATTCTGAGGGATTTTAGATTCTAACTAGTATATGGTATAAATAGAAAAAGCCTTGTAAATTAAATTTACAAGGCTTTTTTGTGATCCCGTTTGGAATAATTTGACGAATTAATGCAATACCTAAAAACGCTTTAAAATACCTATTTATCAATAATTTATGAATTTTAACTGATTGTTTAAATGTCTTTAAATATCTTTAAATTGCTAAATTGTTTACCCTAATGTTTACCCCATTTTGCTTTTATTTTCTTATATTTGTTTAGAAATAAAAACATATAAAATGGCATCAGTTTCAATAGTACTCAGAAAAGATAAACTTAATAAAAATAATGAAGCTCCAATTCATTTTCGTATTATAAAAGATAGGAAAATTTCATATATCGCTACTGGTTATATCATAGATGTAAATGATTGGGATGATGGTAATAAAAAAATAAAATCAACACGCAAAGGTAGAGACCACAAAGAAACGACAGCAAAGATGAATGCAATAATTTCTAAGAGGTATTCAGATATTCAAAAAGAAGTAATTGATTTAGAAACATTAAAAAAACACGTTTCATCTAAAAACGTTAAAGATGTTGTGTTTGGTAAGAAAGCAGAAGATTTCTATTCCTTTGCTGATACGGTTGTAAATAATTACGATATTGATAGTAAACCTGGTACATTTTCAAGAACACAATCCGTTATTAAGAAACTTAAATTATATGCTCCAAAATTAAATTTCAATGAGATTACACCAAAATTTCTATCCGAATATGAAAACTACTTAAAAACAAAGAAAAAACCCAATTCAATAAATACAATACACGCAAATTTCAAGTTCATACGATTAGTTTTTAATAAAGCTTATCAGATGGATATAATAGACTTAAGTTTAAATCCTTTTTTAAAGTATAAAATTAAAACTGAAAAAACACAGCGAGAATATCTTACAGAAGAAGAATTATTAGCTTTCTATGAAGTTAAAACACAATTAGGTTCTCGATTAGATTTGCATAAAGATATGTTTGTGTTTTCAGCCTATTCAGGAGGTTTAAGAGTGTCAGATATGTTACAGCTTCAATGGAAGCATTTTGATGGCTCTAATATCAATTTTACAATCAAAAAAACAAATAATCAACTTTCAATTAAAATCCCAAATAAAGGTTTAGAAATTCTCAATAAATACAAAAAAGAGGATACAAAAAGTAACGATTACATTTTTGAAATGTTATCTCCAAATACTTTTAAATTAACTGCTAAAGAAATTGACGATGCAATTAGTTCGGCAACTGCTCAGATTAATAAAAATCTAAAATTATTAGCAACAGATGCTGAGATTGAAAAAAATATATCCTTCCATATAGCTCGTCATACATGGGCTACAAGGGCATTAAAAAAAGGGATTTCAATAGATAAGGTTTCCAAGTTAATGGGACACGCTGCAATTAAAGAAACGCAGGTTTATGCAAAAATTGTAAATTCGGAGTTGGATAAGGCAATGGATGCATTTAATGATTAGTAATATGATAGAAAGAGTAGAAGAATATTTCAAGAGTGTTATTATAGAGCTTAACGATGTTAAAAATGAATTAGATAAAAATTCAAATAATTTAAACTCTTTAAAGCAATCCTCTTTGAGGCTTTTTAATTTACTCCACAATCCTTGTTCTCCATTAGCAATCTCGTATGATTATTTAATAACTAATAGTTCAACAAAAATTTATATTAATTCAAAAGAAAAATTATACCGTATTCAATTGATAATTCAGCAATTTGGTAAAGATTTAAATTTTGATTTGGAGCATAAAAAAGTTAACTCATCTTATGGTCTTTTAATTGAAGCTCTTAGAATTAATGCTTTTAAAACAGATGTTTATTATTCAACTCATGATTACATTGATCTTAAAGATGAAATCTTAAAATCTCGAAGTGTAAAATATTTAAATGAAATATCTTCGGGTTTATTATCTGAAACAAAGTTTTTCATACAGAATAACATAATTGATACAATTTTACACATAACTTTTACTTCAAAAAAAGACACAGACAAAGAATTTTCTAAATATCAATTGGAATATTTCAAAAAATGGGTTGATAACACTATAACATATCGTGATTTATCAAGTAATTCTTTTTATGATTTAAATGAATTCTTGTCTACTGAAAAAATAAGTTTTGAAATTAATGAACAGATTGAGAATAAAAAAATAGAGTTATTCTATGAGGGAATAGATAAAAAATTGAATAGTTTAAAAGATGATCTTTCTGAAATCAATAAAGAAAAAAGAATTCAAACTATTAATACCCATAAAAAACTAATTAATTCATTCTTGGACGGTAATATCGATAGACTTTTAATCGAACGTTTGAATATATTCATACAAATAGATAATCCTGAAAAAGTAATTATTGAATACGATAAAATTTTACAATCAGATTTTTATAGTTTTAATGATGCGATGGTTTATGAACCTAAAAAAATGAGAAGATTTTCTGATGTATTTACAGCAAATCTTTTATTTGAATATTTGAAGTTGATTAATTCCCCCAAATTAATTCCAGATGCATATGATTATTTAGATGAGGATGAAATCGTTAAAAGAGTTTCATTTAAATTTATTGGTGATGAAGAGAAACTTTTATATGCTTTAAAATCTTTACATCTGACAATTGATCTTTTAAAAGATGATTCTCAAATTAATTATTTATTTGATATTTTAACATCTGTTGATTTAGCAGAGTTTAAAGAAGAAATTCTTATAAATTGTGAAACAAAACAATTTGCTTATACATTAAAATCGTTATCACCTTATTTTAATAACTTAAAAATGAAGTGTATTGAAGGATCAAAATTATTTAAATCAAAAAATAATAAGTTGATTACGGCAAATAGTTTATATTCGAAAGATCAGTTATCACCTAAAAAATCAGAAGATATTGATAGGATAATTAATTATATGAAATAAAAAACAGTAAGTTCAATAAGATAACTTAGTACAATCTTATTACCTTATTATTCCCCCTTTACACCTTCCATACATTTGTTCATATATAAAAAATTATAATATGAACGAAAAATTAATTATTAGAAAGTTGGATAACATCGAAGCGATGTTACAACAAAAAAACATCATTACTAAAGATGTATTGACATTCAATGAAGCTGCACTTCTATTAGATGTAAGCCATTCTCATTTGTATAAACTAACAAGTACCAAACAGATCCCTCACTATTGTCCGCAGGGTAAGAAACTTTATTTTGATAGAGAAGAAACTATTAAATGGATGAAGAAAAATTTAATCAAGTAATTAACCTAAAACTAAATAGCAATGAATTTCAACGTTATTCCCCAAGTTCAATACGACTTATTAATTAATCGTATTGAAACAATGCACAAAGAGCTTTCAACGAAGCAGAAAAACCCAAAAGAAGTGATTTATGATAGCCTATCACTTATGGAAATGCTAAACGTAAGCAAATCCACTTTACAAAAAATGAGAGATGAAGGATATTTAGGTTTCTCACAAGTAAATGGCAAATTCTTTTACAGACAATTAGATGTAAATGAAATGATTGAAAAGAATTACAAACCTGCATTTAGGTAAACCATTCTCCGCAATCCTGCGGAAAAATCACTAAAAATTTAAGAATGAACACACAGAACTTTCGCTTTACAGCGCAAGAACAGAAATCTATTGTCAAAACATTTGCACCAGGGCAAAGCCTTGGTGCTTCAAACTAAAAAAAAGAAAACATGGAAATGATGGAAATTAAATCTACATTATTAAACAACGTGCTTAACCAAACTGCACAAACAAGATTGAGAAAAAGTCAATATCTAACCGAAACAAGTTTTGCGTATGATATACTTCAATTCAAGTATGACAATAAAAATAACCGGTTTGAATTGTCAGGGATCTATCACGAAGGTGTTCGTGAATACTTAGCGTCAGTAGGTATTTTCAAAAGATACATTAATAAAGATAAAGCTATTCTTATCAAACAAGATGGTTGTTTTATTGAGGAAATTTCCCCTGAAAATATCAAAGACATTTTTCAAGATTACATTTTTTCATTGGAAGAAAATATCAAATTCAAATACAATGAAGTTGATTACAACATTCCTGCTGATGCGATTAGAAATTACTTCTTAAAGCAATCTAATTTATTCTTTAATGAAAAGTGGTTAGAACACTTAAACGAGCATACAATTCCAATATTAAAAGATACAAAGAAATATTGCTATGTTGTTTTTCGAAATTGCTTCGTTCAAATTTCTGAAAAAGATAATGTTGAAGTATTGGATATTGAGAAACTTTCAGAGAAATGTATATGGAAATCACAACGTATTGAAAGAGATTTTAAACAAGTTGATGATTACACTTCAAATCAATTCGTACAATTTTTTACAAATGTTACTTCAGGTATTGAAGGTCGTTACGATGCGCTTCGTGGTGCTTTTGGTTACTTAATTCACAATTACTTTTCTCCTGCAGATGGTAAAGCAATTCTACTATATGATGAAGCATTGACTGATAGTTTGAAACCAATGGGGGGAACAGGAAAAGGTTTGTGTGCGAATGCCTTATCCCTGATACGTTCTCAGGTCAAGATTGATGGTAAACATTGGGATGCTACAAATAGATTTCGTTTTGAATTAGTTAAACCTGGTACTCAAATCGTATGGATAGATGAAACTAAATCCGACTTTAAGTTTGACTCGATGTTTTCTTGTTTAACGGACGGTTGGACGATTGAACGTAAATATTTACCTCAATTTTTTATTAAGCCTGCAGATAGTCCAAAAGTGTTGATTTGTAGTAACTCAATAATCACAAACATTGGTTCTTCTAATAAAAGAAGACAATTTATTGTGGAGTTAAACAACTATTATAGTAAAAAAATTATCACCGGTTCAGAAAAGCCAATCGAAGAAGAACATGGTTTGCTTTTTGGTGAACAATGGTCTGTGATTTCTTGGAATGAATTTTACTCCTTTATGATAGAATGTATCTACCATTACTTTCAAAATGGATTAATACCCTATGAGTTAAAGAATGTTTCTAATAATCTATTGCAACAGAAAACAAGTCCTGATTTTATTGAATGGTGTGACGAACAAAACTTTGAATTGGATATAGATTATGATACAAAGATTTTATTTGACGATTACAAAAACAAATACTTAGGGGAAGATACAAATCATAAACAACGTGGTTTTACAAATTGGTTAAAGCTCTTCGCTTCTATTAAACTGTACTCTTTCAATACGACGACTTCTAATGGTAAACCTACATTTCGATTTTCTAAGAATTAAGAATTAGGAGTAATTGCTTACGGGGGTATCCCTTTATAATTCAAATCATTTATACACATACACCCTATAGGAGTATAACTTAATTCTTAATTCTAAAACAATGAGTTTAACAACAAATGAACAATCATTTTTAGCACTTATCAGAGCATTACATCTAAAAAAACAATCTACAAGAAAGGATCAAACTTTAGACTTTGTTTTTCTGTCACTCAAAACAATTAAAGCAAACTTTTTTCAAGATGATTATGAGTTAGTATTTAATAAATTAAAATCTCAAAATGAAATTGACTTTGAGAAAGTCCTAAATGATAATGGTAGTTTTTATTTCAAGTTCAAAGTATTAAATGATGGTCCGATAGATTTCAGTTTATTGAAAGATAAATCTCGTAAGTTGGATAATTTAGATCGTATGATTAAAGCCAACTTGCGTTGGGTATCTATTGTGCAAGGTATTCAATCATCAATCTATTTTGAACAATTCTTAAAACAAAAAGAAAAGCACTTAGACGCTTTCTTTTCAGTAGATAAATTTTCTGGTAGAATTCATACTCCAATTACGAGTTTGCAGGGTTCTATCAGGAAACATCTACTACTTAAAAATGAAACAGTTGTTTCATTAGATGTTGCACAAATTCAACCCTTATTACTTTCTTTCATTTTGAATGAGAATATTGGTAATAATGAGTTCACAGAATGGATTGAAAATGGAGAAGATATTTACCTAAAATTCAAAGAGAAATTAAATCTTCAAAACAGAGAAGAAGCAAAAACCAAATTCTACGAAATTACATTTGGTATAGCGAATAAAAGGTTAGCTGAAATGTTCGGATTTTCTAATTGGATTAAATGGGTTAATGATGTTAAATCTTTTGTTTTACAACAAAATCCTAATTCTAAAACAAAACCCCATTCCAATTTAGCTTGGTTACTCCAAACTACGGAAGTAAAGATTATGCGTTCAATTTGGCAAAAACTAATTGATAATGATATTCTGTTCCTTACCGTACACGATGAAGTAATCGTTCGTATTTCCGATGCAGATGAAACGTATAAAATTATGGTAGATGAATTGAAATTTCATTTCAATACGTTTAAGGTGAATGTGAAAGATAATACATTACCTTCATTTGACACAATTGAAGAAAAAATAGAAAATATTGACGCATCTAAAATGTACTACCCTTATGAGTTACTGGAGAAATTTGATTTGTCGTTAGATGATATTACATCATTGATTGAACAAAAATTGTTAGAAGAAACATTTCCTGATTGTTACAGAAAATTATAAAAGCAATTGAATTATTTATAAATCATTTTTTAGTTAAAATATAAACCTGTCATATTATCTGACTTTTTTCTTTTTCTTTCTTATCTTTCGCTCTTGTTATTAAGAAATAAAATAAGATGCCGACATTACATTGGATAGGAAAAGAAAAAGTTATCAATCATCATAGAGATGTTCCGTTTAAAGTTCTTGAGCACAAATACGGTTTTGACAATGGTGTACAATCTGAAATACTATCCAATTCTGGAAATTTAATCATACACGGAGACAATCTTGAAGCTTTAAAAGCTTTACTTCCTCAATATGAAGGTAAAGTAGATTGCATTTGCATAGACCCTCCATACAATACAGGCAACGAACATTGGGTATATAACGACAATGTAAACCATCCAAAAATTAAAAAATGGTTAGGGGAAGTTGTTGGTAAAGATGGGGAGGATTTAAGTCGTCACGATAAGTGGTTGTGTATGATGTATCCAAGATTAAAATTGCTTCATCAATTACTATCTAAAAACGGTGCAATTTTTATTTATTGTGATGATAATGAGCAAGCTAATCTAAAATTAATTTGTGATGAGATTTTTGGTAATAATAATTTTGTAGCAAATGTAATATGGCAACACAGCATTCAACCAAAAGGTTATCTTGGTAAGTTTTCAGTTCATCATAATCATACATTAATTTTTTCAAAATCATCAACATTTACCATTGGTAATTTGGAGCGAACTGATGAACATAATAAAGCATATTCAAACCCAGATAATGACCCCAGAGGTTTATGGAGAACAGGTGATGTAAGAAATGCATTATACCGTCCTAATCTAATTTATGATATTCAAACACCATCAGGTAAAATAATTTCACCCCCAAAAAATGGATGGCGCTGGAGTAAAACAACTTTAGATGAAAAAATAAAAACTGGTGAAATAATTTTTAATAAAACAGAAACAAATATTATTAGAAAGATTTATTTGGATACATTAGAAGGTCGTGCACCTGAAACAATATGGTTTGGACAAGATGTCGGCACAACAAGAGATGCAAATAAAACACTTAAAGAAATTTTCGACCAAGAATTACCTTTTGACACTCCTAAACCATATCAACTTATTGAAAGAGTAATAAGCATTTGTACAAATAAAGATTCAATAATTTTAGATTCATTCGCAGGTTCTGCTACTACTGCTCATGCTGTATTAAATTCAAATAAGGATGGTGGTAATCGCAAATTTATTTGTATCGAAATGGAAGATTATGCCGAAACTGTATCGGCTGAAAGGGTAAGAAGAGTTATTAATGGTTACGGTTCAGTCGATAAAAAAAATGAAGGTGCAGGTGGTGGTTTTGATTATTATGAATTAGGTCTTCCAATTTTTGTTGGTGAAAATAATGAGTACCTAAATGAAAAAATCGACATCGAAAAAATAAGAGAATACATTTGGTACAGCGAAACAAGAAGTCCATATATTAAACCAATAAATGAAGATTCAGAATATTTTTTAGGTAAAAAAGATGAAACAGCATATTATTTTATCTACGATAAATCTATAGAAACAACTTTAGATTATGATTCGCTTTCTGAAATAAAAACAAAAAGTCAGCAATACGTAATCTATGCTGATAACTGTTTGTTAGCAAAAGAATTTATGATGACGAACAACATAACATTTAAAAAAATCCCTCGTGATGTAACTCGTTTCTAATATGGAATTAAAAAGCTACCAACATAAAGTAATCAAGGATTTAGAAAGTTTTTTAGAATACTTACAAATCCATAAAAGAATTGATGATTCTTTCAATAAATATTGGGAAGATAAAATAGGTCCATACAATCCGATTTCAGAGGAAGGTATGCAACCGTACAAAAACAATATCAAAAAAGCACCTCACGTAAGTATTAAAGTTCCAACAGCAGGTGGTAAAACTTTTATTGCTTGTAATGCTTTAAGTTCAATTTTTAATGCCTATAATTCAGAATTACCAAAAGCAGTAATTTGGTTAGTTCCTTGGAGTAATTTATTAGACCAAACAGTAGCAAGTTTAAGTAATCCTGACCATCCATATAGACAAAAATTAAACAGTCTTTTTAATCATAGAGTTGAAGTGTATGAGAAGAAAGATTTGTTACAAGGTTCAAACTTTAACCCAAGTGTTGTTAAAGACCAATTATCTATCATTGTAATGAGTTTTTCAAGCCTTAGAGCAAGAAATAAAGACGA
>CANCQX010000016.1 GCA_947380375.1 Flavobacteriales bacterium
TTTCGACCATTTATTAGCTAAAAACTGGAATCAATTTCATCATCAAGAAATAGATAAATTTATCTATCAATTTTACAATTCAATAAATACTTCTACTATAGATTATTCAGAACACTTTCAGTTTATGTTGGTTAAGATGCAAGAAGATAATTGGTTGTTGAGTTATAAAAATTTAGAAGGATTAAACTTATCTTGTCAGGGTGTTTCAAGTAGAATTTCATTTGAGAATAATTTAAAAAATGGAGTTCAAGTATTTCAAAAATATGAACTCGAAATTGAAAAAGCATTTTTTGAATATATGAATGATGCTATTCCATTTTTTTCAACTGATAATTAATTTGAAACCTTAATTCGTTCTTCTCGTACAAGTTGAGATGAAAGCGTTAATCAATTTGATAAGAATGCAAAAAATAAATGAATATTTACAGTTCATTTTAGTTAAAAATCGTATTAAAACTATCTATGTTTTAATAGGTATTTTGCTATTCACAATCATATATGATAGCTTTTCTTCACCGAAAAAAAAAGACCCAAAAACAATCTTAGAAAATTCTGTTCGATATGATTTACCTGAAATTTTAAAAGATGGTAAATTAACTGTTTTAGCAGAAAATAGTTCTACTTCGTTCTTTATTTATAGAGGAAGAAAAATGGGGTTTGAATATGAAGTACTAAAAGAGTTTGCAAATGAGTTAGGAGTTGAATTAGAAATTAAAATCGTAAATGATTTAGATGAATTAACACAACTTTTAAATGATGGTGAAGGTGATATTATAGCTTGTAATTATACTGTTACAAAAGAACGTTGTAAATTAATCGATTTTTCTTTACCAACAATGCGTTCAAATCAGGTTTTAATTCAAAGAAAACCTAAAGGTTGGGAAAAAATGAAAACCTACCAATTGAGAGAAAAATTACTCACAGATCCTTCTCAATTAGCTCATAAAAAAATTAATGTTTGGAGAAATTCTAGTTATTTTCAAAGATTAAAACACCTTGAAGAAGAAATAGGTGATACTATTTATATAGAAGAACAAAATGGACAGATTAGTGCTGAAGAGTTAATTGAAATGGTTTCGGAAGGAATGATTGATTACACAGTAACTGAAGAAAATTTAGCTAAAATTAACCAACGTTTTTTTGACAATATTGACGTGAACCTTAACTTGTCTGTTAAGCAAAAAATCGCATTTGGGATTAGAAAATCTAGTCCTTTGTTAAAAGCGAGTATTGACAAATGGCTAGAGAGTTTTATGCGTAAAACCACATTTAAATATATTAAACATAAATATTATGATTTAGCACAAGTTTCAAGTGCGTCAGAAGCAGAATTATCTAGCTTAAAAGGTGGCCAATTATCAAAATACGATACTTACTTTAAAAATGCTGCAAAAAAATACGGATGGGATTGGAGATTATTAGCTTCATTATCATTTCAAGAAACACGTTTTGATCCAGATGCAGTATCATTTGGAGGAGCGTATAGTATTATGCAATTTATGCCTGAAATTGGGCCTTTATATGGAGTATACCCCTATTCTCCACCAGATGTACAGATTATGGGGGGAGCTAAAAAATTAAATTCAGATTTCAACTCTTGGTCAGATATTCCTGATAAGCTACAACGTCAAAAATTTACTATGGCTACCTATAATTCTGGTAGAAGTCATATTGAGGACGCACAACGTCTTGCAGAAAAACACGGATTAAATCCGAAGGTTTGGGATGAAAATGTTGAAGTTATGGTTCTAAATCTTTCTAAAAAAGAATTTTACAGAGATCCCGTAGTAAAAAGTGGAGCTGCAAAAGGAACTGTAACCCATCGTTATGTAAGAGAGATAATCAGTCGTTACGAAATGTGGTCAACTCTTTATCATTAAACGTTTTGCAAAAGAATAAACAATTAATTGTAATTGAAGGCCCTACAGCGAGTGGCAAAACTGCCTTAGGTGTTGAATTAGCAAAACGCTTTAATACCATTATCATATCGGCAGATTCGCGTCAATTTTACAAAGAAATTTCTATTGGTACAGCTAAACCAACATTGGAAGAACAAGCTGGTATTTATCATTATATGGTCGATTCCCATTTTCTAACCGATGAGATAACATCTGCTACATATGCTCGAGAAGTAGATATTATCCTAGAGAATGAGTTTAAAAATCACGATAAACTCATTATGGTTGGAGGCTCTGGAATGTTTATCGATGCAGTTTGTATAGGATTAGATGAAATTCCAAAATCGGATGAAATAAAGAATGATTTAACCACTTTATGGAATGAAAAAGGTTTAGAACCATTATTAGAAGAGTTAAAAGAAAAAGATTTTGATTTCTATAATGAAGTAGATAAGGGTAATCCAATGAGAATAATTCGAGCATTGGAAGCAATCCGAATTACTGGAGAACCATTTTCAAAATTAAGAACCAAACAAGAAAAAAAGCACTCATTTGAAATAATTCGTTTTGTAATCAATCACCCACGTGAAATTTTATATGAGAGAATCAATCGTCGCGTTGAAATAATGCTTGAAAATGGATTAATAGAAGAAGTAAAATCTGTTCAGCATTTGAAACATTTAACATCTTTACGAACAGTTGGATATACAGAAATCTTTAATTATTTTGATGGATTAACTCCCCTTCAAACTGCAGTTGAATTGATAAAACAAAACACAAGACGCTACGCCAAAAGACAGTTAACTTGGTTTAAAAGACATCCTGAAGCAATTTGGTTAAATAATACCGAAACAGAATTGATGGTGGAAGAAATTGAGTTAAGACTAGAAGAAACAAGACGATAAGATTCAAGACTAAAAAAATTCCTCTTAATTATCAGTGTTTGATTTAATTAATATAACACCATGTAATACAATACCTTAACGAATTATATCTATTTTGGAATGATTCTTGAAATACGACTTCAAAACTTAAGAAAATGGAAATAGTATTAAACCATATAATCCCCACACCTCTTTCTTCTATTGAACATAGATCAGAAAGTATTTGGGGAAATTTCATTGAATTGAAAAAAGGGAAGCATATTTTATTAAACGCTTCGAGTGGTAAAGGTAAATCTACTTTCACAAACACCTTAATTGGTTTAAGAAAGGATTACGAAGGAACTATAACATTTGACGGTCAAGATATTAAAAACTATACTCCCGATAATTGGACGACTATTCGACAATCTAAAATTTCAGTAATCTACCAAGATTTACAATTATTTGAAGATTTAACAGTTGCTGAAAATCTACTATTAAAAAACAATCTGACAAATTTATTTTCTGAAAAAGAAATACTTGAAATGTTAGAGAAATTAGGTATTGAAAATAAATGGAATCAAAAGTGTGGACTACTTTCAATGGGGCAACAACAACGTGTTGCAATTGTTAGAAGTTTATTACAACCTTTTGAATGGTTAATTATGGACGAACCATTTTCTCATTTAGACAATGATAATGCGATGCTTGGTTTAGATCTAATAGATAAAAGATGTAAAGATTTAAACTCAGGATTTGTATTAACCTCACTTGGTAGTAGTTATAACTATGAATATGATCAAGAATTAAAACTGTGAGCTATGTTAGAGAAACTTTTATTTAGAAACCAAGATAAAACGCAATTATTGATTGCAATTATCGGAGCATTTATGGGAATAACATTTCTTATTACTTCTATTCATTATATTATCAAAGTAAATGAGTTCGGAAAGGGAACAGATATTTTAGGTCCAAACACTATTATAGTTCAAAAGAAAGTAACAAATTCTAGCAGTTTAAATCTAACAAAAACAGATTTTTCTCTTCGTGAAATAGAAAAAATGAAGAAAGAACGATTTATTGAGGAGGTGAAACCTGTAATCAGTAATAATTTTGATATTTCATTTGAAACATCCGATCCAATGGTTCCCTATTTTAGAACCGATGTATTCATTCAAACAGTTGATCAAAATTTTTTGGACGTAAAAACGGATAAATGGCATTGGAAAGAAGGGGATGAATTTGTTCCAATGATTATGCCTAGAGAATTTCTAGTAATGTTAAATACTTTTATGAGCGCAAGTGGAATACCTCAAATTTCTGAGGACCTCGTTAAAGAAGTAAAATTCAAATTCAAACTTTGGAATGATTCAACTGAAGAAAGAGTAAATGTTAGAATAATTGGCTTTACAAATGAAGTAAGTTCGATATTAGTACCAGCATCTTTTATGAAATTCGGAAACGATAAATATTCTGATGGATCTAATCAGAAAATAACTCAAATTATGATTTCAGGAAAAGAAGGTAAATTTGGTTTAGTTGAAGAACTCTTAAATAAAAAAGGACTAGAATCAAAAAATGCACAAATGGTTATAGGTCGATTAAAAAGCGTTGTAGGAACTCTATTTTTTGTAGTTTTTGGTATTTCTATTATAGCAGTTTTAGCATCTGGATTAGTATTAATTCAGTATATGCAATTGCTTATTTCTAGAAACGAATACGAAGTACGTACTCTATTACGTATAGGCTACAATCCAAAAGAAATAATAAAAAGTTTCTTTTTATATTTCGTTAAAATATTTGGAATAGTTTCTGGAATTGGATTTTTAACGTTTATTATCTTCAAATATTTTTTAGATAAAATGTTTTTAACCGGAGGTTTGTACATAGATACAAAAATTACAATTTTAAGTATAGGAGCATTAATATTAACTTATTTGATATTTATCATTTCAAGTTATAAAACAGCAAAAAAAGGAATATTTAAACAATTTTAATCCAAAATTTAAATGTTAAAATGTATTTCTTTATTACATTTGATACGTCTAAATTTTAATAAAGTAAAAATTAAATAATTCAATTAAATTATGAAGGCATTAATAATAATTACTCTTTTTATCTCGTCCTTATCTTTTGGACAAAAATTAAAATTTAAAGTTGTAGGTCAAAAAGATACTACAGTATTTTTGGTCAAATATTATGGAAAAGGATTGTATTATGCAGATACTGCTGAAATGAAAAATGGGGCTGTTGAATTTAACGGGGCTCTTCAAAAACCTGGTATTTTAGCATTATTACTACCTGGACAAAAATATTTTGAATTTATATATAATAATGAAGATGTTCAATTAGAGACACAAGGTCCGGAATACGTTGAATCAATGAAAATTAAAAAATCAGAAGAAAATATAATTTTCTATGATTATATGAAATTTTTAAGCACTAAAAGACAAGAAGCAAATAAAATATCTGAAGAGCGAACTAAATTAAAGAAAGAAGATTCTGAATTTAAAGTTTTATCTGATAAAATTGATGTTATCTCTAAAGAAGTAATAGCTTATCAAAAAAATCTAATCGAAACAAATAAAACGAAACTAGTAGGTAAGATTGTAAAAATGGGTATGGATATCGATATTCCAGAAGCACCAAAAGATGCGAATGGTAAACTAATTGATTCCTTATTCGCTTATCATTATTATAGAGATCATTTTTTTGACAATGTTGATTTAAAAGATGAACGTTTAGTAAATACTCCTATTTTTCATTCGAAGGTAGAAACCTATTTTGGAAAAACGATGATGATTCAACATTGGGATACAATAATCAAATATGCTTTCGAATTCTGTGATCGCTTAGATCCTAAATCAAAGACATTTGAATATTGCGTATCTTGGATTACATCGACTTATGAAAAAAGTAATATTATGGGAATGGATAAAGTTTTCGTAATGATGGGAGATCGATATTATTGTTCTAAAAATGCAGAGGGAAAATCTCCTGCAACTTGGGTAAAAGAAGATAAATTAAAGGAGTTATGCGAGAAAGTAAATACTCAAAAAAACCTAGTTATGGGAGTTAGGCCTCCTAACATCTCATTAAGAGACACTTCTGATGCAAAATGGTTTGACTATTATAGTTTAAAATCTGAATATACTATACTTTATTTTTGGGATGCAGACTGTGGGCACTGTAAAAAAACAACTCCTAAAATGCAAGAACTTTACAAAACCAAATTCAAAGATCGTAATATAGAAATCTTCTCTGTTTGTAAAGCAATAGGAGATGATTTTCCAAAATGGAAAACATTCGTAAAAGAAAATAATTTAACTTTTATAAATGTAGGGGTTACAGAGTCTCTTTATAAAGCTGCGATGGAAGATGCTAGACAATTTGTGCCTAAATACACATCATTAGACGCTTTAAATTATCAAACTACTTTCGATATTTTTTCTACACCAAGAATATTTGTCTTAGATAAAGACAAGAAAATAATTGCAAAACAATTATCTATTTCTCAGTTGGAAGATATGATGGATAAACTTCAACACAAAGAAGATTCTCCTAAATTGTTCCCTCCAGATCCTGAAGAAGATGAACAAATGACTCATTAAACTCATTTTAAACAACAAAGAAAGCCGTTTCATAAAATTGAGACGGCTTTCTTTGTTTATTGCTAAAAATTTAATCCCTCTTCCTTTTAAATATTAGGTTGAGGAGTTGTTCTTAGGTAAGATTTAATTTCTTTAAATCCTTTTGGGAATTTAGCTGCAATATCTTCTGTTTTAATTGAAGGAATAACAACAACATCTTCGCCTTGTTTCCAATTTACAGGCGTTGCAACTTGATAATTCGCAGTTAATTGTAACGAGTCAATAACACGTAAAATCTCATCAAAATTTCTTCCTGTTGAAGCTGGATACGTGATCATTAATTTCACTTTTTTCTCTGGATCAATTATTACTACCGAACGAACCGTAAATTTATCAGAAGCGTTTGGATGAACAAAATCATATAATTTTGAAACATGAAATACTGGGTCAGCAATAATTGGAAAATTAACTGTAGTATTTTGTGTTTCATTAATATCCTTAATCCATTGACGATGAGACTCAATTGGATCTACACTCAATGCAATAACTTTTACATCTCTCTTTTTGAACTCCTCTTTTAATTTTGCAACTGCACCTAATTCAGTTGTACATACTGGTGTAAAATCTGCAGGATGTGAAAATAAAACCCCCCAACTTGTTCCCAACCATTCGTGGAATTTGATATTTCCTTCTGTTGTTTCTGCAGTAAAATTTGGTGCTACATCTCCTAATCTAATTGTCATAAATTTTATTTTTTAAAGTTAATACTATACTTCTGAACTCTAATTTAATGTTATTATAAGTGCTTATATAACAATATCTTATGATATATAAAAAATATGAGATGAATCATTAAACATGCTAAATTTAAAACTTAGCACCTAAATTATAGAATTATTTTTTTAATTAAATCAAGGTTTATTAAAAATCCAAGCACTTTTGAATACTGATTTAGCATCTGATAATTTAGAATTAGCCTCTTCTTTAGAAGGAAAAGAACCATAACTCACAGAATACTTACCATCTCTTTCTAAAATTGAAGCAGATTTTATACCTTGTGCTACTAATTTATCAAATAAATTAATAGCGTTTACTTGCTCAGAAAATGTTCCTAAAATAATAAATGATTTATTTAAACCATCATTAGCTTGAACTTCTGTTGATTTTTTTTCAGTAGTATTTTTAGTACTCTTCTTTTCAGCTATTTTTGGTTTTTCATTTGACTCGGAAACAATTGGTTCTTCTTCAGCTACAACAGGAGTTTTTTCTTCAATAACCTCAGATGAATGAATCATTTCTTCAGATTTAGTTATATTTTCAGTAGAAGGTTTAGTATTGTCTAACTCTAATTTTTCAATAATCTTTTTTTCTTGAATCGTATCTGTTTTAGAAACAAATGGTATTAAGTGTTTAAATTTTTCAAAATTTAAACCTACAAAAGCACCTCCTCCAAGGACAAGTAACAATAATAAGCTAAAAACCCAAAACTTAACGCCTCTTTTTTTCTTATTTGACTGATTAACAATATCTAAATCATTTTTAAGATCTTCAGATTCAGAAGAAAAATCTTCATTATTAATTATTTCTTCCTCGGATAAATTAGCAATCTCTTCATCCATTGAAATATCTTCTTGTGAATTTGATACTTCTTCTTTTTCTACATTTAAATTGATAGCTGAATCAAATCCACTTTCTTCCTCAAAATCAATCGATTCTTCTTCCGTTGGTAACGAAAATTCCTCTTCAGGCTCACCAAATTCAATTATTTCTTCTTCAGAATCGGAAGAAAAAGATGTATCTGAATTAGATTTAAAAAAACTAAATAAGCTTTTCTTCTTAATAATAACTTCTTCAATTTCTTCATTATCATCCGAAGTGTTATCCAAAACTTCCTCTTCAATTTCTGGTAATGGTTCAATATAAACTTCATTCTCTGTTAAAACATCTAAAATAGGATCTTCAATAATAGAATTTTCAGTGACGAATATTTCTTCGTTTGAAGCTAATTCTTCAACTTCTAATACTTCTTCTTCCTCAGCCAATTCAGAAATGTAATTAGATTTAAAATCTATATCTCCACTTGAAGATTTAGAAAAAACTCCCACTCCTGAGAGCTTTGAAATCCCTTCATTTTCAAGCTGATTAAAAATATATTCCACTCTATTTGAAATAAAATCTTTTGCTTCTTCAACCGAACTACCATTTCGCTCTGATATATAGGCTGATAATTTCCCATCATCATATTTTAAATAAGGCATAAACATCATTTCTCCAGTAGAATGGTTTGTAACTGTAAGAGCACCCAATCCGGGTATTATAACGGTATTAAACTCTTTCAAGAGTTGTTGCAAGTACTTTTCCATAATGTTTATTTTAACCTAATTAAAGGAATACTGATTGAAAAATAAGAAATTTTAATGAAATAAATCTGAAAATTGAAAACTTTTATTTAGTCTAACACCTTTTTCAGTTTGTTGAACTGTACAGCATTCATTGACACTATCGTGTTCAAGAAATAATACGAACTCTTTTTCAGCTGCTTGGTTTAAGAACTTTTCCTTTTCAGTCATTGTGATCAAAGGTCTTGTATCGTATCCCATTACATACGGTAAAGGAACATGTCCTGTACTTGGAAGTAAATCCGCCATAAAAACAATCGTTTTATCTTGGTAACGAATTTGAGGAATCATCATACTATCTGTATGCCCGTCTACAAATAAAACATCAAAATTATTAAATACATTTTTAGTAAAATCTCCTGTTCGTTCAACAAATTTTAATTGTCCACTTTCTTGAAGAGGTAAAATATTTTCCGCTAAAAAAGATGCTTTCTCTCTTGGATTTGGTTCAGTAGCCCATTTCCAATGATTTTCTGTACTCCAATAAATAGCATTTTTAAATACAGGCTCAAAACCTGTTCTATCTTTGTTCCACTGGATCGCACCTCCACAATGATCAAAATGTAAATGTGTTAAAAATACATCTGTAATATCTTCAGGAGAGAAACCTAATTTATTCAAATTACCTTTTAAACTATCTGTACCAGAAAGAGAAAAATAAGAGAAAAATTTCTCATCTTGTTTATCTCCAATTCCTGTATCTATTAAGATTAACCTATTTCCATCTTCGATTAATAAACTTCTCATGGACCAATCACACATATTGTTTTGGTCAGCAGGATTTGTTCTTTGCCAAATCGTTTTTGGTACAACCCCAAACATGGCTCCTCCATCAAGTTTAAAATTGCCTGTATTTAGTGAGTGAATTTTCATAAATCAATAAATTAGTTAACAAAGATGCATTTTTCAGTTAATATTTTATAGCTGCATTTTTAATTATTAGAAGCTAAATACAATAATCCAATAGCTAAAACAGAAGTAATTAAGCCTATTATTTTTTGTCTATTTATATTTTCTTTAAAAACGATAAATCCAACAAGTGCTGAAACCATTACTATTGAAACATTCATTATTGCTAAAACCGTTGAATCACTCCAACCAGTTGAAGAATAAGATTCTAACAATAAATAGATTGAAAAATAATTTGGAATACCCAAAAACACACCTGCAATTATACTTTTCAAGTGAAGTTTCTCAACTCCTCTAATAAATTGAATACCAATAATTAGTAATCCAAAAACACCGGCAACTCCAAATCCGATTGCTGAAAATAATGAATTTGGTAGAAACGTTAACTCGTATTTTTGAACGTAATTTAGAATTAAATCTAAAACTGCACTTCCTATAAATAAAAGAATCAACATCCAAGTATAACTCTTCTCCCCTGTTTTTTCAGTTTTCTGATACGCCATTAAAAATACACCTAAAAAAGCAGCAATTATTCCTCCAATTTTGATAATTGAAACTGATTCACCGTAAAACAGAATCATAAACAACATTGAAAGGGCCATACTCATTTTAACTGCTACGGAAGTAATTGCTACTCCGTTTTTTTGAGAACTTATTCCCATTACAAAAAATAAAGAGATAAATAAAAGACCACATGCTACTGCAAAAGCAGGCCAATTACTGGTTTCAATTGAACTACTTTTCCAAAAATTCCCAAATAAAGCAAACCCACAAATAAATGCTGTGATATAATTAAAAACAATTGCCTGAAATGTATTAATTGAATATCTAGGGAATAGTTTAAATAAAACAAAAATAAAACTAGAAGATAAAATCGCAAGTATCAGTAAAATCATAGGTTTGAATAAATATAAATCATATCAGTAGAAAATGGAAATTGATGTGTTGGCACTTTGGCTATCGCAGGAGCTTTCAAACCTTTTTCAAAATAAGTTATTCCAACAATTACTCTAGCTTCATCCCATTTGTTAGATTGAATAAAAGACTGAAGAGTTGAAGCTCCTCCTTCGACCAATACAGATTGAATATTTAATTCATACAAAGCATTCAAAATAGAATCAATTTCTAAACTCTTTATTTTTTTAAATTGTATATTTTTTATCGTTTCGTCTTTTTCTAAATTAAAAATAATTGTTTGCGCTTCATCGTTGAATACATTCAAATTTAATGGTAACGAAACTTTACTATCTAAAACAATTCTAATTGGATTATTTCCAGAAACTTCTCGAACGGTTAAAGTTGGATTATCATTCAGTACTGTATTTCTACCTACTAAAATAGAATGTTCTTCTGATCTCCATTTATGAACCAATACTTTTGTTTCAGGAGTGCTTATCCAATTGATTTTTTTTGAATCATCTGTTCTTACTCTATCTATAAAATCGTCTTTTGTTTGTGCCCATTTCAAAACTACATAAGGGCGTTTCTTTTCGTGAAATGTAAAAAAACGTTTATTCAACTTTCTGCATTCGTTTTCTAAAACACCAACAACAACTTCAATTCCTGCATCTTTTAATTTCTGAATTCCTTTTCCACTTACTTCTGAAAAGGTATCCGTGCAACCGATAACAACTTTTTTAAATTTTGAATGAACTAGTAAATCTGCGCAAGGTGGAGTTTTTCCAAAATGTGCGCAAGGTTCTAACGAAACGTAAATGGTAGCTTCTTTTAAAAGTGCTTTATCTCGAACAGAATTTACTGCATTCACTTCAGCATGTGCTTCTCCGTATTTTTGATGAAAACCTTCTCCTATAATCTCATCGTTCAATACGATGACTGCTCCTACCATCGGATTTGGAGCTACATTCCCCTCCCCCAACCGAGCGAGATCAATGCATCGTTGCATATAAAGTTCGTCTTTTTGCATAGTACGAATATAGTGAGAAACTATTATCTTCGCATTTATGAAAACATTTACATTCAAAGAAAAATTAAAACATCTTTTTAGCATTCCAGTAATTGTTGCTGCTTTGGGCTACTTTGTGGATATATATGACTTGCTTTTATTTGGAATTGTAAGAATTCCAAGTTTGAATAGTATGAATATTGACTTAAAACAAGTGGGAACTCTAATTCAAGACTGGCAAATGTTTGGACTTGTATTAGGCGGAATTCTTTGGGGTGTTTTAGGGGATAAAAAAGGCAGGTTATCTGTGCTTTTTGGTTCGATTTTGGTCTATTCTATTGCAAATATTGCGTGTGGATTTTTACCTCACATTAATTTTATGGACAAAGCTCATGCTTATGCTGCCCTTCGTTTTATAGCAGGTGTTGGATTAGCAGGTGAATTAGGTGCTGGTATTACGTTGGTTGCAGAATCTTTACCGAAGGAATTAAGAGCGATAGGAACTTCAATTGTAGCTGGTTTTGGACTTTTAGGCGCTGTAGTTGCTAATTTTACGGTTGAATTATCAGGAGATTGGACAATTGCCTATTTCATTGGTGGAGGTTTAGGATTGTTACTTTTAATTTTTAGAATTGGCGTTTCAGAATCGGGTATTTTTAAGAAAATTGAAACGAAAGATTCTGTTTCGAAAGGTGATTTTTTAAGCTTTTTCACAAACTCTCATCGATTAGCTCGTTATTTACGATGCATTGCAATTGGTTTACCTACTTGGTTTTGCATTGGAATACTTGCCTTTTTAGCCGATCTATTTGCCGAACCTTTGGGATTAAAAGATAAACTAGACCCAGGCAAAGCAATCATGTGGTCGTATATTGGAATTTCAGCTGGTGATTTATTGAGTGGTTTTATCAGTCAGTGGTTTAAATCTCGAAAAAAAGCTATTTTTTGGATGATGTTATTTACAATAATTGGTGTTTACTTGATGCTTTTTAGCGGTTATAAATCGGCGGAGATGTATTATTTTTATTGCACGTGGTTAGGTTTGGGAACTGGCTATTGGGCAATGTTTATAACGGTTAGCGCCGAACAATTTGGGACAAATATCCGTTCGACCGCTGCAACAACAATTCCTAATATGGTGAGGGGAATGTTAATTCCTATGAATTTCCTTTTTTATAAGTTAATTTCGGGATCTCAAAACGTTATTATTTCAGCTATAATTGTCGGAGTAATAGTTTTTATCTTGGGTATCTATGCAACTCTTTCTATAAGTGAAACACACGGTAAAGATTTAGATTTTATTGAATAATTTTAGTAGCTTTAAAACAATCCAAAAAAATAAATGAAATAGCCATGATTAGAAACTCAAATTTTGTTGAAGATCTAAAAGGCGTATTCCATATGGCCATTAAAAAAGAAATTATCTACATATGAAACTGATTATTAATTCTAGCAGGTTTTTGTTGGGTCTACTACTCGTAGCCTCTCTATTTTCGTGTGAGAATAAAATCATCAAGAAGAAAAAGCAATTAAAAAAAATAGTTCAAGAAATTATTTGTTCGAAAGAAATTGATATTCACAAGAAAAAATTCTCTCCAAAGGACACAGATGTCATTCGATTATTCAATGAAATAAAAAGAATAGATTTACTTGTAAAAAGTGGAAATTTAACAACAACTGAAAATACAGTAAATAAATTTGGCAGTTTTATCGTTTATAATCAAAACAATAGAAGTACTAAACTAATAAGTGAAATTTACGTTCGCAATCTACATTTGGCCTCTATAAAACACGAAATTTACTTTGTAGACGATTGCACGATTGTAACAAAAATGACAAAATATGCTTACCGTTCCAAACGTATAAAAGCAATTTATTATTATTCATTTTACAAAGGAGAATACGTTGGATGCTTTGTAGAATCTGTGCATACCATTTTCAAAAAGAGAGAAAAATGGACCAATATTTCAGATGAACAAGTTGCCATAGATTGGAGTTTAAGAATCTATAACAATATCATTAAACCACATTTAAATTCTTTGAAGGGAAGATAGTCAACGTTTTTAAGGATTAATGATAACTTTTTAATAACTAAAGAATATTTTAAATTCTTAAATAAAAATTTAAGGAATTGCATATAGCGATAGGTTATAACAAACTACCCACTCCTGAAAATCACCAACTGTGTTTAACTACTTTTGCTTTAAGAACAAACTTTGCTACACCCCCACTCAAGTATACATGATTCCACCAATAACCATTGAGGTACTTGTTTAGCATTCTTTTGCGAAGGTTGTAGGTTTTGTAATGTTTCATGATGCCTAAATAAGAATTCATGCTGCTTAAAAGAGCGTTTTGGTCTTCACTATTTGGCTTACGCCTAACTTCTATGACTTTATTGTGCTTTTGAATAGCATTGTAAAAATTGCCTTTGGTACGGTTAGCAATATAAATACGATTGGGCTTTATCACTGTGCCTAAAAACTTGACTCCTTTTGTGTAATGCTGTAAATAGATTTTCTTTGGATGAAGCTTCAATTTTAATTCATCGTTCAGGTAATTGGAGATTACAGGAATTAAATATTTCAAATATTCTTTGTCTGGATGCACGATAATAAAATCATCAACGTATCTGCCGTAAAAACGAAGACCGAGTTCTTTCTTCATGGAATGATCGAAAGCACTCATATAGAAATTGGCGAATATTTGACTCGTTAAATTACCAATGGGCAAACCACAATTTTGAGGACTGTGGAAAAGACTCTTGTTTTTGGGTAATCCTTCCCAATTTTTGGCAGCTCCTTTTATTATGCAATTCTCCGTTGGACTATTAAAAATGATTTTATGACAGATTTCCAATACCAGCTCTTTATCGTTCTGTTTGTATTGTGCTTCTATAAATTTTTGAAGGCGACTAAAAAGAATTTCTTTGTTAATGTGCATGAAAAAACCCTCGATATCTAATTTAAGTACATGACAATCTTCTGTGTAATTATTAGAACACTGGCTTATGAATTTATTGGCTCTATTGATTCCATGATGCGTTCCTTTGCCAACACGACAAGCAAAACTATCCTGAATAAACTCTTTTTCGAAAAGCGGGTTTAGTTTGTTGATGATGAGATGATGCACTACTCGATCTCTGAAATCTGCCGCAAAAATTTCACGTTGCACAGGCTTGTGCACAATAAAAGCAATGGACTTGCCCGGCTGATAGCTTCCATCATTGAGATCTTTCCAGAGTTGTATGAGATTGCTTTCATAATCCAACTCAAAAGCGAGGGCATTAATGGTATTGCGCTTGTTGCTACGACAAGAAAAATAGGCTTCAAAAATTGCTTCTAGCGAAAAACCCTCTTTTAAGTCTGTTGTTAAAGAATTAGAAAATAACGATAGTTGCATAGCGTTTAAATAAAAGCGCCCGAAGAAAACTTCAGGCGCTTGTTGTTTTGTTTAAAACCCCTGACCGAACGAACATAGTTGTTGTTGTTCTTATTGTTGTTGTTCTGGTTACCATTGTTGAAATTCTGTTTCCACGCATTGTTGTTATCGTTCTCCGTAGAACTCCAATAGTTGTTATTAGCAAAACCGCCAACCACATTTAATAAAGGTGTTTATCTAAATACAAGGCATCTTGCATTTATTATAGCTCGGTTCATTTCTGAAAAGAAAAGAACTTTGCTCGTATTAACTGCTTTTGCAAACAGTCCCTTTATCGCTTTTAAACTAAAACTTGCTCACTCACTGCCACCTTAATAGCAGTAATTCCGGCATTATACAGGCTGGCTTTTACTCCAACCTGTAATCTGTTTACCTATGCTATCCATTAACAAACTCAATTCTGCTTGTTTTTTAATGGGCAGTACTTTCATATCTACACATAGGCGAATTTCTAATTTCAATAATTCAAAATCATCCATAAAGGTTTCTAAATGTTCCTTTTTATTGGTTGCTTTATTAGCTCTATAAATGCTTCTTACCAGTTGTAAGGCATCACGCTTCATATCTTGCCCCAAGGTGTATTTATACTCCTTTGAAAAATCTTTGGTACATTCAAATATTTTCAAAATGAGTTGATACGTATCTCGGTAAACCGGTAAATCATAGTATAATGCCATTTTTCAAAAATCGACCGCTTCGCGGTAATATTTAAATTGTTAAATGGATAAATAGTTAAAAAGCCCGGACCGAACGAACATAGGAGTTGTAGCCCTTACCGTAGTCGTACTGGATACCATCGCCGAAATACTGCCTCCACGCATTGGCGTTATCGAACTCCGTAGAACTCCAATAGTTGCCATTAGCAAAACCGCCAAGCCCTTGCATGTGTAAATTTACATATATCATGTCTAATTCATCTTTTGAAGGTAAATACCAATCTGTATAACCACCCGAAGTTAAGTTATCACAAACGCTCGCTGCAGGACATGTACTAACGTTAACTAAAGCTCTAGCAATACTTTTTTTTGTGTTTTGAACACCTCCGTAAATTCCACTTGCAAATGCCCATGAATCGAAAGATATTGTAGACCATCGATAAGTTCCGGGTTCATTTGTTGCTTTAGCAACCAATCCGTGACAACCTGAACCATCTAAGAAAAAGATAATACCGCCCGCGTAGGTATCGCCTATTGCTAAACCACAAGTACTTGTAGTGCTAACTACATAAGGACTTGCTAACGTTCCAGCACCTGTTACATTTATACCTGAACCAGCTGTAGTTACTCCTCCTTGTCCGTTAGCTCCTGTGTCTCCAGTAGTACCATTAGTTCCGGGTAAACCCTGATTTCCTTGGGCGCCTGTTGGGCCAGTAGCTCCATCATTACCCGCTAGACCTTGAGGGCCTGTTGGACCTGTTGCGCCAACTGCACCGTTAGCTCCGGGTAAACCCTGTGGACCTTGAATTCCTTGAGCGCCTGCTGCACCGGTGGAACCCGCTGGTCCTTGCGGGCCTGTCACTCCATCATTTCCTGCTAGACCTTGTGGGCCTATTGCACCATTATCTCCTGCTATACCTTGTGGGCCTGTCGCTCCGTCATTTCCTGAAGCACCTGCTACGCCTGTGGAACCCGCTGGACCTGTAGCTCCATCATTTCCTGCTGGTCCTTGTAGACCTTGAGGGCCTTGAGGACCTGTTGCTCCATCATTACCTGCTAGACCTTGTGGGCCTGCTAGACCCGTTGCGCCAACTGCACCATTAGTTCCATCCACTCCTACTAGTCCTTGTAGACCTTGAGGGCCTTGAGGACCTATTGCTCCATCATTACCTGCTAGACCTTGTGGGCCTGCTAGACCCGTTGCGCCAACTGCACCATTAGTTCCTGGTAAACCCTGAATTCCTTGTGGACCCGCTGGACCTTGACCATTTCCTGAAGTTTTTGCATATAACGCATACGGTACACTCATTAATTGACTTGTTCCCATTACGGAATAGTTCGTTCCACCATTGATATCAACAGCCGTTTCAATGTAGTAAGGTCCGTTGGCCCAATTAATGTTAGCAAATGTTCCCTTGATTGGTGTTCCATTTCCAATTTCAACATTCACCAAACCATTAGCTGTAGTTGTTGGGGCAAATTTTTCTGAATATATAGTTGTTCCACCAATTGCCCCTTGTTGGATTGTCATACGCAGACCAACTGCTTGATTGGTTAAAATGGTATTGCTTGCATTTCTAACAACTGCTTGGTATTTAAAGCCTTCTGGTGTTTGACCGAATGAGCTCAATGATATTGTTACTATTGCAACGAGTGAGAGTATTAATTTTTTCATTTTGTACTGTTTTAGTGTGTTTTAACGATTTTAAATGTTTTGCGCTTCGACAAGCTCAGCGGCCCTTCGTTGCCATCTTCGAAAATTAATTCAAGGGAGTACGCTCCAGGTGCTAATTGACTTACTTGAACAGGTGTTTGTTCGGCAGTAAGAATATTTTGAATAACGAGTTTTCCCTGTGCATCATACAGCGTATACGTCACATTTTCGAACGTGCTTGTTCTGATGTTCAATACATCCTGCGTTGGATTGGGGAAAATAGTGGCTTGGTAGTCGGGAGCAAAATCCTCCAGTCCTAAAAAGTTCCAGTTGGTTTGGTGGAAACCTTGCGTTAGTTCGTTGGTTCCATCGGTTCCTGTGTTAATTACTACTTCGCCAATTGTAAAGTCGATCTTTGCACTTGCATTGGAGTATGATTCCCCTTGCGTGGATACGACTTCCTGTGCTGAGACAGAAATAGAAGCAAATAGTGAAAATAACACGATTGTGTTTTTCTTCATTGAGTTAATCTTTTATGAGATTCGTAAGACATCGACTCAAATGAAGAGAGAGGAAGTAGAACTAGCCTTTGTTAATTTTAGCAAAAATAGTAATTAAATCATATAAACGTATGTTTTATGTCATAATAATGAGGTGGTTATGAGTAGAGATAAAAATCAATGGACTGATTTTAACACGGCATCAATCGCTATCACATCCTAGCCATCTGCAAGTATAGTGCTTATGGGGAAGTTTCTATTTAAAATTACGAAGGACAAAAATTAACAGAAATTAAATTTGGAATTTTGTAACTTTAAAGTTACCTTTGAAAATATGAATGTACGCGAAGTAATAGCTTATGAAAATTATTTTGAAGATTTTCTTTTAAAACAACCAAAGAAAGTTCAGGACAAAATTTTTAAAATCATTGAAGCGATTGAAACTCTTGAACGTGTTCCTTCAAATTATTTGAAACATATTGTTGGAACAAGTGGACTTTATGAAGCTTGAATTAAATTAGGTTCTAACATTTGGCGAGTTTTTTGTTTTTTCGATAATAATAAATTAGTCATTTTACTTAATGGCTTTCAAAAAAAGACACAGAAAACACCAAAAAATGAAATCTTACTTGCATTGAGTTTAATGGCAAAATATTATCAAGAAAAATCAGAAGAAAATGGAAACTAAAAGCTGGAAAGTAATCAAAGACAATGTTTACGGTGAAAAAGGAACCGATAGACGTGACGAACTTGAAAGAGATTTTGAGGGTTTCAAAATTGGAGTATTATTAAAAAAAGCGCGAGAAGACAAACAAATGACTCAAACTCAATTGGGCGACCTTGTCGATAAAAAAAGAGAATATATTTCTAGAATTGAAAATAATGGAAGTAATATGACTTTAAAAACATTATTTGAAATCGTAGAAAAAGGATTAGGTGGTAAAATCCGAATTCAAATTGAATTATAAAATATAGAAGTTAACAAATATTACAGGCACGAACTCAAATGTCGGGTCCTGAAATAGGTTTAATAAAAAGGTAATAAACGCATAAACCGAATCTTTGTTATCTTAATCAAAAAAAATGCTACCCTTTCGAGTAGCATTCAAAAATAATTTCAAAGTTTAATGGTTTTTTGTTAACTGCAAAACTTATGCATATTCACCCATCTTAAGAAACCGCATGAAAAACAAACTTCTGAAATGGTAGACATTGGGAAATTTTAAAATTCATTTTCGATTTGAATTCAGCATTCATAAAAAAAGACAAAATAATAAATACAATAAAACTTTGAAAATATATCCTAATTAGGTAACTTTGGAAAATGGAGGAAAATAAAATTAGACAAACCTTTTATTATGAAAATTATTTCATTGACTTCTTTCAAAAACAAAAACCTGAAGTACAAAGAAAAATAATTTGGACTTTAAAACTAATTGAGACAATAGATAGAATACCTGAAAAATACTTTAAACATTTAACAGGAACAACAGGGATTTATGAGGTAAGAATTGAAGTAGGTTCTGACATTTACAGAGTATTTAGTTTTTTTGACAAGGGAAAATTAGTAATATTAATAAATGGTTTTCAAAAGAAAACTCAAAAGACACCAAAGAAAGAAATTGAAATTGCTGAAAAATTAAAATTCCAATATTTCGAAGAATTAAAACAGATTAAAAAATAAACAGTATGAGCAAAAATTTAAATCCAAAATTAACTTCACTTGATGATTTAATTAATCAACAGTATGGAGAAATTGGCTCTAATAAAAGAGATGAATTCGAAGAAGGTTTTGAAGCATTTAAAATTGGAGTTATGATGCACGAACTAAGAAAAGAATTAGGAATGACACAAGAACAATTAGCTGTTAAATGTGGCACAACTAAAAATTACATTTCTAGAATTGAAAATAATGCAAGTGATATTCGACTTTCTACTTTAATGAGAATTTTTAGAGAGGGGTTTGGACGACAATTGAAATTAAGTATTGGTTAAAATTGTATCATCCTGAAATATTAATAAAAAAATGCTACCCTTTCGAGTAGCATTTTTCAAATTCAATAATTCTTTAAAATCAATGAGCAGCTAAATAATCAGCAACACCATCAAAACTAGCTTTCATTCCTTCAGAACCTTTCGTCCAGTTAGCAGGGCAAACTTCACCATTTTCTTGGAAAAATTGCAATGCATCAACCATACGTAAAGCTTCATCAACATTTCTTCCTAATGGGAAATTGTTTACTAATTGGTGCATTACAACACCTTCTTTGTCGATTAAGAATAATCCACGGTAAGCAATCATTGGTCCACTAGCTACTAATTTACCATCCATATCGTACTCATATTCACCAGCTAAAACACCGAATGCTTCAGAAATAGTTTTAGAAGTATCTGCCACGATTGGGTAAGTAACACCTTGAATACCACCTTTGTTTTTAGGCACTTGTAACCATCCCCAGTGAGACTCTTCTGTATCTGTTGAACAAGCAACAACTTTTACACCACGAGCTTCAAATTCACCTAATTGTGCTTGAAAAGCATGTAATTCAGAAGGACAAACAAATGTGAAATCTTTTGGATAAAAGAAAAACAACACTTCGTTTTTACCAATGAATTGATCCAAAGAGAATCCACCTACAACTTGATTACCATTAATTACAGCTCCAGCTGAAAATGACGGAGCTTTTTTTCCTACTAAAACACTCATTTTATTTATTTTTTATTTGTTAATTTTCCTGAACCCAAAGTTAATCAATAATCTTTTTTCATTCATTAATATCACATTAATTGTATATCAATTATGAACAATCTGTTGAATAACTTTCATTCTTCATCTACAAATATAGGACTCTTGTATTTATAAATTATATTGATTAATTTTATGAACACATAGAAAATATTTATATGATCTCTTTCCAACAAATGCACTATATTTTATCAGTCAATGATTACCGTCACTTTCAACGTGCTAGTGAAGCTTGTTTTGTAACGCAACCTACTCTTTCCATGCAAATTAAAAAAGCAGAAGATGAGTTAAGTTTCCAGATTTTTGACCGTTCAACCAATCCATTAACTTTAACAGCATTCGGAGAAAAATTAGTTGTGATAATTCGTGAAATCATCAATGAAACCGAAAAAATATCAAAACTAACAAAATCAATGAGCGGAACATTCGTAGAAAAAGTTCGTTTAGGAGTTATACCTACAATTGCTGCTTTTCTAATCTCAGATATGTTCGACAAGTGGAAATCGATTTTACCAAACATTCAACTTACCATTGAAGAAATGAAATCCGAAGAATTAGTAGTTGCTCTAGAAAAAAAAGAAATTGATATCGCAATAATGGCAGGGCCTTTCAATCAGCCAAATCTTCGAACAATTCCACTTTTTAAAGAAGAAATAAAAGCATACATTCCTTCAATACACTCAGAGACAATTTATTCAAATGATTTAATCGATTTACATCCTTGGCTTCTCAGTAAAGGAAATTGCTTACGAACCCAAATGATCCATTTTTGTGGACTTACAAACGATAAAGCTGATTCTTGGAATTATGAAGGCGGGAATTTAGAAATGCTACTAAGAATGGTTGATGTAAAAGGTGGTTATTCATTAGTTCCAGAAGAATACCAACGTGTTTTAAATTTAGATAATTCAAAATGCAAACGAATTATTTCATCTGAAAACAATGAAATACCAGCTAGAGAAGTAATTTCTATTTTCCCTAACAAAACATCAAAATGGGAGTCAATAGAAAAAATTGTAAGGAGTATTCAATTAAACTATGGAAAGGAAAATACTGAAAGTAAATTTCAAATTTTAAATTGGAAGTGAGTTGAGGTTGATGTTGAGATTGAGATTGAGATTGAGGTTAAAATCAATCTGAACCTCAGTCTTAACCTTAAACTATATTTTCCTAGCAATCATCAAACCATCTCGAATTGGAAATAACACATTTTGAACTCTTGAATCATCATGCACTTTTTTATTAAAATCCATCAATAATTGTGTATCTCTATCGGTAGTTTCATACTCTTCAACAACTTTTCCAGACCAAAGTACATTATCCGCAATGATATAACCTCCTTTTCTAACTTTATCAAAAACTAAATCATAATAACCGCTATAGTTCTGTTTATCAGCATCTATAAACACTAAATCAAATTCAGTAGTTAAAGTTGATATAATTTCCATTGCATCTCCAACGATGAAATCAACATTATTACGATAATCAGATTTTGAAATATATTCTTTGACTAAATCTTCCAATTCTTCGTTAATATCAATCGTAGTTACCTTCCCTCCTGCTTGAAGTCCTTCAGCAAAACACAAAGCAGAATAACCCGTGTAAGTTCCAATTTCTAAAACGTTTAATGGCGAAATCATATTAGACAACATACTCAGTACACGACCTTGAAAGTGACCACTCAACATTCTAGGCCTCAATACTTCTAAATTTGTTCGTCTATTTAACTCATACAAAATTGCAGGTTCATTTTCAGTATGATCACAAACATAGTTATCTAATTCTTGAGATATAAATTCCATATTGTTGTCTCTTTTTATAAGTAGCAAAGGTAATCAAGATTCAAAGTATTTTGTGGAACTCTATAAAATTACTCCGTGAAATCTGATGCTAAAAAGAAAAACAAGCGAACTCCATTTCAAAATTCAATTATATTTGTTCTATGAGAACATCAAAAACAGGAAGTTATTCAGCAATCGGCGTTTATAGAGGTAAAACTGAACATAACATAGGAACTTTATGGAGATCAGCATACATTCTTGGAGCCTCTTATATCTTTACAGTCGATAAAAAATATAAAAAACAAAATTCTGACGTTTTAAATGCTTGGTCAAGAATTCCACTTTTCCATTACGATACGTTTGAAAAATTACTTGAAAACATTCCGTACAACTGTCGTTTAATTGGAGTTGAAATTGACGATAATGCAACATTATTAAGTGAATTTGAACACCCTCAAAGAGCAATTTATCTTTTAGGTTCAGAAGATCATGGATTACCAAAAGAAGTACTTGACAAATGTCACTTTGTGATAAAATTACCAGGAAATTCTTCTTTAAACGTTGGGGTTACCGGAGCGATTGTATTACACGATAGAATTTCTAAAATACCAACAATTTTACCCCCAGATCATAGAATTGATTAATACTTTTTAGGATATTACTTTAGGTTACCCGAAAAACACATCGTTAATAATCTCAAATCCAGCTTTTTGATTTACACGCTCTATAATAACCGTTTTTCCATAACTTAATTCATCACGCATTACAGCAGAATCCATCGTTAAGAACAAAGTTTTATTTCTAATTTGAATATTTTTAGTTCTATTAGCAACAGCAATCCCCATCATTTCACCCCAAGATTCAATTACATCAATTTCTTTCAATTTACCATCCAAACGATAAGCTTTCATTAATTTATCAATTAATTCACCTACAGTAGACTGATTTGCAGTTCTTTTATTCTCGTTCATACTATTAAATGTTTAAATTGAATCAATTATTGGGGTTTTAACATTTGCAAAATCCAATTCATCAGTTAAATGAATTTCACCATTATTTACGAGGAAATTCTTGCTTTCAAAACCATTATTTTTAAAAACAGATCTAATTCTACTTGGATCAGTATCCGTAACCAATACTTGACCAAAATGTTGCTGCGAAACCAATTCCATTAACTTTTGAACACGTTGGTTATCCAATTTATCAAAAATATCGTCCAACATTAAAACAGGATTAACATTTAAATGCCTTTTCAACCATTCATATTGAGCTAGTTTTAAAGCAATTAAAAATGATTTTTGCTGACCTTGAGAACCAAATTTCTTAACTGGGTGACCTTTAATAGTGAACACTAAATCATCTTTATGTATTCCAGCATTTGAGTGATGAGTAAAAGCATCTTTTTGTTGAAATTGAATCAATAAATCAGAAAATGAAGATGAGTTCAACTGTGACTTATATTCAAGATGAACTTCTTCCACTTCTAATCCAATAAAATTATAATTCGCTTGAAAAACAGGAATAAATTCTTCTAAAAACAATTTTCTTGCATTATGAATAGCATTTCCAACTAATATCATCTGATCATTCCACACCTCAATAGATTCTCTATCAAACAATCCATGCTCATGCATATTTTTCAATAAAGCATTTCTTTGATCTAAAATTTTGTGATACCGTTGTAAATCATCCAAATATTTTCGGTTGAATTGAGAAATAATTCCGTCCATCCATTTTCTACGAAATTCACTACCTTCAACAATCAAATCTCGGTCATATGGAGAAATCATAACAGTTGGAAATTGCCCTATATGATCTGCTAATTTATCGTATTCATTTTTATTCCGTTTAAAAACCTTTTTAGCACCACTTTTTACAGCACAATGAATATTAATTTCCTGTTCATTTTTTACCCAATTGCCTTGTATTACAAAAAATTGTTGTCCAAATCGAATATTTTGCCGGTCAATTGCATTCAAATATGATTTACACATACTTAAATAATGTAAAGCATCAAGAATATTTGTCTTACCTGAACCATTTTGACCTGAAAAACAATTTATTCCAGGTGACAAAATCAATTCTGCCTCCTCGTAATTCTTAAAATTTATAAGCTGAAGTGATTTCAAATACATACTACAAAAATAGTCATTAGTCACTAGTGATTAGTTGTTAGATACTAGTTTTTTAAACTTATATTTGATAATTACTAACAACTAATATCATTTAAGGATAACTTGTTAATAAATTCCAATTGATAATTCAAAAAAAAAACTATTTTTGCAAAGTTAAAATACCGAAAATGTTAGAAAATATATCAGGATCAAGTCTTAAAGAGCAATTTAAAACAAATGATAAACTTCGATTGACTACCTATGTAGTTGGTGGTATAGTTGTTATTACATTAGGATACTTTTTATATAAACAATTTATATGGGGGCCTTCAAATGAAAAATCAAAAGCTGCTTATTTCGAAGGATTAAATTATGCAGAAAAAGATTCTACTGATGCTGCTATTGAAGTATTAAAGCCAGTTGTAAAAAAATACGATGGTAAAATTGGGGGCGAGATTGCACAGTTTACTTATGCGCGTCAATTGATGTCTAAAGGACAATTTGCTGAAGCACTTGAAGAATTAGAAGGTGTAAAAGTTGAAGATACCTATGTATCTGTAATGGCTATTGGTTTACAAGGAGATTGTAAAAGTGAAATGAAAAAGTACGAAGATGCAGCAGTTCTTTACATTAAAGCAGCTGAAAAACAAGACAACGATTTCACAACACCAACTTATATGTTTAAAGCAGCTTTTTGTGCTGAAAAAGTTAATGACTACAACACAGCTGTTGAAATCTATACTAAAATACAAGACAACTACCCTGACTTCGCAAATCAAAAATCAATTAAAAAATACATAGCGAGAGCGACTAAAACACAAAAATAATATGGCTACTGCTAATCGCAATTTGTCAGATTACAATAAGGACTTTGTTCCAAATGGTGCCGATTTTAGAATCGGCATTGTTGTTTCTGAATGGAATGATTCTATCACATTGAATCTATTGAAAGGTGCTAAAGAAGCCCTAATTGATAACGGAGTTAAAGAAGAAAATATCTTGATTCGATTTGTTCCAGGTGCTTTTGAACTTCCTCTTGGAGCTCAATATATGTGCGAATTCACTGAGGTTGACGGTGTAATTGCGATAGGAGTTGTTATCCAAGGTGAAACAAAACATTTCGATTTTGTATGTGACGGAGCTACGCAAGGAATTAAAGATGTGAATTTACAATACAATACACCTATTGCATTTTGTTTATTGACAGACAATAATATACAACAATCGATAGATCGTTCTGGTGGAAAACACGGGAATAAAGGTATTGAATGTGCAATTGCTTGTATGAAAATGGTAGCACTTAAAAAAGATTTTGAACATAATAGTAATGATGCTAGACATAATCAAAATTAAGAAGACATTAGACAATAGACATTAGACAAAATCGTGTTAATTTCATTTTAAGAATATTAAAAAAAATTCAATATGACACTTATAAAATCAATTTCAGGTATAAGAGGTACGATTGGAGGAAAAGTCAACGAAGGACTTACACCAATTGATGCAGTTAAATTTGCTGCAGCATATGGAACTTGGTTAAAAAATAGAAATACTTCGAATTCATTAAAAGTTGTAGTTGGTCGTGATGCAAGAATTTCTGGACAAATGATTTCAGATTTAGTAATTTCAACATTAATAGGTTTAGGGATTGATGTAGTAAATTTAGGCCTATCAACAACTCCAACAGTTGAAATGGCTGTTACTATGGAAAGTGCTCAAGGAGGAATTATTCTTACCGCAAGTCATAATCCAAAACAGTGGAATGCACTAAAATTATTAAACGAAAAAGGAGAATTTATTTCAGGAACTGACGGTGAAGAAGTTTTATTAATAGCAGAACATGAAGCCTTTTATTTTGCTGAAGTTGACGATTTAGGAAAAGTTACAGAGACGGGCGAATATTTACAGAAACACATTGACGCTATTTTAGCATTACCATTAGTTGATAAAAAAGCAATCGAAGCAGCTGATTTTAAAATCGTTGTAGATGCTGTTAATTCAACTGGCGGAATTTTTGTACCTGCAATGTTAGAAGCATTAGGTGTAAAAAACATTACAAAAATATACTGTGAACCAACAGGACATTTCCCACACAATCCAGAACCACTTCCAGAACATTTAACAGATTTAGCTGATAAAATAAAAGAAGTTGGCGCTGATGTTGGTATTACTGTTGACCCAGACGTGGATCGTTTAGCACTTGTTTGCGAAGACGGGACAATGTTTGGAGAAGAATATACATTGGTAGCCGTAGCAGATTACGTTCTTACTCATACACCAGGCGCAACAGTTTCTAACTTATCATCTACTAGAGCATTAAGAGACATAACTGAAGCAAGAGGGTTACAATATTCAGCAGCTGCAGTTGGAGAAGTGAATGTAGTTACAAAAATGAAAGAAACAAATGCAGTAATTGGTGGCGAAGGGAATGGTGGAATTATCTATCCAGACTTACATTATGGTCGTGATTCTTTAGTTGGAATTGCATTGTTTTTATCTCACTTAGCACACAAAAAAATGAAAGTCTCAACTTTAAGAGATAGTTACCCAACTTATACCATTTCTAAAAACAAAATTGAATTAACACCTTTAATAGATGTAGATTCAATCTTAGCAAAAATGGCTTTAAAATATGCTGAGTGCGAAGTTGATACAATTGACGGTGTGAAAATTTACATCGATAAAGAATGGGTACATTTACGTAAAAGTAATACAGAACCAATTATTCGTATTTATTCTGAAAGCGCAACGGAACAAAAAGCAAACGATTTAGCAGAAAGAATTATTGCTGAGATTAAAGAAATGATCTAAAAAGATTAGAGATTTTTAGACAATAGATATAAGACAGAACAATCAAGATTTAAGATACTTACAAGATGAAAATATCATACAACTGGTTAAAACAATACGTTAAAACAAATCTATCTCCTGTTGAAATTGGAAACATACTTACTGATACTGGATTAGAAGTAGAAAGTATTGAAAAAATTGAAGCTATCAAAGGCGGATTAGAAGGCGTTGTAGTTGGTGAAGTTCTTTCATGTGAAAAACATCCAGATGCAGATAATCTGAAAGTAACATCAATAAATATTGGTCAAGAAGAAAATCTACAAATTGTATGTGGTGCACCAAATGTTTCTGAAGGACAAAAGGTAATTGTTGCTACTATAGGTTGTACATTGTATCCAAAACCAAATGAAGCATTTAAAATAAAATTATCAAAAATAAGAGGTGTTGAATCTCAAGGAATGCTTTGTGCAGAAGATGAGTTAGGATTAGGAGAATCTCATGCTGGTATATTAGTCCTTGATCCATCAACTGCAATTGGAACTCCAGCTGCTATATATTTTGAATTAGAAGATGACCACGAAATTGAGATTGGATTAACACCAAATCGTGCCGATGCTATGGGGCACATTGGAGTTGCAAGGGATTTAGTAGCTTATCTTAACGTTCATAAAAACAAAGGATTATCACTAAAATGGCCAACAGTTGAAAGTTTTAAAAAAGGAAAAAGTGATTTAAAAATCGCAATTTCAAATGAAAACCTGAAGGCTTGCCCTAGATATATGGGCGTAACAATAAGTAATGTAGAAATAAAACCTTCTCCTGCTTGGCTTCAGAAAAGACTAAGAGCAGTTGGTTTATCTCCAATAAATAATGTTGTAGATGCTACGAACTTTGTTATGCGTGAATTGGGTACACCTTTACATGCTTTTGATGCTAAAACTTTAAACGGAAAAATTGTTGTTAAGAATGCGAAACAAGGTGAAAAATTTGTAACATTAGACGGGGTTGAAAGAACATTAACTTCGGAAAATTTAATGATTACCAATGGAGAAGAAAACCTTTGTATAGCTGGTGTATTTGGAGGTTTAACATCTGGAGTTAAAGAAAATACAACTAACATATTTATAGAATCAGCTTATTTTAATCCTGTTTCAGTTCGTAAAACTGCTAAATTTCACGGATTGAATACAGACGCAAGTTTTCGTTTCGAAAGAGGAGTTGATCCTACATTAACAGAGTATGCGTTGAAACGTGCATCACTTTTAATTCAAGAGATTGCAGGAGGTGAAATCGCAATGGAAATCGTTGATATTTACCCCAAAAAAATTGAGAATCATTCAGTAGTATTCCATTACGCAAGATGTAATCAATTAATTGGTGTAGATTTACCAAAAGAGCAAGTAAATGAAATTTTACAAAATTTAGATATAAAAATTCTTTCTGACATAAATGGAACTGCTAAATTAGATGTGCCTGCTTATAGAGTTGATGTCACAAGAGAAGCAGATGTAATCGAAGAGATATTAAGAATATTTGGGTTTAATAATGTTCCATTACCTTCAAAATTAAACACCTCAATTGGAAATTTCAAAAAACCAGATTTTGAAAAAGTTCAAACTATTATATCAGAATTTTTGGTTGGAAAAGGATTTATTGAAACATTAAACAACTCTTTGACAACATCTCAATACACAGATAAATTAGGAGGTGAGATAATTTCTTCTAAGAAAAATGTAAAAATATTGAATCCTCTAAGTCAAGAATTAGATGTAATGCGTCAATCCTTACTATTCAATACATTAGAAGTAATTCAACACAATCAAAATAGACAAAATCCAGATTTAAAATTAATAGAATTTGGAAAGACATATCATAAATTCGAAACTGGATTTAGTGAAAACAAAAGATTATTAATAAGTATTACTGGTCGAAAAGAAAAAGAACAGTGGAATTCAAATAATGAATTAGTAAGCTATTTTTCACTGAAAGGAACAATATTATCTCTTTTTAAAAGATTAGGACTAGATACAATGCTAAATGAAACAGCATTAAAAAATTCAATTTTAAAAGATGGAGTTCAACTTACTATTTTAAAGAAAAAAGTAGGTGAAATGGGTTGGATATCTCCTGCTTATAAAAAATATTTTGGAATTAAGAATGATGTATTCATAGCAGATTTAGATTGGGATGCAATTTTAGAATGTTTAAATTATACGAAAACAAAATACACTGAACTACCAAAAACATTTGAGGTAAGACGTGATTTTTCATTATTATTAAACAGCAATGTTAATTTCTCAGAAATTGAAACAATTGCAAAAACTTGTGACAAAAAAATCTTAAAAGAAGTAGGGTTATTTGACGTTTATGAAGGCAAAAATCTTGGTAAAGGAAAAAAATCATACGCAGTATCATTTAAATTCCAAGATTCTGAACAAACATTGAAAGATACACAAGTAGATGAAATAATGAATAAAATTAGATTAGAATTGGAAACAAAATTAGAGGCACAATTGAGATAAATCTTTATTCTAAAATTATGAAAAGATTTATCGTAACTGGAATAGGAACAGATATAGGAAAAACTGTTGTAAGTGCAATTTTAGCAGAAGCACTTAACGCAACCTACTGGAAACCTGTTCAAGCTGGTGAATTAGAAAATTCAGACTCAATAAAAATTAAAAAATGGTGTTCGGAGAGTGTTCAAGTATTACCTGAAGCTTTCCGATTAACAGAACCAGTTTCACCACATCTAGCCGCTTCAATTGATAATTTAAATATTTCAACAGATTATTTAAAAATTCCTGAACTTGAGGGAGATTTAATAATAGAAGGAGCTGGGGGAATTTTGGTTCCTTTAAATAACGAAGGTCTCCTTTTTATAGATGTTGTAAAATATTGGGATTTACCTGTAATATTAGTTTCTCGACATTATTTAGGAAGTATCAATCATACATTGTTAACAGCTGAAATACTTAAAAATAACAATATTAAAGTTGAAGGAATCGTATTTGTTGGTAATGAAAATAAAGCAACAGAAGAAATCATTCTAAAAAAAACAGGATTACCTTTAATTGCTAGAATTCCTTTAGTAACAGAAATAAATAAAGAATTTATACAAAAAGAAGCAAATAGAATTTCATCTAAAATATAAATAATTGAAGCTATGAGTGACCTACTAAAAAAAGACAAACAATATGTGTGGCACCCATTTACTCAAATGAAAAATGCAGATGAACCACTTGAAATAATAAAAGCTGAAAAAACTATTTTATATACCGCAGATGGAAAAAAATACATTGATTGTAATTCATCTTGGTGGGTAAATGTTCATGGGCATGGGCATCCACATATAGGAAAAGCTATCAATGAACAATTTTTCAAGATAGATCATGTAATTTTTGCAGGCGCAACTCACCCAAAGGCTGTAGAACTTGCTGAACGAATTATTAATATATTACCAAAGAATCACTTTCAAAAAGTATTTTTTTCTGATGATGGCTCAACTGCTGTAGAAGTTGCTCTAAAAATGGCATTCCAATATTGGTTTAATAAAAATGAACCTCGAAAAAGAATATTAGCATTGGATGGTGGTTATCACGGGGATACATTTGGAGCTATGGCAATTGGGCAAAGAGGTTATTTTAATAAACCTTTTGAACATTTCTTTTTTGATGTAGACCTATTAGATTTTCCAAATACTGATAAAGAAAATGAATTATTAGTAAAAGCAGAAAGCTTATTCAAAACAAATGAATTTGCTTGTGTAATTCTTGAACCAATAATTCAAGGATCTGCTGGAATGAAAACATACTCCATTAAATGGTTGAATAAATTAGTCAAGCTTGCTCAAAAACATGATGTATTGATCATTTTTGATGAAGTAATGACAGCATGGGGCCGAACAGGTAAATTATTTGCAATGAATCATTGTGAAATTGTACCAGATATTGTTTGCCTATCGAAAGGATTAACAGGAGGAGTTCTACCATTAGGATTAACCGTAACCCATAACAAAATCTATAATGCCTTTCTTTCAGACGAAAAATCTAAAGCATTATTACATGGTCACTCTTTTACAGGAAATCCTATCGTATGTGCAGCTGCTTGCGCAAGTTTAGATTTATTCGAAAAAGACGAAACTTGGAAGAAAATAGAATTTATATGTAATAAAAATACAGAATTTCTACAAAAAATTAAAAATCATAAATCAATAAAAGAAGTTCGTAAATGTGGAACTATTCTAGCTATTGAAATAAATACAGGAGAAGGAAATTCATATTTCTCTACTATCAGAGATGAGGCTTATAAATATTTTTTAGGAAAAGGTTTATTAATTAGACCATTAGGTAATGTTATTTTTATAAACCCCCCATATTCTATAACAGAAAATGAAATCAACAAAATTTATATTGAAATCTTACAATTTTTAGAAAATATTAAAAAATAAATTTAATTAATTTGTAAGAGAATTTATTCTGCTTAATATCTCAATAATAGAATTATTATTTTTTAAATTATCATTATTAGCAATGTATTCTAGTATATAAGAAGAATTAATTCCTTTTGTTCCTTCTGGTAAATTACTAAACTCAACAAAAGAATTAACTATAAAACTAGCATTATCAGCCCTCATAGTAAAAAGATCAAAACCTTGATGATATTTTGTAATATGAAGTTCATACTGTTTGAGCAAAATAACTGTTATAAAATAATTAAAATCTTGTTCTGATTTTAAACTATTCTTATCTTGAGTAGATAAAAAATTATTTAGTGAACTATTTTCAATAATTGAATTAGTAAGATTCAACTGACTTGGTTTAAATGAATCTGCTAATGTTTTTAAAATTGAAATATTAGTT
>CANCQX010000017.1 GCA_947380375.1 Flavobacteriales bacterium
TTCTTTGGACCAATTGCAGATTCTGCTGATAATACTATTTCAATAATACCAGATTTTATTTCTAATTGTGGAATGGCAAGAGTTTTTGCTTATTTAATGAGTAACGACTTAAAAGAAATTTCAGATAATGGAATTTTTGAAGATACAAGTTCAACAATTGAAAATGCACTTAAAGCTGCTCATTCTAAAAATCAAGGTAAAACTGGAATTGCAAAAACAGCTTTCGAAATTGCGCTAAAACAATTAGTGTAAAATCAAATTAAAATACATTCAAAAAGGGCGTGAGATTTGATTCTTACTCCCTTTTTTGTTTCCCCATAAGTCATTTTATTCCTTCATTTTTTTTCTTTTATTGAAAAGTATGTCCACTAAAAACAAATGGGTGTGGAAAACTATATCTAATCCGATTCACCCAAAGTGATATTAACTATATTTTTACGCAATTAAACTATTTTAGAAAAGAAATGAAAAAACATTTAAAATTAACAATTGCTATTGTATTTTTTTCAGTAATAGGTACTATTACAGCACAAATTGAGAGTAATGAACCTGTAGCAAATGCTGTTGCAGAAAAAGTGCTAATTAAAAATGAAATTTCAGCTTTTGAATTCTTTGTAAAAGGTGGTGTGTTTCTTATTCCAATTTGTATCTTATTGTTTTATACAATTTTTGTAACAGTAGAAAAATATCTTTATATCAAAAGAACTGCGAAATTTGATTCAAATCTTTTGAATACTATTAAATCAAATTTAAATTCAGGAAATTTAGAACCTGCAATAGCTATTGTATCAGGAGAACAGTCTGCTTTTGGTCATATAATAAAAGAAGGTTTGTATACAATTGGAAGACCTGTAGCTGAAATTGAATCAAACATGGATAAAGTTACCAATATTGAAATTGGTAAAATGGAGAAAAGTCTTGGTCATTTAGGTTTAATAGCAGGTATAGCGCCTACTTTAGGTTTTATTGGTACTATTTCTGGAGTAATTAAAATTTTCTATAGTATTTCTGTTACTGAAAATGTAAGTATTGGAAATATCTCAGGTGGACTTTATGAAAAAATGATTTGTTCTGGAACGGGTCTAATCGTAGGTATTGTTGCATTCTCAGCTTATCATTTATTAAATGGTATGATTGATAATTTTGCATTAAACGTTCAAAAAGTAAACTTAGAATTTGTAAACATTATTCAAAGACCCAACAATGGCGATAAAACGAAATAGAAGATTCCACGTTGAGGTAGCAACTTCTGCACTAAGTGACATCATGTTCTTTTTGTTGTTGTTCTTCTTGATCATTTCAACTTTAGCAAATCCAAATGTCATTAAAATGGCGCTTCCAAAAGCTAAAACAAATGAACAAACAACAAAACAACATTTAACTTTATCAGTAACAGCAGATAAAAAATTCTTTTTAGATAAAGAAGAAATTGCTTTTAATGATTTAGAAAGAGTGTTACTTGAGAAAATGGCTAGCGAAACAGATAAAACTGTAATTATTAGAATTCCATTTGATATGCAAGTACAAAGTTTAATAGATGTATTGCAAATTGGAGTGAAAAATAATTTGAAATTTGTAATAGCTACAAAGGCAAGTTAGTTAACATTTCATAAAAATAGAACAAAAAACAATTCACTTCGTTATACAATCAAAGTCTTAAGTCTTGATTAAAATAATAGTTAAGAGCATGAAAACATTAAGTAGTTCTGAATTAAAAGATAAAAAAATAGGAGTGTTTGCATCATCAGCAACACTCTTTCTTGTGTTTTTATTATTATATGTTAATACCATTGAAAGTAAAAAAAATAAAATAAACTCAATTACTTTAATAACTGACATTCCTCTTGAAACTACCAATGATTTTAAAGAAATAAAACCCGTTACACAAAATGGTGGCGGAGGTGGTGGAGGTGGAACGCCTTCAAATGATAAGGTAGACCCAACACCAAAACCTCAAACTGAACAAGTTGTATCAAGTAAAAATAGTACTGATATTGAAATGTCAGACAAAGGAAAATCAAATAAATCAACATCTGAAGATTCTCAAAATACAGCAACAAGTACTAAAAAATCATCTAATCCGTTTGGTGACGGAGGAAATGGCGATGGATCTGGTGGAGGAGTAGGAAAAGGAAAAGGTATTGGATTCGGACCAGATAATGGAGAAGGTAAGGGTGATGGATCAGGAAATGGTATCGGAGGTGGTTCTGGTAATGGTGCAGAAAGAATACGTTTGAACGATCCAAATGTTGATAACATAGAATCAAATGCGAATCATAAAATTGTGTTACGAGTTAAAATTGATGAAGATGGAAATGTAATCTCAACACAAAATACTTCTAGAACAACTAGTACAGATCAAACATTGATAAACAAAGTTAGGGAAGCGACTAAAAATCAAACAAAATATAAGAAAAAACTTGGCGCTGGAATTGAAGAGGCATTTATTACCATTAGAATTAATGCTCGCTAAAACAAAATACAATGAAACAATCGATTGGTTGTTTAAACAATTTCCCGCGTATCATAAAATAGGAGCTTCGGCTTATAAACCTGATTTAACAAATACATTAAAACTATCCGAACTTTTCGGTAACCAACATTTAAATATGGAATTTATCCATATTGCTGGAACTAATGGAAAGGGTTCAACGTCAAGTATGTTAGCTTCTATCCTTAAAGAGTCTGGAAAAAAAGTTGGTCTGTTTACCTCTCCACATATCGAAGATTTTCGAGAAAGAATACGAGTAAATGGAAAAATGATTTCAGAAAAAGAAGTTGTTGATTTTTGCGATAGAATAAAATCATTTAACTTAGATTTTGAACCCTCTTTTTTTGAGATTACTTGGGTGATGGCACTTGTGTATTTTTCAAATCAACAATGTGATATTTGTGTAATTGAAACAGGATTAGGGGGGAGATTAGACGCAACAAATCTTATTTTACCTATTCTTTCAATAATTACGAACATTGGTCTCGAACATACTAACTTTTTAGGGGATACATTAGAAAAAATCGCTTTTGAAAAGGCAGGAATTATTAAAAAAAATATTCCGGTTATTATTGGAGAAACCTTACTTCAAACAAAACCTGTTTTTATTGAGATCGCTAAAAAAAATAATTCTGAGATTATTTTTGCTGAAAATAGGTTAAAAACAATACCTGAAAATTTCCCTTTACTTGGAGAGTATCAAAAAAAGAATTTTAAAATTATACAATCAGCAATTTCTCTTTTAAATACAAAAGGATTTGAGATTATTAAAGATTCAATTACAAAAGGATTACAAAATTTATCAAAAAACACAGGTTTTAGAGGTCGTCTTGAAGTGATAAATTCATCTCCTCTAACAATTATAGATGTTTCTCATAATTATGATGGAATAAAAGCAACTTTAGAAAGTATCGCAGAAATTAATAAAGGACGACTTATTATAATATATGGAACAAGTTCTGATAAAGATTTAAATTCAATTTTTCAACTATTTCCTAAAAATGCTACTTATTTTTTTAGTGAATTTAATAATGAAAGAAGTGCTTCACTTGAACAATTAAGAATAAAAGCAGAAGAAATCAATTTAAAATCAAATTATTTCAACAATCCTAAAGAAGCCTTAAAATCAGCTAAATATTCTGCAAATGAAATAGATACAATTTTAATATTTGGAAGTTTTTTTTTAATTAGCGATTTTTTTTAAAAAATACCACTACTTTATATTGTAAATACAAAAAAGAGTCGTACATTTGCACTCACAACAACGAACCAAAAGAGGTTTATGGGAGATTAGCTCAGTTGGTTTAGAGCACCTGCCTTACAAGCAGGGGGTCGGGGGTTCGAATCCCTCATCTCCCACAAAAAAAGCTTTCAAGAAATTGAAAGCTTTTTTTTTGCAGTATATTTTTACATAATCCATTATCATTTTATGAAAAATGGATTAACTTTATGACCCTATTAACATTTGCATTTGATTAATTAAAATAAATAAAATGAAAGCTAGTTTAAAGTTAAAACCTTTTTTTATATTATTAACTATATTATTTTGTTCAATTAATACCTATTCTCAATCAAAATTGGTACTTGCCTTTACGAAGAAGAAACAAATTGTCGTATTAAATCATAAAATTGACAGTTTAAATTCTTTAATTGTTAAAAAAGACAGTATAATTCTTAGTGACCAAAATAAATTAAACTTACTTCAAAATGAAATGAACAAGAAGTCAGAAGTTTTGACCTCTACAAATCAAAAAGTATTTTCTCTAGAAGACGATTTATTAAAAACGAAGACCGCTCTCGATTCCCTATATAAAGTAAATACAGAATCTCAAGCTTATTCTTTATTTCAGCGAAATGAGGATTCACTTAGGTACCAAAATTTATTAAGAAAATTGAGTGACAGAAATACTTTTATAGTAGACTCTTTAAAATCATCTCAAAATATCAGAAGAAACAAACAAGATCCTACAAAAGTTGAAACCTATTATTATAAAGATTTTAAATCAGTCATAACAGGAACACCTGATGAGAAAAATAGATATACTTACACTTTTGAACTTTTTCAAAAAAATGGTGATGAATATATAAAAGCTGATAATTCGGCTCCTTTTAATGATAATAAACAACTGCTTTTGGATATTATTAATAAAAAAATACAAAAAGATTTTAATGCATCTTATAAAATTGATCCAAAATGTTTTACAAGTAAAACTCCACCAACTTATGACTTCAAAAAATTAGGTATTGAATTTAAAGATGGTAAAATAAACTTCTATGCTGTTTTTGATTTTACTACTGAAAATTGTTACTACTTATATGGTTATACCTCTGTTGAATTTACAATTGATGAATTAAAAGCATATTTAAAATAAATGTATCAACCAGTATTAGAAGATTTAACCAAACTTTTAGTAGCTCTCTTAATAGGTGCGATTATTGGTGCTGAAAGAGAGTATAGAACAAAGTCAGCAGGTTTTAGAACTGTTATCCTAATAACAGTTGGTTCTACATTATTTACTATTGTTTCTAATTTAATGAGTAATGATGCAAGGGTAGCATCAAATATAGTTACAGGTATAGGTTTTTTAGGTGCTGGAGCAATATTCAAAGAAGGTGCTAATGTAAAAGGTCTTACCACAGCAACTACAATTTGGATTTCTGCGGCAATTGGTATGGCAATTGGAATTGGACAATATAGCCTCGCTATTTCTGTTGTTTCAATTGTAATATTAGTACTTGTTGGTTTTACTTGGTTACCAACGCTTATTGATAAACTTAATACAGAATTAGTCTATAATTTCACGATAGATTCTGTTGACTCATCGAATATTAAAAATTTAGAATCTATTTTTAAAGAATGTAAAGTAAATTTTAAATGTGTGAAACAAGCTAAAAGAAATGATAATATACATTTATCATATACAATAAAAGCATCTCAAAAAAATCATGAAAAATTAGTCATAAACTTATTCGACGATAAGAATATTATTTCTTTTGAAGCTTAAAATCGATTCAAAAATTAAAAATTACATTTCAACTGCCTTATGATACATTTCACCTATTTTTAATATATATCTAGTACAGCTAATTTATACTTTTGATTTAGAAATTAAACGTTATGATTAAAAATATTACTCTTTTTGTTACTCTAATTCTTTTATCATTCTCATCGATTCTTATTGCTCAAACAGAAGGTCAAGTAATAAAAGGGACTATAGTTGATAAACAATCTCAACAATCAATACCAGGAGTAATTGTTACTATTATTGGAACAGAACCTTTATTAAAAGCAAAAACGGATACAGATGGGGTGTTTCATATTTACAATATAAAAGCTGGAAGATATGATGTTCAAGCCACTTTTATAGGTTATAAAGATGTTTTAATACCAAATATAGTTGTTACCAATGGTAAAGAAGTTGTAGTTGACATTTCTATGGAGGAAAATATTACAAATATTAACGAAATAACAGTGTCGGGTATTAAAAAAAATGAGACAATTAATACAATGAGTTCAGTTAGTGCTAGATCATTTAGTACGGAAGAAGTGAATAGATACGCTGGAGGAAGATCTGATCCTTCGCGGATGGCAGCAAATTTTGCAGGTGTTAGTTCTCCTGATGATTCTAGAAATGATATCGTTATTAGAGGTAACTCCCCTAGTGGTGTTTTATGGAGAATAGAAGGTTTAAATATTCCAAATCCTAATCATTTTTCAACAATCGGAACAACTGGTGGCCCTGTAAGTGGAATAAATACCAATTTATTAAAAAATTCAGATTTTTTCACTTCTGCTTTTCCCTCTGAATATGGAAATGCTAATGCGGGAGTTTTCGATCTAGGATTTAGAAAAGGAAATTCAGATAAAAGAGAACATACTATTCAGATTGGTGCTCTAACAGGTCTAGAAGGTATGACAGAAGGCCCAATTAATAAATCTAAAGGTTCATCTTATGTTATCGCATACAGATATTCATTTACAGGTGTTGCTCAAGCCATCGGAATTCCTATTGGAACAGCAGCGACACCATTTTATCAAGATATATCATTTAAATTTACAAGTGGAAATACCAAATTTGGAAAATTTATTTTATTCGGTTTAGGAGGAAAAAGTCATATTAAATTTAATCATAAAAAAATAGATGCTAATGATTTATTCGCAAATCCTACAAGAGACTCTTATTTTAAAAGTGATCTAGGATTAATTGGTTTAAGTCATTTTATACGATTAAATGACAAATCATTCTTTAAAACCGTTATTGGTTCAACATATTCAGCATCAACTTATGATGAAGATTCGATTCACAAAGCAACAGAACAAGTAACTCGAATTATAGAAAATACGACTTCTCAATTACGTTATTCTGTTAACACATCATTCAATTCAAAAATAAGCTCTAAATTATTTGTTAAAATTGGAGTTTTAGACGAAATAATAAATCTAAATCTATTTTATAGAAATCGAACTTATACCCCTGATTGGATTCAAATTTGGGATTATAAAGATTATACTTCATTACTTCAAGGTTATGCACATGCTAAATATAGTTTTTCAAATAGATTAACTTTAAATGCAGGCCTTCACTCTCAGTTTTTAGTTTTGAATAATTCATCATCTGTAGAACCTCGAATAGGCTTAAAATACCAAACCAATGAAAAAAGCTCTTTAAGTATTGGGTATGGAATGCATAGTCAAATGCAACCAATTGATGTGTATTTTTACAGAACTCAATTATCTGATGGAAGTTATGTTCAATCAAATAAAGATTTAGATTTTACGAGGAGTATTCATTATGTTCTTGGTTATGAATTGTTTCCTGTTAAGGATTGGAGAATAAAAACGGAAATTTATTTTCAAAACTTATATAATGTACCTGTAACATCAATTCCAAGCAGTTACACAATATTGAATGTTGGTTCAAGCTATTACCCAAATGAAGTTGGTTATTTGAAAAATACAGGAACTGGTACAAATTATGGTTTTGAATTAACCGTCGAAAAATTCTTTAGTAAAGGATATTACGGATTGCTAACAGGATCTATTTATCAATCAAGATACAAAGGAAGTGATGGTGTTGAGCATAATACGGCATTCAACGGTCAATATGTTTACAATATTTTAGCCGGAAAAGAATTTAAAGTAGGAAAAGAAAAAAGAAATCGTTTTACAATTGATATTAAAATGACACAAGCTGGAGGAAGATTTTTTACTCCTGTAGATTTAGTGGCTTCTCAAACTGTTGGACAACAAGTAGTAAAAGGAGATGAGTACGCTTTTACTGAAAAAAATCCTGATTTTTATAGAATTGATTTTAAAGTAGGTTTTGTAATGAATAGTAAAAAACATAAATTAACTCAATCTTTGTATTTTGATATTCAAAATATAACTAATCACAAAAATGTATTTGCTCAACGATATAACCCTCTAACAAATCAAATCAATACTGCTTACCAATTACCATTATTTCCTAATTTTGTTTATAAAGTTCAATTTTAATGAAATATTTAAACCAAAAACCATCTATTGTCCTATCATTTTCTATTTTTCAAATACATATTTAAAGAGATAATTCCTGAAAGAAAATAAGTAAATAATATCTCTAATCCCTCTATATAACTTTTAGTGAAGTATGAAATTACACTATAAATAAAACCAAAATAAAGAAGATAACTTAGGTTAAGTATCTTTATCAAATTAGTCGTTTTGTAGTAATTCTTAATACTATAATATGTAACAAATCCAAATGGAAGAAATAGAATTATACTCCAAAAAAATAAGAAAAAAAATAATAACAAAGAATCTATCCAACTTATCGAAAAACTAGGAATTGAGTTGAATTTAGATGTGAAAATTATTGTATAAACACAACTCCCAATTATACAGGGAATTAAATATGCTAAAATTGCAGCACGCTTCATAATTTTGTCTTTTATTCTTAATATAACAAGGCTTTTTTGGAATTGTTTTTCCAACCTGCTTGACTTTCATATTCTACAAAGTAAATTTTTAAGTCCGCTTGACTTTCGTAGTTTACAAAATATATTTTCTTTTTAGCTTTACTTTCATAGTCAACAAAAAACCATTTTCCATCATTGTTTCCAGCCTGACTCTCGTATTTCACTTTATAAACTTTTAAATCCGCTTGACTCTCATATTGAACAACATATACTTTTATATCAGCTTGACTTTCGTATTTTACACTGAATATTTTTTGAGCATTTGTATTCATCAAAATGAATAAGAAACAGATCATTAAAAAAGCTTTCTTTGTTTTAAAATTTCCCATGACTAAAAAGTTAAAATTTTTATCTGTTACTTGAATTATAGTTTTTCCTAATTTCAAGGATTTTTTCGTTTCTTAATTCTTCTAAAACTATGGTGCTTGTATTCATTTGAAACAACACTAATATTACCATCCGATTCTAAAATCAAACTATGAATTTGTCCTATTGAATGACTTCCGTGTTCTCTAATTGATTGAAGAATTTCGTCTTCTGTAATTTCATTTTTTTTACAATTTTCAACCATCATTTTACCATTATATACCAAAAGTACGGGTTGACCTTCAATCAAATTCTTAAAGATTGGAAATTTATACTTTAGCCTTTTAAGAATGAAATTGATTACAAAAAGTGAACTTGCAGCAATTAATCCACCTGTTAATGATGTGTCAGATCCAACCATTGCATTTTGAACAGCATTACTAATTAGAAGGACAAATATTAAATCTGTAACTGATAATTGAGCAAGTTCAGTTTTACCTAAAATTCGAAGAGCAACGATAATAAAAAAATAAACGCAAGTTGTACTCACGATGATATGTATGTAATTGTCCATTATTTTTTAGAATAAAATTTTATGAAAAGTAGTGATTTATTGATTGATTTCAACAGATTTCAATAGATTATTACTCCTGTATCTAAAAATTAAATTTTAATCTTTTTCAAAATATATTTTGGTTTCTCCAATTTCAACTTCTTTTTTATCGGGATTCCAAAAATAGATTTTTAATAAATCTGAAGGTAAAGCTTCTTTTGGCAAATCAAAAGCTAAAATAAAATTCGTTTTTACTCCTTTCTCATTTAATTTAGATTGATCGTATGCTTGGTAAAATAAAGGTCCAACTCCATTCTTAATCATCTCACCATTTCGTTCCAATGTAGCTACAAAATTTAGAGGGGAAGAGGTTGTTATTTTACCTTCTGTTCTCAAAAGGAGGTAATGATTTGGTTGAATTTTGGAGGTTATATTTTTAATTTCAATTTTCATTTCTCCAAAAAATTCATCTGAAGATTTAAAAGGTTTTATTTTTGGTAGTATTCCTTCTTGAGGGATTAATTTTCGTTTTCCATTTTTTGAATACAAGCGGAATGAACTTCCAAAATAGGTTTCGGAATCAATTGTTGAAGGGAAATATTTTTGAATAACTTCATAAAACATTGGTAAATGAAAGTTATTACTCCAGTTATAGATGAAATATTTTTTGTCCGATTTTTTAGCTCTATCTATAAGTTGGTATAAAATATCAGGTTTTGACCAATCGGTAATTGATTCTGATAGAGGTGTATTTAGATAATAATTTAAATAACCAATATTGTTATAATTAGATGTAATTGTACAATCGTTAAAGTCTATTTTCTTCTCCCAATAATTAATTTTATGTCCAATTTCTCTGAATACCCCAAAGTTTTTTGGTTCAAGTAATCCTTTTTGAAATATACTTTGAACTCCTATTATTAAGGGAAATAATAGAAAAATCACTTTTAATTTTAAACCTCCTTGATTATCGATTTTTCGAAATAAAAAGAAGAATAAAAAAGGAAGTAAATATAGCATTACTAATTCACGAAGAATAGGCGTGTAGAGCAAACTAATGATGTGGGCAATGATGTATACACAAATAAATATTGAAAGTGAAAATTTTTCTTCTTTCGTTATTTCTTTTGATTTCGAATAGGAATTAAAGAAGAGAATTCCTCCACCAATTAGTAAGATATTTAACCAAGAAAAATTAAAGAATTGATAAAAAAAATCAACTAACCAATTCCATTTTGGGGCACCTAACCATCCTAAACCACCTTGACTTAGCTGATGTTGAGTTACAGACCAATGAGGTAAAAACAAAATAATTGATAAACTTCCACAAATCAATAAATCTTTAAACTTGTGTTTAGGAAGATAAAAAAAGCTTAACCCACCCATAATTCCAGCTGTTAGAAAGGCGAAATAATGGGATGTCATTGCACCTAAAAATCCAAAGAGAATCCCAAAGTGCCAACCTGTTATTCTTTTTTCGGTTCGCCCTAATTCCAAAATGGACCAAAAGCTTAAAAGCAAAAAGAAAGTGCCTGAATTATAAGGTCTTGCTAAAGTGGTGTTAATTACTGTAAAAACAAGGCAAGAGTATAATGTTAATAAAGCAAGTCCTGTATTCTTTGAAAAAAACCGAATACACAGTTTATAAATCAATAAAGAATTGAGGAGGTAGAAAAAGATTCCGGTAGATCGCAAAGCCCATTCTGAATCACCAAATAACTGTGTCCAAAAATGAAGAAAGGCTTGGTAAAAAACCGGATGCATATCACCCGATTTTACTCCAAAGTACCAAAAGGAATTCCAATCAATGTAGCGAGTTCTATACCAAGCGCTTAATTCATCATTTGAAAGTCCTTGATAATCAATAAACAAAACACGTAAAAGAATTCCAATAGAAATCACCCAAATGAAAGTTGAATGATTTTTGAAAAACGTGCTTTGCGTTATTCTATCCATATAATTCTTGACGCGTTTTTTCGTACAGTACAATTCCGGCTGCAACCCCAACATTCATAGAAGCAATTTCACCTCTCATTGGAATTTTGGCTTTAATATCCGCCATATTTAAGAAGTCATTTGTTATTCCATCTTCTTCAGAACCTAGAAGAATAACTACAGAACCTCTTAAGTTTACAGTATATAGGGGTATATTTGTTTTTTCAGTACAAGCAATAATTCTCATTCCGCATTGTTGTAGGTAGAACAATGTATCTTTTATATTATCTGATTTACAAACAGGAATTCTATTCAATGCTCCAGCAGATGTTTTAATAGCATCAGAAGTAACTTGAACTGAACCTCTAGAAGGAATTAAAATTGCATCAACTCCTTGACATTCAGCAGTTCTTGCGATTGCTCCGAAATTACGAACATCCGTTATTCTATCCAAAACAAGAACAGTAGGTTTTTTACCTTGTTCCATCATTTCTTCAACTAATTTTTCAACCGAACCATATTGAATTGGTGCAACAAAAGCAATAACTCCTTGGTGATTATTTTCAGTTATCTTATCTAATTTCTCTACTGGAACAAACTGTAAATAATAATGTTTGTCTGCTAAAATATCTTTTAATTCTTGAAAAAGATCTTTGTTCATTCCTTTCAGAATCATTATTTTATTTATCTCACGATTGGCTTTAATCGCTTCAATTACAGCACGAACTCCGAATATAAATTCATCATCTGATTCTTTTCGTTCTCTTTTTTGAAAATCACGAGGTTTAAATTCATCTCTCGAATAATTATCCTTTTTAGGATAAGATTCTCTTTTATTATACGGTTTTCTATTTTCCATTTTCTTAAATTCTTTCTAACAACTAACAACTAACAACTAAAAGCTAATACCTAATATCAAATTCCACCTCAACATTATCACCCAACGTTTTTGCAACCGGACAAGCTTTACCTGCTCTGATAACTTTTTCAGCAGTTTCATCGTCCCAATTATTTCCTGATAAATCTAACTTGATTACAATTTTCCCGATTCTTCTTGGATTTGCTTCCATAATTTTTTGAACATCCGCTTTAGCACTCGTAAAATTAATCGAATGACTTTCAGCAAATATTCCCATTATAGTTATCATACAAGAAGCATATGCGGTTGCAACTAGGTCGGTTGGAGAAAAAGCTTCGCCTTTACCATTGTTATCTACAGGTGCATCTGTAATAATTGTTGTTTGAGATTGAAGATGTGTGCAACTTGTACGAAGTCCACCTAAATATTCTACAGTTGAAGTAATCATCAGGATACTAAATTTTTCTGCAAAATTACTTCTTTTAAGTGAGATTTAATATTCTAATCCCACATCCTCCATTAATTTGTTTAAAATTAGTTCTTTATCATAGTTTTTAGAACGTTCAAAGGCTTCTAATCGGAAACTTTCGTGTTCGTTAGGATTAGAAAAATAGGAGATAATTGAATTTTGCATTTCATTTTTACCGGAACTTAAAAAACCACTTTTACCATGTTCAATAATATCTTTCGGTCCTTTTGATTTATACGCCGTAACTGGAAGTCCGCAACTTAATGCTTCTAAAACCACACAACTAAAGGTATCATATTTTGAGGGAAGAATAAGCAAGTCAGCTGATGAATAGATTTTAGCAAGTGTTTCTTTGGTTTTCCATCCTAAAAAGATGGCAGTTGGTATTTTTTCTTTCAGCATTTTCTCTTCTGGACCTTCGCCAACAAAAACCAAGCGTAAATTTTCGACTTCTGATTGAACTGATTCATAAATATCAATTATGTCCAATAAACCTTTCTCTAAACTAAATCGGCCAACGTACAAAAGAATTTTTTCGTTCTTTTTCACTTTGAATAATTCAGTTTTATTATTTACCCTTGGATAAAAAGCTTCGTTGTTCCAATGAGACGTTAGTTTTACATTTTCATCTTTGAAATCCATTTCAGTGGAAGTTAACCATTTTTTGTGATCCGAATTTAAAACAAATAAATTGTCGAATCCGTTATAGTAGGCACGCAAGAATCTTCTAATTCGACTCATATTATGCATATCTAAATTCATCGTTTTACGTGCGAAAATCAACCAATCGGTATGTACGTAGAAATGAGCAGGTAAGGTGTAAGCATTTTTTAAATACAAACCTACAAGGCCCATTACTCCCTCAGTAGAACACATAATTCGGTCGTATTCATTTTCTAAAAATAGGTGATGAATTTCATTGAAATCAGGAATTCGAATGGGTTGTTGTTTGTAAAAAGGAACCTCAAATTCTGCTAATGGTTTGATGACAATTAAATGATCGTCTTGTATAACCGTATTGCTACAAACTAAAATATCAATGGGTAAATTTCTCCTTTTGATTTCTTTGTGCATATCTTGCAATACTCCAGAAACACCATTCTTGTCTTCGTAAGTATCTGTTAACCAAAGCATTCTTTTTGGGTGCTTGTATTTATTAAAACGTTCAGAAAAATCGTTCAACAAAGGGCGTGTATTGTACAACACTTTACTGCTTGTAAAATTGGCTCCTAACAAGATAGTTGAAGTAAACAATGGAAATGTTATTCCATCAAAGAAAGTCGAAAAATCAGGTTTTGAAAGTTTTTTGTTTTTATTCTTTTTAGAAGATTTTGGATGAAATAAGGCTCTAAAATCACTTGGAATTTCAAGCTGTTCGATCACATCTACTAATTTAAGTTTTTGAAAATAACTTTCTGAAATTAAATTATTGATTTTTACTGTTAATCGAGAAAATAAAATGTTGTTTAAGTTCGTACTCATCGAATTAAGTGCAATACTAAATTCTCTAATCATCTTTTCAGGGGCGTGAATATGAGCTTTCGCAATTCTTACAGCATCATCAAAAATTGGTTTGTATGCTTTTGGTAGTAAAAAACGTTTTGATTTAGAAGGAACTTTACCTGTTAAGCAATCATGAAACAATTCAACAAAACGCATTGTTTTGTTATTTCTACTCAATTCTGAAAAGACATTGGACACCAATAAAGCTAAAATTTTTTCTTTTGATGAACCTCTATGTAAGAGTATTCTGAAAAGTCCTGGATCTTCTTTGTGCATCGCAATTTGGCAAACATAATCTAAAAATGCAACCGTTAATTTTTCCGAATTTTGATGGGTACCATAAGGTATCATTGCACCATTTTTTATTGCTTCTAAAGCCAAATCGGATAGTTTTTCCGTTTTTTTTCTTTTTTCTAAATTCGGAATATGTAAAGAAGTTCCTGTTTGACCAGAAAAAATTCCCATATGACTATCAGAACCTCCTGAATACGATTTTTTGTACCTGTTTTTACAATATAAACTAATATCGACATTGAAACGTAATGCATCTGCATCAATTTGTTCTGAAGTAATGGATTCTAACCACGTTTTAACTAACATATTTTGCCAAGTATCACGTTGGCCATTCAAGACTTCAAATCGTTCGAATACCAGTGCCATTTTACTGAAGAAATCAAATGAAGGAGTCCCTTGTGTACTATAATGGTAAAGCGGATGTGCCCAAATTGTAGGAATATCGTTTTCGTTGGTGTATTGTAGAAATTGGTAAATATTTTTTCGAAGTTTATTTAAAATCGTTTCTTGTTCTCTATTGAAACCAAAAGTCAAGACGTGTATTCCGACATTGAAATCAGGTACATAACAGCTAAATTCTGTACCTACTAAAACATCGATACCTTTTTCCTGCAGTTCAAAACAAGAGCGTGCATTGTTATGATTGGTTATTGTGATTACATCTGCATTATTTTTTTTTAATGTTTTAATTAAATTTTCGGTAGGAAGCCAAGTTTCAGGAACATTTAAAATTCTTCCCATTAATTCATCCGGAACATTACTATTGAAATCGTGACAGTGTAAGTCGATTCGGAGTAATTCGTTTTCGGGATATTTATCTTTTTCTGTTTTTAAAAAATCTTTTAAATCGTGTGCTAATTCTTGTTGAAGACTCATTTTTTTGTCTGTAAGTAGTGTCATTATTGTTGAACATATTTATACTACAATTTTATAAAAATCCGAGGACGATTACATTTCGACAACGTGATATAAATGTTATGTTATAATTAGCTAAAAGATGAAAAATTAATAATTTGATAATGATTTACAGGAATTTAACCACAGAGTGCCCAGAGTTTTTTCACGGGGTCACGCAGAGTTTTTTTTAAATAAGAACATTGTGAAAATCTGTGCTTTTCCTCTGTGACCTCTGTGGTTAAAAACAAAGTGAAAAATACTTGCCTATAAATCTCTTAAAAACGAACGAGAGGTTTTATATTTGTATAAAATAGTAGGTGATGGCTGAAAATACAGACAACGAAAATCAATTAGAACGATTGAAAAAACCAAAATGGTTAAAGGTAAAATTACCAACAGGTGAAAATTATCGTAAAGTTCGTGCGTTAGTTAGCGAGCATAAATTGCATACTATTTGTGAAAGTGGAAGTTGTCCAAATATGGGTGAATGTTGGGGTGAAGGTACTGCTACATTTATGATTTTAGGGAATATTTGTACACGTTCGTGTGGTTTTTGTAATGTTCAAACAGGTCGACCAGAAGAAGTAGATATATACGAACCAGGACGAGTAGCACAAAGCGTGAAATTAATGACTGTAAAACACGCGGTTATTACGTCTGTTGATAGAGATGATTTAAAAGATGGCGGTTCAGAAATTTGGGCACAGACAATTCGAGCAATTCGTCAGCAATCTCCTGATACAACTATGGAAACATTAATTCCTGATTTTGCTGGGAAATGGGAAAATCTTCAAACGATTATCGATGTAGCTCCAGAAATCGTTTCTCACAATTTAGAAACAGTTCGCCGTTTGACAAAACAAGTTCGAATTCAAGCAAAATACGACCGTAGTTTAGAAGTTCTTTTCCGTTTGAAAAAGGGAGGAATGAGAACTAAATCTGGTATTATGTTAGGACTTGGTGAAACTCCTGAAGAGGTGATTGAAAGTATGCAGGATCTTCGAAGTGTAGATGTTGATATTTTAACATTGGGTCAGTATTTACAGCCATCACCAAAGCATTTACCAGTAGTTGAATTCATCACTCCAGAAAAATTTGAAGAATATAGAATTTTAGGTATGGAAATGGGTTTCAGATATGTGGAAAGTGGACCATTGGTAAGGTCTTCTTATCACGCTGAGAAGCATTTGTTTTGATTTTAACTAATACCATTTAAATTGCTAACGAAAGAAGATATAGAAAATATCATTTATTCAGGCGAAGGCTATAATGCTGAATTTAAAGTCAGAACGCCGAGTAAAGTAAAAGAGTTGACAGAAGAAATTTGTGCTTTTGCAAATGCTTCAGGTGGTGTTTTATTGATTGGTGTAGACGATAATAATGTTATTCACGGTGCTGAAATAGACAACGGAAAACGTTCTTCTATACAAAATTCTATTAATGAAATAAATCCTCATCTTCCTACAGAAATGTATTCTCTTGAAATTGAAAATAAAACAGTGTGGGTTATTGAAGTGAATTCTGGAAATCAAAAACCTTATGCACTTTCAGGAGCAATTTATGTAAGACAAGGTCCAAACACTCAAAAGCTAACTTCTGTTGAGCAAATGAGAGACTTTTTTCAGCAATCAAATCGTATTTATTTTGACGAAACCCCTTGCTTAGATTTCAATAAAGAGTTAGATATAGATGAAGAATGGTTTGCTGATTTTAAAATGGATTCAAAATTATCAAAATCAGTTTCAAATGAACAAATTATCAATAATTTAAGGTTGAATTCTGAAAATGGAAATCTAAAAAATGGAGGTGTTTTGTTCTTTGGAAAGCAACCTGATATGTTTATTGAAACGGCAGTAATTCGTTGTATAGCTTTTGAGGGAACTACAAAAACACAAATAATTGATGATAAGGTTTTTAGAGGTCCATTAATGAAACAATATTTACAGAGTATTCAATGGATTAAATCTAAATTAAATGTCCGTTATGAAATTAAAGGTGTTGGACCTAGAAAAGAAATATTAGAAATACCTGAAACAGTCTTTAAAGAAACGATAATAAATGCATTATCTCATCGAGATTATTACGATAAAGGAGCTAAAATCACAATAGAAGTATTTAGTGATAGAGTAGAAATAAGTAATCCAGGCGGATTAACGAGTGCTATTTCGGCATCCGAATTTGGTAAAAAAAGTCATAGTAGAAATCCTTTAATTTTTGGTTTATTTGTAAGGATAAATATGGTTGAACAAGTTGGTTCAGGAATTGGTAGAATTAAAAATCTATTATTGGAAGCTAAATTGCCAGCTCCTATTTTTAAAACAGATGGAATTTTTACAGTTGTTTTAGAAAGGGTAAATACACCAAAAAGTTCGGGGAAAAGTTCGGGGAAAAGTTCGGGGAAATCAGCTACTGAAAATTGGTTAAAATACAAAGATTTAATACTTCAGAATACATCTATAAAGGTTGCTAAAAGTGGAATTATGATTCTTGAGTTAATTCATTCTTCACCTGAAATCACTATTCCTGAAATGGCTAAAAAAATAAAAATTACAGAGCGCGCAATCGAAAAAAATATTCAAAAATTAAAAGAGCAAAATCTATTAGAACGAAGAGATGGTGATAGAGGTGGTTTTTGGAAAATATTGGTTGATTGATTTCAAAACAAACCCCCAATTTTAAAAAGTATTTTGTATTTTTAAGAGAAGTTAATTTTTTAAACTAACTCTTAAAAGTAATTCAATGAAGCTATTAGCACTTTTCATTCTTTTCGTTTTATTAAGTAGATTTTCAATTTCTCAACAGATGGAAATTGATTTTGTTAAAATTCCCAGTGGAACTTTTATGATGGGAAGTCCTGAAAATGAAACAGGGAGACAACAAAATGAAAAGCAACATCAAGTAACTTTATCGTCTTATTGGATGAGTAAAAATGAAATAACATTTGCTCAATACGATTATTTCTGTAAGAAAACCGGAAGAAGTAAACCAAGCGATGAAGTAGATCATAGGGGTAGGAATTGGGGAAGAGGTAATCGACCTGTAATCAATGTTTCTTGGGATGATGCTGTTGCATTTGCAGCGTGGATGGGAGGACGATTGCCTACTGAAGCGGAATGGGAATATGCGTGTAGAGCGGGTACTACCACACCGTATAATACAGGTGATACAATTACTTGGGAACAATGTAATTTATCACAAGAATATCGTTCTAAATTCTCTCATTTAAATTTAAATAAAACGAGTCCAGTTGGAAGTTATCCTGCAAATCCTTGGGGGTTGAATGACTTGCACGGTAATGTAGCAGAGTGGTGTAGCGATTGGTATGCACCGTATTCTACTAATCCTCAGGTAAATCCAAAAGGCCCCGCTTCAGGCGAATTTCGGATTGCAAGAGGGGGAGTGTGGGATGGCCCCTATCTTATGAGTAGATCTTCCTTTAGAACTTCTGCTTATACAGATGGTAAATCTGAAGTTTTAGGTTTTAGAATTGTCGTTGATGCCGAAAATTGGGAGAAAAATAAACGAATTTTAGAAGAATACAAAGACACCGCTAAAAAACGAATTATTATTCAATGGGTTGATATTCCTCAAGGTACTTTTATGATGGGAACGAAAAGCAAAGAAACTCGAAGAAATGGTTATTATACATTTAGCGACGAATTAGAGAGAAAAGTTGAAATGTATGCTTTTAAAATGAGTAAAAATGAAATAACATTTGAGCAATACGATATTTTTTGTGAACTAACCGGTAGAGAAAAACCAGATGATTTGGGTTGGGGTAGAGGTTCTCGACCAGTAATAAATGTAAGTTGGATAGATGCAGATGCATTTGCAAAATGGTTGGGTTGTTATTTACCCTCTCAAGAAGAATGGGAATATGCTTGTAGAGCAGGAACAAGTACATTTTATAGTACTGGAAAGAAAATCTCATTAGACCAAGAAAATTTTGACCGTGATCCACCTTATGAAAAGCATCCAACTAATATATTGGGTAAAAATCAAACGATGCCAGTAGGAAGTTATCCAACAAACCCTTGGGGGTTAAATGATATGCACGGAAACGTAAAAGAGTGGACGAGGGATAGATACGATAATTACGCTTGGATAAGAGGTGGCAGTTTTTTGAGTAGTGCTGATAATTGCAGAAGTGCCGATCGAGATAATGATGATATAAATGATATTAGAGGAGAGTTAGGTTTTCGAATCGTAACGCACTAAATCTAAATAAATTCATTTTTTTATTTTAAATTTATCGAATGAACTCATATCCATATAACTAAATATTCATGAAGTTAATTCCCTTTTTATTAGCATTTGTTTTAATTGCAGCATGTAACTCAAACCAAAAAACAAACAGAGAGGAAAAATCTCCTGAAAAAACAGGTTTTCAACTTCATAATTTTTCAAAAAAATTCAGGGGTTTTCTGATAAATAATAAACTGGAAAAAGAAAATGCTTCGCTTGTTTTAATACTGGAAGATAGTGTTTTGTTCGGGGAGTATATTCTAGATTCAAATTGTGAAACTTTTTCTTTAACAGGTAAACTGCTAGCGGATAACAAATTTGAATTGAACGATGATACCTATTTTTTTGAAGGAAAATTCACAGATACACTCAATTTTAAAGGTCATTATTCCAAAAAGAATGGAAAACAAAGAGCATTTGAATTTGAACAAAAGGCCATAAATCTATTTCAACTAGAAACAACACGATCTGTAATCCAAAATTCAGAGCATTTAGTGGATGGAAAAAGTTCAAGTTTGACAATACTAATATCTCAAGTTGCTCATGCCCCTATACTTCTTGAAAACAAAATCAACAAAACTTTATTGACAGCGGCTTTAAAACAACGACTTGATTCAAATTATATAATTCCAAAAACAAATAAAAAAATACTTGCTAAACTTCAAAATTACTTACAAATAGAGGAAGGTGATGGATTTGAACAAGAAATTAACGTTAGTTATTTGACGAGATACGATGAAATTGCTTGTTTTTCAGTAGGTGGATATTTTTATGCATTCGGAACTCCACATCCTTCGTCTTCTTTAGAATTTTTTAATTTTAATCTGTCGAATGGAGAATTAATTCATCTGTCAGATTTATTGAATAAAGGAGCTAAAGGAAAATTAAATAAGATTGCTGAAAAAATTCTGTATAAAGATTACGGAGAAGATATGTGGGATTTTGAAAATGGAGATTTTGAGTTAAACGATAATTTTGAAATTTCAGAAAAAGGATTTACATTTTTGTTTAATCAATATGAAATAGGTCCCTATGCGATAGGAATGCCTGAAATTTTCATTCCATATTCAAAAATGAAAGGATTTCTAAAAGAAGATGGATTATTAAAACAATTTTTAAAATAAAGATATGAAAGTAGAAATTTGGTCGGATATTATGTGTCCGTTTTGTTACATCGGAAAACGTAATTTTGAAGCCGCATTGAAAGAATTTGATGCTAAAAATGAAATTGAAATCGAATGGAAAAGTTTCCAATTAGACCCAACTATTCCAAAATCGTTTGAGAAGAAAGTAAGCACGTATGAATACTTGGCAGAAAGAAAAGGAATGCCAGTAGAGCGTTCAAAAGAAATGCACGATAACATTGTTGAAACAGCAAAAAAAGTAGGCTTAACCTATAATTTTGAAAAAGCAGTAGTTGCTAATTCTTTCGATGCGCATAAATTAATTCAATTAGCGAAAACAAAAGGATTAGGAGATGCGGCAGAAGAGAGTTTGTTCAAAGCCTATTTCACAGATGGAAAAGATATGAGTGATCATTCAACCTTAATTCAATTAGGAAATGAAATTGGTTTGAATGAAGAAGAAATTACAGCTGCATTGTCTAGTGAAGAGTTTGATTCAAAAGTAAATTTTGATATTTCAGAAGGAAGTCAATTAGGTGTGACAGGAGTTCCATTTTTCGTGTTTGATAGAAAATATGCAATTTCAGGAGCGCAACCAATCGAAACATTTTTGAATGCTTTGAAACAATCTCACGCGGAATCAAAAAATGAAGGAACGACTTGCACGCCTGGTGGTGGGTGTTGTTAGGTTAAATTTTGTAACATTATTTAAAAAACCGGAATTATTTGGAATCTGATTCCAAATAATTCCGGTTTTTTTAAATATTAATTTTATTTACAACTATAATTTAACCATTCAAAAATCGCTTTATTATTAAGAAATTCTAACTTTGCAGAAAAATTATAAAAAGATGAGTACATACGATATCGTTATCATTGGTTCTGGACCTGGAGGTTACGTCTCAGCAATTCGTTGCGCACAATTAGGATTTAAAACTGCTATCATTGAAAAATATGATACTTTAGGAGGAACTTGTCTTAATGTTGGTTGTATTCCATCGAAAGCTTTATTGGATTCTTCTGAGCATTTTCACAATGCAAAACATAATTTTGAAGAGCACGGTATTGAAATTTCAGGTTTGAAACCAAACTTGGAACAAATGATAAAACGTAAAGGAGAGGTTATTTCCCAAACGTGTAATGGTATCAAATTCTTAATGGACAAAAATAAAATTGATGTTCACAATGGAATTGGTTCTTTTGTAGATAAAAATACTGTAAAAGTAATTGATGGCGAAGGTAAAGAAACATTACTTTCTACAAAAAACGTCATTATTGCAACTGGTTCTAAACCAAACTATTTCCCAGGAATGGAGCCAGATAAAAAGCGAATCATTACTTCAACTGAAGCATTGAAAATGACTGAAATCCCAAAAAGACTATTAGTTATTGGTGGTGGTGTTATCGGTTTAGAATTAGGTTCTGTTTATGGTCGTTTAGGATCTGAAGTAGAAGTGATTGAATTTGCTGATACGATCATTCCAACAATGGATAGAGCATTAGGGAAAGAATTAACGAAAGTATTGAAAAAAGAAGGTTTCAAATTTAATCTTCAACACAAAGTTCAAAGCGTTACAAATATAGGGGATAAAGTAGTTTTAAAAGCGTTAAATAAAAAAGACGAAGAAGTTGCTTTTGAAGCTGATTACTGTTTAGTAGCGGTTGGCAGAAAAGCATTTACAGCAGGTTTAGGACTTGAAAACGTTGGTTTGACAGTTAATAATAGAGGTCAAATTGAAGTAAATGATCATTTACAAACTTCAGTTCCAAATATTTATGCAATCGGTGATGTTGTTCGTGGAGCAATGTTAGCACACAAAGCAGAAGAAGAAGGAGTGTATGTTGCTGAAATTATTGCAGGACAAAAACCACATTTAAATTACAACTTAATTCCAGGTGTAGTTTATACATGGCCAGAAGTTGCTTCGGTAGGTAAAACGGAAGAAGAATTAGTTGCCGCAGGAGTTGAATTTAAAGCAGGTTCTTTTCCTATCAAAGCATTAGGTAGAGCAAGAGCAAGTATGGATACAGCAGGTTTGATTAAAATATTAGCTGATAAAAATACTGATGAAGTACTTGGAGTTCATATGATTGCACCAAGAGCAGCTGATTTAATTATGGAAGCAGTTGTTGCAATGGAATACAGAGCTTCAGCTGAGGATATTGCTAGAATTTGTCACCCACACCCGACATATTCAGAAGGAATTAAAGAGGCAGCGTTAGATGCAACTGAAAAAAGATCTTTACACGCGTAATAGCTTATAATCAGTTTATTGTAAGGGGATATGGTTTACTGTATTCCCTTTTTTAATTTCATGATTTGGATAATTAACTTATTCCAAAAAGATAGAATGAAAATTATTCCTTGATTCAATTTTTAATTGTTTTTCTGTTAAGTAGGATTTACATTTTTTTATTCAAAATTGTTATTTATGATTAACATTTTTATAGTTATTTTGTTAATCATAAATAACAAAATCAAGAAGATGATAATCCGACTTCAATAATCCAACATCAAAAATTACCAAACTTTTCCCTAACAATCAACCGTTCAAAACTCATAAAATCATAATGTTAATCATCGCCCAACATAAGTTATATTTGTATGTTATCGTGCAAATAAAAACATAAATGGCAGAAAATCAATATACAGAAGATAATATACGTTCATTAGATTGGAAGGAACACATTCGACTTCGACCAGGGATGTATATTGGTAAATTGGGTGATGGTGCAGCCGCTGATGATGGAATTTATATCCTTGTGAAAGAGGTTGTCGACAACTGTATCGATGAATTCGTAATGGGGAATGGGAAACGTGTTGATATCAAAGTAAAAGATGGTATTGTTTCCGTTCGAGATTATGGCCGTGGTATTCCGTTAGGAAAAGTAGTTGATGTAGTGTCGAAGATGAATACCGGGGGGAAATACGATTCAAAAGCATTTAAAAAATCAGTTGGATTAAATGGTGTCGGAACAAAAGCTGTAAATGCTCTTTCTTCTCGTTTTAAAGTATATTCAGTTCGTGAGGGTGAGAAAAAAGAAGCTGTTTTTGAAAGAGGTGAATTAGTTGAAGATTTAAAAATTGAAAAGACAGATGAATCAAATGGGACATTTGTTGAATTCATTGCAGACGAAACAATCTTTAAAAAATACGCATTCAAAACACCGTATTTAGCGAAAATGATGTGGAATTATTGCTACCTGAACAGAGGTTTGTCAATGTATTTCAATGGAGAAAAATTTCAATCAAAAGAAGGGTTAAAAGATTTGTTGGAAAACAATATGGATGGAGATCCTCTTTACCCAATAATTCACTTAGAAGGCGAAGATATTGAAGTAGCTTTTACACACGGAAGAACGTATGGTGAGGATTACTATTCTTTCGTAAATGGGCAACATACAACACAAGGTGGAACGCATCAAAGTGCTTTCCGTGAGTCGATTGCGAAAGTAATTCGTGATTTCTACAATAAAAATTATGAAGCTTCAGATATTCGTCAGTCTATAGTTGCAGCAATAGCTGTGAAAGTAGTTGAGCCGGTATTTGAATCTCAAACAAAGACTAAATTAGGGTCTCAAGAAATTGAACCAGATGGGAAATCAATGCGTGCTTTCATTAATGATTTCTTAAAAGAATCATTGGATAATTATTTGCATAGAAATCCTGAAGCAGCTGAATTGATTGAGCGAAAAATCAAACAATCAGAAAGAGAACGAAAAGAACTTTCAGGAATTCGTAAAATAGCAAGAGATAGAGCTAAAAAGTCGAATCTTCACAATAAAAAATTACGTGATTGTCGAATTCATTTAACAGATCTTAAAGATGAACGTCGTGAGCAAACTACACTTTTCATTACCGAGGGAGATTCTGCGAGTGGTTCGATAACTAAATCTAGAGATGTAAATACACAAGCGGTATTTTCATTGAGAGGTAAGCCTTTAAATTGTTACGGAATGACAAAAAAAGTGGTTTATGAAAATGAGGAATTTAACCTTGTACAAGCTGCTTTAGATATTGAGGATGATATGGATAATTTGCGATACAATAACATTGTTATTGCAACCGATGCCGATGTCGATGGAATGCATATTCGTATGCTTTTATTAACGTTTTTCCTTCAATTTTTTCCAGATTTAGTGAAGAGAAATCACGTTTATGTGCTTCAAACCCCTTTATTTAGGGTTCGGAATAAAAAGAAAACAATTTATTGTTACTCAGAGGAAGAACGAAAAAGTGCATTAGAGGAATTAGGGAAAAATCCTGAAATTACTCGATTCAAAGGTTTGGGAGAGATTTCACCAGATGAATTCAAGCATTTTATTGGTGCCGATATACGATTAGAACCAGTTATTTTATCGAAAGATGCTTCAATTGATTCGATTCTATCCTATTATATGGGGAAAAATACACCTGAAAGACAAACATTCATTATTGAAAATTTGCGTGTTGAGAAAGATTTAGCTCAAACAAATAATGAAATAGAGGCCGAAGAAAAAAACGATAGTGATAATAAAGAAATAGCTTCATAAGATGGCGGAAGACGAATTGGAAGAAAATACTGGGAATTCAGAAGATCCCTTAAATCCGTTTGAAGGAAAATCGATTGATGATAAAATTGTTCCAGTTGGAGGATTATACGAAAGTTGGTTCTTGGATTACGCTTCGTATGTAATTTTAGAAAGAGCTGTTCCATCTTTGTGGGATGGATTAAAACCTGTACAACGAAGAATTCTTCATTCAATGAAAGAATTAGATGATGGTCGTTACAACAAAGTAGCTAATATCATTGGAAATACTATGAAATACCACCCGCACGGTGATGCATCTATTGGTGATGCATTAGTTCAATTGGGGCAAAAAGAAATATTAATTGATTGTCAAGGAAACTGGGGAAATACACTAACAGGAGATGGTGCTGCTGCTGCTCGTTATATCGAAGCGAGAATATCAAAATTTGCAGCACATGTAGTTTTTAATCCTAAGACTACAAATTGGTTAACGAGTTACGATGGACGTAATAAAGAACCAGAACATTTACCAATCAAATTTCCACTATTATTAGCACAAGGAGCTGAAGGTATTGCTGTTGGTATGGCTTGTAAATTCTTACCACACAATTTTAATGAATTAATCGAACAGTCAATCAACCATTTAAGAGGTAAGAAAGTTGAAATTCTACCTGATTTCTTGAATGGAGGAATGGGTGATTTTTCAAATTATAACGATGGCTTAAGAGGTGGAAAAGTTAGAGTTAGAGCAAGAATTAAAATTGTTGATAATAAAACTTTAATCATTCACGAAATACCTTTTGGAACAACCACAGGTTCTTTAATAGAATCAATCATTAAGGCTAATGAGAAAGGGAAAATTAAAGTCAAAAAAATTGAGGATAACACTTCTGCAAATGCTGAAATAATAATTCATTTAACTCCAGGAACTTCTCCCGATAGAACGTTAGATGCTTTGTATGCTTTTACAGATTGTGAAGTAAGTATTTCTCCCAATTCCACTATTATTGATAGAGATACTCCACGTTTTTTAGGGGTAAGCGAAATTCTAAAATTTAGTACTCAAAATACAGTTCAATTACTTAAATTAGAACTTGAAATACGTTTAGATGAATTAGAAAGACAATGGCATTTTTCAACATTGGAAAAGATTTTCATTAACGAAGAAATGTATATTGATTTCAAGCATTATCAAGATAAAGAAACATTATATATTTATTTACATAAACGCTTTGAACCTTTTAAAGATCAATTAATTAGAGAGATAACAGATGAAGATTTGTTAAAATTGACTCAAATTCAAATGATTCGTATTACACGTTTCGATGGAAGTAAAGCCGATGAAGCTTTATTGAAAATTGAGGAAGAAATGTTGGCTGTTAAAGAGAAATTAGCCAATTTAATTGAATATGTAATTGATTACTTTAAAGACCTTAAAAAGCGTTTTGGAGAAGGAAGGGATCGTAAAACCGAAATTAAACACTTTGATACGATTACAGCTTCTAAAGTAATTATAGCAAATCGTAAATTGTATGTTGATTACGAAGAAGGGTTTATCGGTTATGGTTTAAAGAAAACGGAAGCTATAAATGACTGTTCAGAAATTGATGATATAATTGTTTTCTTCGCATCTGGTAAAATGATGATTACGAAGGTTTCAGATAAGAAATTTGTAGGGAAAGGAATTGTTCACGCTGATGTTTGGAAAAAAGGAGATAAGCGAACAATTTATCATCTGATATATCAAGACGGATTGGGAGGAGCCACTATGATGAAGCGTTTTAACGTAAGTAGTGTAACTCGAGATACAGAATATGATTTAACGAAAGGTACAAAAGGTTCTAAAATGTTGTATTTCTCTGTTCATCCAAACGGAGAAAGAGAGGTAGTGACGATAATGTTGCGTCCACGTCCACATTTAAAACGTCTTCGTTTTGATATCGATATGGGTGATATGCTAATCAAAGCAAGAACTTCAGCAGGTAATCGAGTGACAAAAGAGATTGTTCAGAAAATTACCCAAAAAGAAGTCGGTGGTTCAACATTAGCAGCTTGTAAAATTTGGTACGATCCAATTGTAAGTCGTTTGAACGATGATGGTCGAGGTACTTTCTTAGGGTCTTTTAAAGGTGCAGATCGAATTTTAACGCTTTATAAAACAGGAGAATACCGTTTGACAAATTTCGATATTTCAAATCATTTCGATGAAGATATGATTCATATTGAAAAATGGCATCCGGATCGACCAATTTCAGCAGTTTATTACGACAGTGAAAAAGAAATTCACTATGTAAAAAGATTCCTTTGTGAAGTAACATCTGATAAAAAGGTTTCGTTTATAAGTGAAGGTGAAGGCTCATATTTACACGTTGTTTCTACTGCTTATCGTCCAATAGCTAGAATCGTTTATAATAAGTTATTAAAAGAAACTAAAAATTTACTAGATAACGTTATTCAAATAGCCGATTTAATTGAGACTAAAGGTATGAAAGCTCAAGGAAATCAGGTTACTAAATTAAAAGTTAAAGAAATTGTATTAGAACATCCAATTGAAGGTTTAGAACCTTGGCCAGAAGATGTTGCTCCTGAAATTTCGGATGAGGATTCAGATGACGATAGTGATGATTCAGAAGATGATAATACTGTTGAATGGGATTTAACGGGAGGAGATGATGATCAACCTACTTTGTTTTAAAATAGTAACTGATATATAACTTGTATTTTAGAATAAAAAAATGACTTATTTTAAAAACTATAAAATAAAATCTAGTCTAATTATATTTTTATTTAGTGTAATCTCAAATATAATAGTTGGACAAGAAATTAAAAAAGATTCGACTGATATTACATTTACAGGTACAAAAGTGAATCCGTATTCTTTGGAGTTCGACACAACTGGTAAAGTAATCATTTCAGGTTATTTAGATACATATTATGCCGGTTATTCTGACACTTCAAATAATCAAGGTTTTCAGAAATTTCCAACAGCAGCTCCCCGAAACAATCAATTTGGGATAAATATTTTACAAATTTCTGCTAAATACCAATCATCCAAATTTAGAGGTGTTACAACTTTATTTTATGGTGACTGCCCACAATCTGCGTGGTCACCTTATTTAAATTTAATTCAAGAAGCTAATTTAGGTTTTCAAATCACAAAACACCTTTGGTTAGATGCTGGTTATTTCAGAACTCATTTAGGTTTAGAATCAATTCAGCCAAGGGAAAATATGGCAATAAGTTTTGCCACTACAACTTATTTCGAACCTTATTTTTTAAGTGGGGCAAAATTAACTTGGGAATATTCCAAAAAAATCACTTTTCAGTTAAATGCCTTTAACGGATTCAACACTTTTCAAGAAACAAATAAAAATAAAGCGGTCGGATTCTCATCTGTTTTCACGCCAAATTCTAAGCTTAATATCAGTTTTAGCACTTTATTTTGTGATGAATCATCGATTTATTTCCCTCGAAAACAATCGAGAAGTTATTCTGATTTAATATTAATTTATAAAACTCATCGTCTGACATTAGGAGCAGAAATAAATTATGGATATCAAACGAATTCAAAATTAATAGACACTCTAAGTTCTGCTCAAATGTACAGTTCTTTAATTGCATTTAAATATAGATTTTCATCTAAGTTTGCGAGTTATTGTAGAGGGGAAATTTTCAGTGATCCGGATGAAATACTAACAGGTCCGATTGTAAATGAAACACATAAATTTGTTGGTTTAGATATCAAAGGTTTAACTTTAGGTTCAGAATTTAAAGTAATTCCAAATAGTTATTTAAGAATAGAAGGTAGAGCATTAAAAACGAAATATAAAGATGAAAAAATCTTTTATAATCAGGGGCAATCTTCAAATTTAAGATACGAGATAATTGTAGGACTTGGAGTTTGGTTTTAAATAAAATTGAATTTAAATTATTAAATTAATCTTTAACTTCCCTATATTTGCAAAATGAAAGTATGCAATTTTATCGTTGATAATCTGTATTCACTCATTCGTAAATAATAATAATGATAAACAATTTCTCATTTTTATATCTAATCTTTTGTATGGTGTTTTTCCAAAATACTTTTGGTCAAAATACTGTTTTTATAAATTCACCATTGGTATGTAAAGATCAATTTTTAACTGAATTTATAAATGATAAATACAATGAAAATAAAAAAGAGGTTTGTGAGGAATGTTCCTCTAAGGAAAAACAGATTATAAATTCTATATTGTTTCGAAGAAAGGAAAGATCATTATCAATGATTCAGAAGGGTAATTTAATTTTATCAGGACCATTATATGATTTTGTAAACTCAATATATAACGAAATATCAATAGCTAATCCTCAAATTAATAGAAAAAAAATTATACTACTTAAAGATGAATCTGCTAATGCATTTACAATGGGAGAGGATATTATTTATGTTCATACTGGTTTATTGTATCGTTTACAAAATAAGGATCAATTAGCTTATATTTTATGCCATGAATTAGGTCATGATGAATTAGGTCATTATTACAATGATCTTAAAAATTATGCAAAAGAAAAAACAGATAAAGAAAGGGAGAAGAAGATAAAAGAAATCATGAGCAAAAAGTATGGCCATGTATCAAATTTAAATGAGTTTTTAGTACCTAAATTATTAGCAAATATGAAAAGCTCAAGGGAGGATGAATTAGAAGCTGACTCCTTAGGTGTTATTTTTTATCAAAATTGCAGATTTGATAAAGCGAAAGCATGCACTTCTTTTGATGTTTTTTTAGAAGCTGACCACGTTAGAGATACCTCAATTTTTGACTTTACAAAAGAATTGTTACTAAAGGATGGTTTAATTGATATGAGTAAATTAACATCCTATTCAAACGAATCTTCTTTAGGAGATTTTGATGATGAAAGTGGGTTGTCGGAAGCTGAAATTGAGCAACAAAAAAATCTGAATGATATGTTAAGGTCTCATCCATATGAGAAAGAACGATCTTTAAAATTATATACTTATTTTAATTTAAATGTTCATGAAGATTTTAATAAAAAGATTGATCTAGATTATAAAAAAATCAGGTATTTTTCTGAAGGAGAAATGATTCTGTATTGTTTTCAAAATCAACAAATAGGGAAAGCATTATTTTATGCTATGAATATGAAACGAAATTATCCGTCAGATTCATATTCAAAGGAAGCTACAGCTCTATCTATGTTAGCTTTGTATTACTTTAAGAATTCTTTTAAAGAAGGAATAGCAATTGAAAATCAAGATGAAGAAAATGATATTGCATATGATGAACTTATATTTTTTCTTAAAAAACTTTCGCCAGATGAATGCTTTAAAATAGGTAAGAATTTATTTGAATCCCATAATAATAATTCAAAATCAATTGAATCGAAAGTGATTAAATTATTAATTTTACATAAGGAGTTAAAAAATGAAGATTTTAAGACTCTTTATTTAATTAATGAAGAAGTTTTTAAGACAAGTATTTATTGGAAAATGGTAAATATGATGTTTTTGGAAGTAAATAAAAGGTTGTAATCGATTAATAATTAATATATGAATAATTTAAAGTTAACAGTTAGTACGCTATTCCTTCTGATTGGATTAGTTGGATTTAGTCAAAGTACGTCAATTCCAAATGTTTTGAATTTGAAAAGTGCAAAGCAAAGTGGTGAAATTCTTGAAAATCAAAAAATAGTTGGGTACTATGTTTTTTATTTTAAAGAAAAAGCTGATAAAAAAAACAATACTTATGAAGTGAGTTTATTCGATGACAATTTCAAGCCGAAAAAAAGTTTTGAGATTATAAGACCTAAAAAAACTATTTTATTAGAAACTGTATTTAATGGTACTTGTTTTTTACTGTACTTTTTTGACAATAAAACCGGTTTAGAATTAGTAACAATTGACAAAACAGGAAAACAACTTGGCGCAGATAATATTGTGAAAAAAGAAATTAGTAGCTTTGAAATGCAACGAATTTCTGCAAATGTTACTTCAAATTCTGATGTGATTACTATTTATCCTCTTGGTAAAGAAGGATTTGTTCGTCAAACATTCTCGAAAAATAAGAAATTAGGATATGAAATTGTTGGGTACAATAATGAAATGAAACAACTTTGGAAAGTAGCTTCAGATGAAACTTCCAAATTAATAGAAACGGTCGAAATTAGCGAGGTTTCAGAAAAGTTTATTACTGCAACTGTTTTTAGAAAAAAAAATATATTAACCAAAGAAGTTGAAAGTGCTTGTATCATTATTGATGCTTTAACTGGTAAAAAAGTATGTGAAACAGCATTAGGATCTGATGAAAAAGGAAGACTTTCTTTATTGAAAAGTACTTATAACGAAAAAGATCATAATTTTTTAATAGTTGGAGAGTTTTACAAAGCTGGTGATGATATAATGAAAGATAAAAGTCAAGGAATTTATGTTCAAAAAGTAAATGAAGCTGGTAAAGAAGAATCTATGAAACAATTTAAATGGAAAGGTAGCATAGATAAATTCAAACAAGAAAATTTAGATGAGGAAGATAAAAAAGATGCTGATAAGCAATTTTATATATTTTTTCATGATGTAATTATTGCTCAAGATGGTCATGTATTTTTAATTGGAGAACAATTTAAAAAGCAAATTAGTGCATTAGCAGTTACCGGAAAACTTGCAGCAGCAGCTTTAGGAGGTTCATCTAATGCATCAAATTTTGAGATTAGAGTAGCAAATATGGTAGTTGTTGAATTAGATGCTAAAACAGAATTAGTTGATTTTGATTTAATACAAAAAAGAAAAACTTCAGTTCTTTTACCTCAGGGTGCTGGAATGTGGAGTACAGCTTATTT
>CANCQX010000018.1 GCA_947380375.1 Flavobacteriales bacterium
TTTCATCAGGATTTGCTGTTGGGAAAGCAATAAGTAAACAAGAATAGAAATCAATTCCTTATATTTGTCTTTATGGACCAAACTTTTGGGAAAAAATATAAATTATGCCGACAAAAACTGATTGATTCGGTTTTTAAGCAAGGTGCTTCTGTAAAACAATATCCATTTGTTCTTCATTTTTTGGAAGTAGATGAAGTGTTAGAGGCTCCTTTTCAAATTACTATTTCAGCACCCAAACGACTTTTCAGAAAAGCACACGATCGCAACAGAATAAAACGCTTAATGCGAGAAACGGTCAGAAAAAATAAAATTAATTTAGAAACGTTTATTACCGATAACAATAAAAATTTGGCACTTTTTATGGTGTATACCAATAGAGAGGAAATGCCTTATGAAGTATTACTTAAAAAAACAGAACAATTATTTTCCCAATTAATTCAAAAAATAGCATCAAATGATACTACAAAGCAACAGTCGTAAATATCTATTTTCATTTGCTTTTATAGCACTTTTTACTTTTCAATCTTTTTCTCAATCAAATGGTTTTGAATTGATTAAGAATATGGAAATTACCGATTTAATTCACGAACATTTAGAAAAATACTATGTAGATGAACCTCAAGTTGGACATTTATCAAAAGTAGCTATCGATGCGATGTTGAAAGAATTAGATCCGTATACAGTGTATTACCACGAATCAAATATGGAAGATTACCGAATGATGACAACAGGTCAATACGGTGGAATTGGGGCATTGATTCGTAAAATTGGTGAAGACACTTATATTGCTGAGCCTTATGAAGGAAATCCGGCTGAAAAAGCAGGTTTGAGAGCAGGAGATAAAATCATTTCTATCGACGGAAAAACAATGTTGGGAAAACCATCAGACGATGTTTCGAGTTCATTGAAAGGTCCGAAAGGTTCAACGATTAAAATTGAAGTTGAAAGAGAAGGGGAAGGCAAAAAATTTATTTCTGTGATGAGAGACGAAATTAAATTACCTGATGTTCCTTATTCTGGAATGTTGAACTCAACTATAGGATACATTAAATTAAACAGTTTTACCCAAACTGCTTCTTCGGATGTTAAAACAGCATTTTTAGACCTAAAAACGAAAGGAATGACCGAATTGGTTTTCGATTTAAGAGGAAACGGTGGTGGATTATTAGTGGAAGCCGTTAAAATTGTGAATTTATTTGTTAAAAAAGGTCAAGTTGTTGTTACTACCAAAGGTCGTGTTGCTGAAGAAAATAGAGTTTACAATACATTAGAAGAACCAACAGACTTAGCAATTCCAATCACAGTTTTAATCGATGAAGGTTCTGCTTCGGCGAGTGAGATTGTTTCAGGAAGTTTACAAGATTTAGACAGAGCTGTGGTAATCGGAACAACTTCGTATGGTAAAGGTTTGGTACAAAGAACCTACGATTTAAAATACGGTTCAAAAATGAAATTGACGATTGCTAAATATTATACGCCTTCAGGAAGATGCGTACAACGGTTGGAATATTACGATCATGCAGAAGGTGAAAAGCCAAAAGAAATATCTGATTCATTGCTAAAAGTTTTCAAAACTGCTAACGGAAGAGATGTAATTGACGGAAGGGGAATTGAACCAGACATTAAAATAAAAGAGAAAGAATACAGTCGCTTGTTGACAACTATTTACACTAATAATCTGGTATTCAATTATGCAACTAAATTTAAGATTGCAAATCCTACAATTGAAACCGCTGGAAAATTCAAGCTTTCAGATGCCCAATACGAAGATTTCAAGAAATATGTTTTAGCCGAAAAATTTACTTATTCAACAGCTTCAGAAGAGGTATTAGAAAAAATGAAAAAAGTAGCTGAAGAGGAAGGATATTACGAAGATTCAAAAGCGCAATACGAAGCATTATTAGAAAAAGTTATTCCTTCAAAAGAAAGAGATTTAGAAAAATTCAAAGAAGAAATCAAAACGATGCTTGAAAATGAGATAGTTTCTCGTTATTATTTCCAAAAAGGAAGAGCGGAAGATGCTTTTAGAACGGATCAATACATCGCTAAATCTATTGATATTTTAAAAAATAGTAACGAGTACAATACTATTTTGAAAAAATAAACGTTCTTAGTTTTAATTTCCTTCAACTATTGGAAATTATGAGGGAGATAAATTAGTTATGTTAGACAAATTATTTGGTTTTAAAGTTCATTCCTTTCTACACGTTTTAGGAATGTCAGTTTTGGCATTTGGACTACCTTTCAATAAAGTTTTGATGTCGATAGGAGCTATTTGGGGTGTTTCCAATTTGGTGCTCGAAGCTGATTTTAAAACCTATTGGACAAACATTCTAAAAAATCAACCTTTTAAATGGCTTTTCGCATTTTGGTTTTTACACATTATTGCCATTCTTTGGTCTACTGATATTCCTTATGCATTGCACGATTTAAGAATTAAATTACCATTATTAGCTGTTCCATTAGCACTAGTAGCACGACCAATTTCGAAAAGAAATCATATTCATTTAATTTTCTTTGCGCTCATTGTTTCATTGTTATTTACCTCAATTTTAAATTTTGGTTTTTACCAACAATGGTTTGGATCGAAACAATATAATGATATTCGAGAAATGTCTTTATTTGGATCTCATATTCGCTATGGAATATTAATAGCTTTGGGAGCTGGTATAGCACTTTACATGATTTATTCTAAGAAATCAATATTAGTTTTAACGATTTGGTCGCCTCTTTTAATTTGGTTTGGATTCTACACGTTTTACAGTCAAATCCTCTCAGGAGTACTTTCTTTGATAGTCGTTTTACTTGTTTTTATTCTGTTTATCTCATTTAATTACAGCAAATGGATTCCAGTTTCAGTAGTTGGACTCATTTTAATTGTTAGTTATGGCTTGATTACCTACTTAAAACCAAACCCCATTGAACTTCTTAATTTCAATAATTTACCACTAAAAACACAAGAAGGAAATCTGTATTTAAACGATTTAAAAAGTCGGAACAGAGAAAATAATAAGTTGGTTTACATCTCCTATTGTGATTATGAATTAGAAAGAGAATGGAATAAATTATCTACTTTGAACTATTACCAAAAAGATAAAAAAGGTCAAATGCTGCGAAATACGTTAATTCGTTATTTAGCTTCTAAAAATTATTCAAAAGATGCAGTTGGAGTTAAAAAATTAAAGGCAAACGACATCCGCAACATTGAGAATGGAATTGCGAGTATAGAATTACTTCAAACCGGTTTAATGGCGCGTTTAAATGGAATAAAATACCAGTTTAATAATGATTTTGATCCGAATGGGCATTCTATTTTACAACGTTTAGAATACTGGAAAACGGGTTGGCACATCTTTCAAAAAAATTGGTTGTTTGGTGTTGGAACCGGAGATGTACAACTAGCATTCGACCAACAATACGAAAAAGAAAATTCAATTTTACTTCCAAAAAATAGGCTTCGAGCTCACAATATGTATCTTACGTTAGGAATTACCTTCGGAATAATAGGTTTATTCATTTTTCTAGGTTTTTGGTTGTCTTATTTTAAACAAAACCTTCAAAACAAGGAATTGGTAGCCCTGTTCTTTTTTGCGGTTGCTATGAGTACTTTTTTAATAGAAGACACAATAGAAACTCAAATGGGTGTAAGCCTTATTTCTTTGTTTTTAGGGTTGTTTATGAATAAAATTGAAGAAAATTGCTAACAAAAAAGCCCATATAATGGGCTTTTTTGGGTTTCTTAATATGATTTTAAAGTCTTTTTTATTTTTTAATCAGTAGAAACAGATATACCCCAACCTACTATTGTTGCTTTATCAGTTATTCCTTGACCAGTTGGTGGTGCCAGTGGTGTTTGATTTTGAAAATCTAAACTATTAGAACTTTTATGGGCACTTTGCCCAGATGTAACAACTAATGCCAAAATCTCATTTATTTCAGAAGAAGGGAGTGCATTAGAACTAAGACTTATAGAAGACCAACTAGTTATTTGAGGAGCCCAACTGATATTTTTTAGATTTTTGTTGTCAATAACATTTAAATATTGAAAGTTACTTAAAGAGCTTATATTAACCGTATTCAATAATGCGTTATTATCTATGTATGTAGTTGAAGATGAATTAACCGTATTCAATAAAGGAAAACTTAAGCTTGTCATAGAAGCATTACTTGAAATTGAAAATTCTCCATTCACAGTTGTCAAAGAAGGTAAACTTAATGAAGTCATAGAAGCATTATTTTCAATATTTAATCGTCCATTCAAAGTTGTCAATGCAGGGAAACTTAAGTTAGTTAATCCGTTGTTTTCAATTCTTATTGAATAATAAGAGTTTAGCTGTCCAACAGTGGTTAGTAATGGAACCGTTAGTGAAGTCAATGAAGCGTTATTTGTAATTGAAAATTCTCCATTTATTGTTGTTAATGCAGGAAAACTTAAACTGGTTAATCCAGTGCCTTGAATACTTATTCCACTAGAACTGATTAACGAACTAGTGGTAAGTGAAGTCAAAGAAGTATTATTTGAGATACCCAAATTTAAGTTTATTGATGTTAATCCAGAAAAATTTAAACTTGTTAATCCATTACTATAAATACCTATATCTTTAGCACTTGTTAGTGAACTAATGCTTAAAGTAGTTAGCAAAGTGTTCTGTTGAATAATTAAACTTCCACTTAAAGTTATTAATACTGGGAAACTAATGTTAGTTAATCCATTTTTATTGAAATTAATATCATTCGCGATGGTTAGCAATACTGCTGAAAAGGAACTAATAATTGGATTTTCAGAAACGTAAATATTTAGAGCTTTTTTCAATACTGGAAAATTTAATGCAGTAAGTTTAGGGTTTTTATTTATGGTCACATTACCTAAAAATGTTATCTTATCTGTTTGTATGGTTGCTAAAAGAGGGTTAGTGCTTATATCAAAATTCTTTGTACACCTTGTAAGTGATGAAACGTTTACTGTTGTTAATACTTCATTTCCTGTTATACTTAATTCCATTAACGCTTTTATAGCCGTTAAATCTATACTAGTAAGTTTCGTTGTATTCGTTATGTAAACAAATTGAGTATTTGGTCCTAAATCGGCTTTTATTATGCTGTCTGCTTGTGCATTGGTAATATCACCGAAAAGTTCAATATATGTTTTCCCAACTGTATTTGTGCTTCCACCACCAACTATACTTTCCGCTGTTTTAGCATGCAAAGCATATGGTACACTCAACAATTGAGTAGTTCCCATAGTTAAGAAGTTAGCACCTCCTTTTGCATCCATACCCACTTTAATGTAGTAATTATCTGTACCCCAAGTGATAGCACTCATACTTCCGGTTTGAACGGCTCCAGCACCAATTACTAAATTAAAAAGACCGAAAGCATCCGTATTTACAAAATGGTTTTCAGAATATTGAACTGTACCTGTAGTTGTAGTTTTGAGAATACTAATTTGAATACCAATTGTAGTAGTTGCAATTGGTTGCCCTGCTGCATTACGAGCTACTGCACTGTAATTAAATGCATTTGGCGGTATCTGTGCCTGTGCAAGACTCAATAGTGCGAAGCAAAAAGCGAAAAGTAAATTTAGTTTTTTCATATGTATTCGTTATTGTTTTTTAATGTAATATGTATTTTTGTCATTTTATTTTTTAATCAGTATATACAATAAATCCCCAACCTTGAATTGTTGATTTATTATTTATTCCCTGACCAGTTGGTGGTGCTACTGGTTTCTGATCTTGTAAATTTATATCACCGGTTCCCAATCCAGTATGGCTACTTTGCCCAGCTGAAACAATTAAACTCAATAATTCGTTGATTTCGGATGATGGAAGATTATTCTCATAAAGTCTTATGCCATTCCAACTATTTATTTGATTTGCCCAAATAATGTTGCTCAAATTATTTTGAAAACTATTAAATGATGGAATTTTATTTAAAGCACTTATATTAAGTGTTTTCAATGAAGTGTTATTCGTAATAGTTAATTCTGCATCTAATGTTTTCAATGCTGGAAAATTTAAAGTAGTTAATCCGTTGTTATCCCTAACTATTATTGAACCACCATAAGCAAGCCCAACATAGTTTAGAGAACTAACCGTAAGTGTAGTTAAAGCTGCGTTCTGTTGTATATTTAGACCTTCACTTATCGATGTCAAAGATGGGAAACTTATACTAGTTAATCCATTATTGACAATTATTATAGATCTAGCAGAAGTTAGTGAATTAGATGATAGCGTATTTAATGAATTATTTTCATAAATACTCAAACCTCCGCTCAACGTTGCTAAAGCTGGAAAATTTAAACTAGTAAATCCATTTTTTATAATACTTATAGATACATTTCCGTTTCCACCATATCCAACAGAACTAAGTGAATTAACAGAAAGAGAAGTTAACAAAGTATTATTTTCAATATTTAAACTTCCACTCAAGGTTGTTAAAGCTGTTAAATTTAAACTAGTTAATCCGTTATTTTTAATATTTATTGAAACATTATTTATACCATTGATATATGCCGCCCCAACAGTGTTAAGAGAGTTAGCAGTAAATGAAGATAATGAAGTATTTCCTTCGATGATTAAATTTCCACTCAAAGTTGTTAAAGCTGGGAAATTTAAGCTAGTTAATCCGTTGTTTTTAATATAAAAAGAATAATTATTTCCAGTACCAACAGATGCTAGCGAGTTAGCAATAAGTGAGCTTAATGAGGCATTCCCTTCAATGAACATAGCCCCATTTATTGTTGTTAACGCTGAGAAATTTACATTTGTTAATCCGTTGTTTTGGATGTATATCGATTTGGAGGTGCTCAATGAATTAGCAGAAAGTGTACTTAATGATGCATTATCTACGATTTGTACGTCACCACTTAAAGTAGTCAATCCTGGTAAACTTAAGTTAGTTAATCCATTTTTTCGAATATTTATAAAAGAAGCAGTTGTAACTGATTGAGCAGAAAGTGTGCTTAATAATGAGTTTTCATAAATCGAAAAAACACCTTTAAAATTTTTCAATTCAGGAAAACTAGCTGTTGTTAATGAAGCATTATTACCTATTTCTAAATCTTTATTTAAAGTTGTCAATACAGGAAAACTTATACTACTTATACCATTTTGATTGATAGTTATATTATTCGCTGTAATTTTTAATACAGGGAAATTTAAGGCTGAAAGTTTAGAGTTATTAGTTATTTGAATACTTCCTAAATAGGATAATTTATTTGTTTCTATGTTTGCTAAAAGTGGATTATCGGTTATCTCTATTCGTTGTGTACATTTAGTAAGAGAAGCAGTTTTCATACTCGCTAATACTTCATTTCCTGTAACTTTTAATTCCATTAAAGCTTTTAAAGCTGATAAATCAATTGTTGTAAGTTTGGTAGTATTAGTTATGTAAATATATTGTGTATTTGGGCCTAAATCTGCTTTTGTTATACTATCTGCCTGTGCATCGGTAACATCTCCAAAAAGTTCGATGTATGTTTTACCACCCGATACATTTGGTAATTTTACAAATCCACCATTTGATAAATAGATTGTGTCGTTACTAATAGACAAAGTTTGAAATTCATTGGTTGGGTTTGAATAAGAATTCCATTTTATAGTGTCCTTAGCAGTAATATTTTTAGCAACTGAAGCATTAAAAACCGGGTCAAGTTCAATTTTAGAATTTACTCCGACGATACTATCAGCTGTTTTTGAGTGCAATGCATAAGGTACACTCATCAATTGAGTAGTTCCCATAGTTAAGAAGTTGGTGCCGCCTGTCACGTCCATACCCACTTTAATGTAGTAAATGTCTGTACCCCAAGTGATAGTACTTATACTTCCGCTTTGAATAGTTCCCTCACCGATTGTTAAATTAAAAAATCCGAAAGTATCTGTACTTACGAAATGGTTTTCGGAATATTGAACAGTTCCAGTAGTAGAAGTTTTGAGAATACTAATCTGTATCCCTATTGTAGCAGATGCGATAGGTTGTCCTGCTACATTACGAGCTACTGCACTGTAATTAAAAGCGTTTGGAGTTGTTTGAGCTTGAGCAAGATTAAATAGTGCGATGCAAAAAGCGAAAAGTAAATTTAATTTATTCATATGTATTTTATTTTTTAATGGTCATATGTTATACGCCCTTTAATGTTCATTAATGATTAAGTTTCTAATTAAGGCTATTTTATAGTTGTTTATTGTTTATTCGTTATTGTTTGATGATTTTGTAAGTTCCTACTACTTTATTTTCGCTGTTTTTTAGATCTAGGAAATAAATTCCGATTGTCCAAGAAGCAGTATTTATTCCAATGTTGTTAGTCATACCAGCATATTTTTCAATAGAAATAACTTTTCCGTTGATGTCTTTAATTTCTAAAATAACTTCAGAAAGTTTAGTATCCTGAATGTTAACCGTTACCAAATCTGTAGTAGGGTTTGGATAAACTTTTACATTTAGAACTTCCGCATTTGGCTCCAAAATACTTGCCGTTGAAATAGTTGCACCTGCCGTAAACCCATTTCCAAGCGTGTTTCCTTGGCTATCCGTTTGTCCTAATACCACAAGTTCGCCAACGGTAAAACTCAAAGATCCATTCGATTGGCTCATTTTTGTACCCCCGCTATTCACAGATTGCGAGGTTATGCTTTGTGCTTGAGTTATTGTTGTTAGTAATAGCATACACAACAAAACTAGGGGGTTGTAGATTTTTTTTGTCATATTTATTTGTTTTAATTTTGCTAGCAATTTTGAAAGGTTTTTAGGTTTTCGTTTGTAAATATATAACTTTTTATCTTAATGATTTCTAACGGGAGTTGGTAGTAATTTTTTAAAAATACTATCTCTCGTTTCATCTGACAAATTATTAGAATACATTTCAATTTTAATTTTTTGAAAGTTCACAATGGTATCCAAATGTTTTGTTTTATGGCCATTCCAATTAGTTGGTGCTATTACACTAAAATGGTTTTCATTTAATAAATCATATTTCAGTCTAATTATATTGTCATTTTTTAATGTTAATGAATGGTCAAATAGGCCACCTGATTTAATTTTATCTTTGCTTATTCCTTTGTCTGAATAAACTAAAATATAATAAGGTTGCTGTGTTTCGATAACTATTTTAGTTTCTCTACTGATGTATAAAACTAAAAATGGTAAAATCAGTAACGCTATTATTTCCGATAGTATTATTTTTTTGTATTCAAATTTTTTAATTAAATACCTATCTAAAAGTAAAAAGCTACTGAATATAATCACAAGAATTAATAGAATACCCGTTGCCAGTTCTCCTTTATCTTTTGATAGAAGTAATAGTACAATTTCAACAATTGTCGCTATTAGTCCTAATAGTGTTAAAATAAAAAAAGGTGTTATTTTAATGAAAATTCTTCTCATAGTTTTAGTTTTTTCTTCCTTTCAAAAAATCGGAAATAAATAAAATGATCGGAAAACTAACAAATACAATCCAAATAGCAATATTTCTTGGTAGTAGTTGAAACTGATAATTTAAACCAAAAACTATCCCTGTAAAAAGCACACAAAAGAAAGAATGTAAAATACTTACTTGTTTGTCAGAATACCTTTTAATGTGGTCATTTTTTAGTTCTTTTAAATCACGGAAGTATTGTTTATTGAAGAATGTAGTTTTACTTGGTATAAAGCCTGTTAGCATTATAAAATTTTGAATACTATAAATGCACGATACTCCTAAAAGAAAAAATTGAAGCCCAGTATAAAGTCCTTGGGATATTCCTGATGCGTTTTCAATTGGTTCATTTTGATAAACTCTGTAGATGTTATCGGTTGTAAAAAGAAACATTATTACGGAACTCCAAATACTCAATGTTAATCTACTTGTTCGTGTTAAAATTGAATGAGTAAACGCATGGAACATAGTATAAAGAGAAAAGAAGAGACCGATAATCATTACTGTTTTTAAAAATACATTCGTAGCATCTATAAAACCATAATCAACAACCCAATAAATTATGGCAATTGATTGAATTAGGGTAATACCTTCCGTTAGTTTTGGAATTACTTTGTTGCCATTAAAAATAATCGAAATGAGAGCAAATAGTACAATGAAATAATAAGGAAACATTTCAATATGATGTTCAAAATTGTAGAAATAGTCTTTCTTCCCAGGTATAAAAGCAAGAAAACTTAAAATAAAAGAAATTAAAGCTGTTAATAAAACGATATACCATTTATCCGAAAGTCGTATACCTTCGAAAATTACTCCTGCTATAATTGCGATGACACTTATGGGTATAAGTTGTTTGTTCGAAATACTTGTTCGATAACCAATATAAATTGTAAAAGATAATATAAGAACCCCTATCGTTATTAGTAATAGGTTTATAAATCGGTATTTATTTTTACTCATTTTTTGTGTGCTAATATCTTTTTTATTTCATCAAAGTCAAATTCCATTAGTTAGATTTTCCTAATTTTCGGAATATAGAATTCCCCATTTTCCTATTTTCATTTTTTTTGTAAATAGTTCACCTTCATTATAATCTTGATAGACCCTTAATTCAATTATTTCATTTTTAGTTGGGTGTTTAATTTTTATATAATGCATCTTTTTTCCGTTTTTTGACAGAGAATATTGGTAATTAAGAATAGGTTCATTCACTTGAACAACAATAGGTTCTAATAACATATTTGTAGTCACAATCAATGAAAAAGTTAGTCCGTATAAAATGATATTAGTCCAAATAATCATCATAAAAATCGAAAAGAAGTGACGTACCTTCTCTTTTCTTTTCGAAATTGTTCCAGCTTTTTTTTGTCTTTTTAAATCATGGTCAACAGGAATTACCTTTTTGAAGTAAAAGATAGGGCCAATTACAAATGTTGTTATTACTATAAATGGTGTAAAATAAGTGAGAGCAATAACATTAGGTGTGATTGTTTCAAAATATTTTATAGCCATAAAAGGATATAAAATTACAATTCCACAAATTAAATAAATTAGAAGAATTTTATATTTCCATTTTTCCATTTTCGTTCTAACAGTCAAATTTTTCTTTTTCTTTTAGAATGTCCTTTAATTTCTTTTAACACAAAAATAAATAGTCCTATAGGTTATAAAAAATAGCCTATTTTAAAAATGACTACATTAATAATCTAATAAATTTTAAAGATTAATCTTTTATACAACGAACGGAATATCCATAACCCTTGCTACTTCCTTCTCTACTTACATTTTCTTCTTCATTCATGCTTCGCCCCCATGCGCTATCAATATCAAATTCTTTTGGTGTTACTGTGTTGCTATACCAATATCCATAGTTTCCAAGATCAAAAAAGTCTCCTTCAAAAGTGCGATAACCACCAGGTATACCATTAAATCCACTTTCATTAGTTCCATTTTCTACCCATCCACTTGTACTTTTCATTTTTGTGCCTGCTTTTTTTTCACCACCTAAATAATCGATAAGTTTTCCCCATTCACTATCGCTCGGAGTATGCCAACCTTTTGGAGATAAACCACGCGGATCATTTACAGCATGCCAATTGTATAATTTACCATACTTATTATCATTGGCTGTGTCGTTATCAAAATAACAAAAAGCAGGTAGTTTGTTTTTCCATGCTTTTTCCCATTCTTCTTTTGTTTTAACTTCGGGTATGGCGTCCCCATTTTGAAATTTATCAACGTTCAAGTTTTCCTTCATCCAAAGTTGATTACCTATTTTTACTCCTTCAAAATTATTGTTGAATTCAATATTTGGCTTATAAACCCATGCGGTTAGTATAATAGCACCAACCAAAAAGCTAAAAATTAAACTTAATTTTTTCATTTTGTTCTTCGTTTTTTATTTGTGAATTTACTGTTTTTAATGGATAGATTGAATTAAAATTCTTTTTCTATATTTTGTGCTTCTAATTGTCGTTTAACATTTTTCAGAGCTAACTTGGTGCAATAAGTCTGATAAGGTACCGAGAAGATTGGCGCTAGTAATTTGGTTAAAATGTTACCAGCTGAAGAAAAGGTTTGAATTTTAAAAACTAATCTGTCTCCAATTTGTTCAATAGTAAATGTGGAAACACCTTTCTCTACATGGCCTTCAAGTGTTTCATAGCTAAATCCTTTTTTATCAGTTTGGTTTATAATTTCATTTATTCTAACCCCAAAAACTATTTTCTGAGATAAAATCTTGCTTGGTGGTAGAAATACTTGTTGAGCAATTGTGTCTCCAATTTCCATTTTTCTGTTCTCATCAGACCATTGAGTTTTAAACGACATAATATTGTCAGGAAAAATCTGATAGTCAAATAGAAAGTCAACGTTTAGTTCTTCGATTTTCTTTTTTGAGTTAATATCAATTGTTGAAGTTTTTTCTTCAAGCAGATTTTTATCGTATTTCATTACCATTTTAGACTTTAAGAAGTCCAGGTGTTTTTTAAACTTACTTTTTTGGTCTATGAGGTAAATTTTCATGGTTTGATGCGTTTTTATGTTTCTGACTTGTTCTTTATATGTTAGTGGTTGACTTTTGGTTTTAATACTGTAAATTTCGTTTTTAGCTTTAGAAATGGTTTTTCAATCAAATGATAGGATGACATAGCAATAATCAATATAAACAATAAGTTTTGAGGAGATGATGTTCCAAAATTATTAGCTCCTGAAATAAATATTTGTTGCCATAAATAAATACTGTAAGATAATAGACCTATATAATTAATAACTTTTAAATTCAAAAAATTAAACCAAATGTTACGAGGTCCAAATATTGAATACATCATTAAAAAACCTATAGCAAAATTGGCAATTGTCCCATGAGTAGTTCCGAGCGGTATAAAAATAAAATCAAAATTTATTTTGATCATTATAATTCTTAAAATAGTTAAAGAAAAGATAGTTATAACTGAAAACCAAAACACTTTTTTCCATTTATTTTGAATTTTTTCAAGAATTTCATCTTTATATAAAGCAAATAAACAACCTGTTGCAATAGAATCAATTCTTGTAAAAATTGAAAGGTCATCCATCCAATTAAGTGGGTGAAAAAATAGAGCTACTCTTATTATAGGTACCATCAGAATTAAACCTACAACTATTTTTTTTCTAAATAGGCCTGCATAAATAAAAATTAATGGCCAAAAAAAATAAAAATGTTCTTCAATGCTTAGTGACCATAGATGGGCTGTAATCCAATCTAATTTCCAATTAAAGTACTTTGTAAAAGTTACTGCAGTCACCCATGATGAATTACTTATATTTACAATATGGAAGAGTTGTAAGATAAAATATACAAATAATAAAAAATAATATGCAGGGAAAATCCTTAATGTTCTTCTAATATAAAAATTCCTTAATGAGATTGAATTTGTTGAATTTTCTTCATTTAACATTAAGGAAGTAATTAGAAAACCTGAAATAACAAAAAAAATATTTACGCCAAAATGCCCATCTTGTAATAATGAGGTTAACGGTAATATCCATTTAACTTTTGAAATTTCAGAAAATAAATTTTCTTGAAAAGATAAATGATGAAATAAAATTAAGATAATACTTACAGCTCTTAATCCATTTATACTTGGGTATTTTATTTTTTCTTTTATCATAAGTAGTTCTTAAAATATTGTTTTATAGCCTTTTGCGATATTTTTTTAGAATACACACATAGGTGTTTTCTGCATATTGCTTAAAGGTAGTCGTCCTATATATACTAATGGTAACTGAATTAAAACTATATCTATCTCTTTTGGCTGCTATTATTTTTGACGTCGGCATTGGTTTACTATTGCGGTTGTCAATGCATATAGTTTTTTATTTGGTTCATCTATGGTTGGAGGTAAAGTTTGATTATTAACATTTTAAAACAGATGTTTTCGGTTCTTCTTGTCATTGTTTTAGTTGCCCTATTTTGTTCAGCGTTTCGGTTAGCTCTTTTGGTTTGTTTGTCCCGATAAGTAATTTTTTATTGTCAGAAAATTCAAGCTGTAAACCTTTGTCTCCCGATATGTTATAAGCCGTTCCAGCACCAAATAACCCAAGACGTATGCCCCAACCACCATATTCTTTAATCGGTGAATATTGTCTAACATATGATTTTGTGAGTTTTTCCCAAGCATAATGTTTGTACTTCAAATGAAGTGGAAAGAAACGGACATAAATCCCTTCTTTACTAATTGTTGTGTCAAGGCGCATATTCACAAACAAAAGTGTCAAAACGATTGTTAGTCCTGTTATGAATATAAGTCCTGTGTCCCCTATTGGTTTGTCGCCAAATTGCACTCCACCGATAACTTGTTTGAATACACCAAATAAAAAAAGTCCGTTAACTCCCAAAAGAATTAACCATATCCACCATTGTTTGAATTTTTGACTTTCTGTAAATATAATTTCTTTGTTCATTGTCTTTTTGGTTTAATTTATTACACTGTTGGAAATTTAGATTGTCTTAAAATTTTTTCCATTTTTTTTCCATTTGCTAATTCGTCAATTAGCTTATCGAGGTATCTTACTTTTTTGGTAAGTGGGTTTTTAATTTCTTCTATTTTATAACCACAAATTGTTCCTTTTATTAGCTCGGCATTTGGATTTAGTTTTGCTCTTTCAAAAAAAGTTTCAAAATACACTTTATCTTCAATAAGTTCTTGAATTTTTTGTTGATTAAAACCTGTCAACCATTCGATTACTTGATTTAGTTCATCTATGGTTCTTCCTTTTCTTTGAATTTTGGTAATATAAAGAGGATAGACAGAAGCAAAAGTCATTTTCACGATACGTTCGTTATGTTTTTCAGTTTCTTTCATAATTGAAATTATTGTCTTTTTTGCTTTGTTTACAAGAAGCACCAAAACCCTTTATTTTACTGATATCCCGCCTATTTTTCAGATATAGCAGTGTACTTTTTTAATTCAGTTTGTTTTTCTGCTTGTTTTATTAAAAAGTCTGCTACGTCTGCTCTATTTATTACACCAATATTAATTCCTTTGAATAATTTGTTTTCAACACGGTATTTCTCTGTCAATTCCTTGTCTAATAACCTTCCTGGTCTCACAACTGTCCAATTCAGATCTGAATTAGTGATAATTTCTTCCATTTTAGTTTTGTCAGCATAAACGTCTTTTAAAAGGTATTTTAAAAACATCTTTACAATCCAAGGAACATAATTTTTACTTTCTCCAGCTCCAAAACCGGTAACAAAAATAAATGGAATATCTATTTTGTTTTCCCTATGTATTTCCACAATTAATTTTGCAAAATCTGAAAAAAGGGTAGTAGCTTTCATATTCTTACTAGTCCCCAATGTTATAATTAGAGCATCTGCATTTTGAATTGAATTTGATAAATCAGCTTTATTAGTTGCATCACCAAGTATCATATTTAACGATTTTTTCTCTTCTATTTCAATTTCAGATCGAGAAAGGGTCGTTATCGAATGATTTCTATTTAATCCTCTTTTTACTGTTTCTAGTCCTATTCCAGCCGAGGCTCCTATTATAGTTATATTCATTTTTCCTTTTTTTTAATTTTGGTTTTTGAGCTGAACGCTAATGGTTCGGCTAAAATGTCGTTTTAATGCAGTTTAGGTTTTGTTAGAAATGTTTTTAATTTAATTATTATTCCTATTAGGATTATCAGATAAGTAATACTTGATAACATCCATTTAAACGAGTTGATTCCAGATCCTATCGAAACTAATGTTTCTGATATTGGACTTGAATTTAAATAGATTTCTAGCATAAATGATTCAACGTAATTCTCCGCCCAATCGGCAATCATACATAGAATAGGAATAATCAAAAATAGACGCTTGTTATTAAAAAAGTACATAATCCAAGATGCGTACATCAAAGTATAAACAAATGCAAAAATTGCGTCCCAAATTTGAAGGAATTCGCTATAGCAAAGAAGTTGCTCCTGAGTCCTTGATTCAAAGAAATTTTGAACCATCTCTAAAGTGTAAGAAAAAGAAATCCCTAATGAATTTGCTCCAGCATCAAGTTTGAAGCAACCACTAAATGGAGCTAAAATGTATTTTAAGTACAAGAAAAAAACTAAAGTAAAACCTATAGCTAAATATAGAGTTCGGTTATTCTTGAAATATTTAATTGTTCTGATCATTTTTTATTTATCAATTGTTTCTAACGTTTTGGCGCTAAAAGAAGTGGCGGTTTTGAAACACTAAACTGTCTATACCCACCAAACTTTATTAGTTGCACAACTGTTTTTATTCGCACTACCCCAGCCATTTTTTTAAGGTGCTTTTATAGTCCGTTTTTTATTCTTCTTTATCGTTTTCAATGCTTCCTTTCCAACTTTCACCGTCAATAAGTTCCTTTAATCTTCTGTACATTTCTTTGTCGTCTTCATAGTCTGCTGCTTCATAGTCAAGGAGCTTTAACCCCAATTCATAATAGGATTTTGATTGACTTATTTGTCCTAAGTCGCAATGCAATTGAGAAATAAAACCGATAAGATATTGAATCCCTGATTTGTCTTTTGAATAATAACTCAATTCTAAAGCAAATTTACCGTCCGAAATAGCACTATGTAAAAGTCCTTGTTTTGCTTGAGCTATTGCACGCTCAAAGAAAATTTCCGCTTGGTCAAAATATTGTTCGCCAAATTTTTCAACGATTTGGTTTTTGAACGTTAGAAAGTCAGCGTTTATATTTATTTCGTTATCCATTACTAAATCTTTTCTTTTAAAATCAATCTTTTATCGCCAAAATGCTGTTTCAATTTTTGAATATGTATGTCGGTCATTTTAGTTGGGTCAATTTCAAATATTATAAGACGTGGCTCATTATCAATTTCTAAATTTTCAATATTTTCTTCAACCAATTCAGTGAGTTTGCTTTTATTGTTCAAATTTAGTTCAAGCACATTTTTGTAAATGGTTTTATACGAGTTTAGAATTTCAATTTGGTGAAAATGGTCGGTTAAAGCCCTCTCATATTTTTCAATTTGTTCAAATACTTTCGGGATTTCTCTTGCTCTAATTTCGGAGTTGTCAAAATGTTTTGCTTCATAAAAAACTAAACTAATTTTGTTGTTTTCATTTTTTTCTAATGCTAGATAGTCAATACTTCGTTTTCCATAATTTTCCTCTCTGCCGAAAGTTACCTCTACATCTAAAACACACAATGATTTATTTTTTAAAATCTGTTCTTTGACCTGTTCCTTTTCTTTACCTCTAAATGTTTTTGCAATTTGCTTTAATTCTTCCAAGTTGTCTAAATGATTGCTTGAGTCAGCATAACCATTTTCATTTAAGCCAAGATATTTTTTGTGCGAAGTCCATTTGATTTTATTGGCGGAAAATTCAATTTTACAAATGCTTTGTCCATAGTAATAAACATTAAGATATTCATTTCGAATGGCAATAAATAAATCTTCGTCTGCAATCATTTTTTGGAAATACGGATTGCTTTTTAATTCTAAAATGAAATTTTGGTTCTCTATACCTCTTTTAAAAATGCTCATAATTTTATTAGTTTAAATTAAATAATCCTTTCCATCGTCCCAAAGAGTAATGTTATTGAAACCCTCTTTTTCAAATTCTGCTTTAAAATTTTCAGGGAAAGCTGTATGTATGGGGATTATTTTGTTTGAATTTATTGCTTTTGCAAATTTTATTAAGTCCGGAACAACAGCATGCCCGCTTGTATGAATTGAATGATAATTAATGTCTCTATCTTGTTTAAGAGTATTAATGTTGTCTGTGAAATATTGTTGGTACTCTTCTTTTAAGTAACCTTCCCATTGAGAATATATCACATTTATTTTTCCATGTTTTCTTAACGTATTCACTAATTGAATACTCGGATTTCTCACGAAATAAATAAATTTGGAAGGAGATTTAAAAACTGAAGTGCCAACTGAGTTTGCTATAATTTTCGCACGAAATTCGTCAAATGAATTATCAATTATTTTTTCCATTTGATTTGGTTTGTTATAGACTTTTACTTCCTCCCATTCCATAGTAGGAACATTGCTTGACTGTTTGTGTAACATTTCTAAGAGCCAAGCAGTGTAAACATCTATTACAACTTTCTTTCCTGTTTTTTTGCAAGCCCGAATTATTGAAATCAAACGGTCAATATTTTGAGCGGAACTTACTACAAAAGAAACATTTATTTGATTTTTAATTATGTTATAAATTCCTTCTTCAACGCTTTCTTCTGTTAAATAAATATGGTTTGCTCGTTCTACCATAGTTCCCTCAATCAAAAGCAAATCAATGTTTTTCGGTGGATCCTCAACAATTTTGTCAAAAACAATTTTTTTTCTGCCAGTCGCTCTAAAGTCACCACTATAAAAAACTCTTTTTCCGTCAGCTTCAATTATAAACGAAAAAGACTCTGGTGTTGAATGGTCGGTTAAAAAGGATTGAATTTTGAAAGTATCGGCAATTGTAAAAGTCTTCCAAGGTTTGATCGTTTTGTAATTTCCTTTTAATAGTGGAAGGTCTATAAATATTTTCGTTGCATTTATAAAATCAAAAGCCACTTCGCCAATGTAAATGGGGACTTCAGACCCCACTTTTTCCATTAATCCAAAGTGGTCTTGGTGCGGATGAGAAATTAACAAAGCGTCCAACCTATTATTAGCATAATCAATATTTGGGTTTTTGTCGTCAAGAGGTGCTCCAAGGTCAATCCAAAGGATTTTACCATTGTCTGCCGTTAACTCAACACAAGTTCCGCCAATTTCTTTTGTCCCCCGATAAATTTTTGCTTTCATATTGTCGTTATTGTCTACCTGTTAGTTTGTCGTTTGCTCGGTCATCCTAAAATGTCCTATAACGTATCGCTGTAAGCAATTGCGTATATTTCCACTATATTTATTTATGTTATTTCATTTAAAATCAATATTATATCCGATTAAAATCGGTTATTTGTAATTGTTACTTTCGTATTTATTATGTTAAAAGTAATTTTATTTTTTAAAAATCCAAATTGTCTAAAGGACTTTTTAATCGTTTAAATCCCTTTTAGATGTAGCCCACTTTTGTACTTAAATAATCTGTCCTGCCCACAATTCTTCTAAAAAATCTTTCCAGGGAAGTATTAGAATTGTATCTACTATTCTCGGTAAGGGTTCTGTGCATACTACAATCGCTTTTTTTACCTCATATTCTTCTTTGAAAGCTTTTAAACCTGACAGGTGTTTTGATGTAATATTATTTGAAGATTTTATTTCTATAGCAACTTCATTATATCCTAAAATAAAATCCACTTCAATTTGTGTCGCTGTTCTCCAATACGAAATTAGGTATTCTAAGCCTGAATAGTGCCTGTGAGCTATAAGTTCTTGAAAAATGAAGGACTCAAAAGCGTGACCAAATAATTCACTTCCTTTTTCTATTCTTCCTCGATGAAGTAAATTATTTGCAACTCCTACATCAAAAAAGTAAAATTTAGGAGTTTTAACTACACGTCTTTTTGGCTTTCGTTGATACACAGGAATAAAATATCCCAACAAGGTATCTTCCAAGATTTGAAAATATTCTTTTATGGTAATAGCAGAAACACCACAATCTGCTGCAATAGTTGTATAATTCACCATTTCACCCTGACTAAATGCAGCGGCGTGTAAAAATTTCGAAAACACATCTACGTTTCTAATCTTAGCTTCAGCTACGATTTCATCTTGCAGATAATTGCCTATGTAAGAAGCAATTAATCGTTTCGGATTTTTTGATAAATAATGTCTAGGAAGCAATCCATTATTCAGCGCTCTATCCAAGTCAAAATTTGGGATTTCTTTGTAGGTTAGTGGATATAATGAATATTTTAATGCTCTTCCTCCCAATAAATTTTCTCCTGAGCGAATGATTTTTCTTGGACTTGAACCGCTTAATATAAATTGGATATTATGGTTCACTATTAGCCAATGAACTTCATTTAATAAGATTGGAATACGCTGAATTTCATCAATAATTACCAATTTTTTTTCTTGAGCTAAAATTGTTTCTCGAAGGTATTCAGGATTTGTAACCAATCGTTTATATACATCTGATAATAATAAATCGAATACTAATGCTTCAGGAAAGAGTGTTTTAAGTAAAGTACTTTTCCCTGTTTGACGAGCACCCCAAAAAAATATACTCTGCCCATCATTATCGATAAAAACTTGCTTTCTTACTAAATCCATTGTCTACAATTTAATACAAAACTATAATTTTTTAATTATAATCCAAACCATAACTTTGTATTTGTATTAATAATCCAAAGTATAACTTTGTATTTACATTGATAATCCAAAGTATAACTTTGTATTTACATTGATAATCCAAAGTGTAAATATGTTTTTTAAACCAATATTTTATTATAAATCATTGGTAATCAATTTAAAAAACTCTATGTAATTTGATGTATTTTTAGTTGAATTAATTTTTTCATAATCATAACTTTTGATTGTTGTCCGTACATATAACTAATTATTGTAAAACCCATCAAATCAAAAATCAAAGATCAATCCCAAGGTTGGGGTTACATTTTTAGATTCGCTGTTTAAAATCATTGGAATACCATTCGAACCATCTGATTTTAATGCTTTTCCGTCTGTGGTTTCAAAACCAGAATTGTCAGTGTTTCGTTTGAATGTATAGTAAGGTGTTCCTTGTTGCGGATTTAACAATAAGTTTTGAATATCGATGAAAAAGGTTAAAGTAAATTTCTTGAAATTGGCTATTTTATCAAGTCGTAAATCTACTTGGTTAAATGTTTTTAATCGATTGGAATTCAAGTTGGTATAGTCTAAGAAACCAACTCCTGTTGTTGCATAGGTTTCTTGCGATTTTTCTGAATTGAATGGGGTATAAGGAACTCCGCCAGATAATCTGTATTTCAATCCTAATTGCCAATTGTTTTTTAATTTATATCCCAATGTTGCCGATAACAAATGTTGATTATCCCAAGCTGAAGCAATTAACGCGTTGTTAGCGCCTGAATAATAACTTCTTACAAAGGTATAACTGGCAAAATAAAAGATTTTCTTTGCTAACTTTTGTTGGATAAAAAATTCAAAACCAAAGGTTTCACCTTTCCCAATACTTGTAACTGCTTCGTTTCCAACTGCCCCAAATTCAGAACCTTGATTACCCAATGAAATTCCATTTGTTACTGAAACAGGATAATTGGAATAGGTTTTATAAAACCCTTCCAATGTTAAACGCAAACTCTCGTTTGGAAGGTATTGACCGCCAAAAACGTAATGTTTTGAATTAATGTACTGTAAATTTTTATTGGTAAGCTGGTTATTTTGATCTCTGTAACCCAACGTTGTGTAGGTCGGTATTTTGTAATATGAACCTACTGAAGCTGTTATATCAACCTTTTTGCTAATATGGTAAGACATTGATAAACGAGGCGATAACGTTTTAAGTGGGTTATTTCCATTGACTAAAAAAGAATTTAAATCGGTTCTTAAACCACCCGAAACCAATAATCGCTCGTTGAATATATTTTTAGAAACTTGTGTAAATGCGCCGTATTTAAAAAATTCTATGGCACTTTTAGAAGTAAATTCAATAGCTGGAGAAAGCAGATTTCCACTGTTATCATAAACGGCATTGGTCAATTTTGAATAAAAATCGGTGTTGTATTTTACGTATTGCCCCATTACACCAAAAGAATATTTCCAACCGTTAACATACTTGTTGTAATCAAAACGGAATTTGTTTTCCATTTCTTGTGAAACAAGCTTTAAATTTCGAAATTCTTCTTGGTCATTTTTGGCATCTTCAAAACGATCAATCTGGTTGTTAAACATATTTCTACTCAAAGAAAAATTAATAAATCCCTTGTTAATCAAATGCTTGACATTGAAGCCAGTTGTATAATTCCATTGACTAATAAACGGCAAAGATCTTCTGAAATATTCATTTTCTGGGGAAGAATTTTTTGTTTTTCTAAAACTGAAATTATCAATAGCCCCAATACCTAATGCAGTAAGTGTTGTTTTATTACTGATTTTGTGCGTTATTTTGTATTGAAAATCAGAATACTTAGGTAGGATTGGTAAATCAATTAACTTGAACAATAAATCCAAATATGAAAAACGGGAAGAAAGTAAGAAATTCGTTTTTTTAGATTTCCCCAAAGGTCCTTCCAAAGTCACAGCAGATTCGGTTAAACTTGTACGTAAATTCCCACTTACTTTCTCCTGATTACCTTGTCGTTGCTTAATTACAAAGGTCGAAGCAAGGGCATTATCGTAACGTGCATCAAATGCAGAAGAACTTAACTTTAAATCTTCTATAAACGTCACATTCAAAATACCTTGCGCTCCACCGGAAGAACCTTGTGTTTGAAAGTGGTTTAAAACGGGTATCTCAATTCCATCTAAATAGTACACATTTTCGTTTGGTGCACCACCTCTGACAATAATATCATTTCTTGGAGCCCCACCACCAGTTGAACCTACACCGGGCAATGTTTGAACTACTTTCGAAACATCAAAACCACCTCCTGGATTTGATTTGATTTCCTCATAAGTCAATTGTTGAACCGACAAAGGAGTAATCATATCTGTTGTAGCAGCTTTTTTATTTTTATCGTATTTAACCGTTACTTCACCCAGATTTTGAACTTCACCCGTTAGTTCAAAGTTCACTTGTTGAACCCCTCCAGAACTAATTACGATGTTATATTTTGTGTCGCTAACATAACCAGTAGTTACCACTTTTAAATTGTAAGTTCCAGTTGGTATTGATAATTTATAATTACCATCAACATCTGTAATTGCTCCGATTTCTGTATTTTCAATAAACACCTTAGCACCAAAAATAAGTTCTTGAGTGTTTTTATCTTTAACATAACCAGTTAGTGTTCCATTTTGAGATTGAACTACTTGAATACTAAAAAATAGTATTGTAAATAATAAAATTACCTTCATAAATTTAGATTTCAATTTTAAACAGTCACTTGTTTTTTAGTCCTGTTTCTTAAAAATACTTCCTACTTCTTTACTAATTTTTTGAATTGCATCTACACCTTTTGAAATTGGTGTTGTCGTAAAATCATCATATCCAGTGTATAAATTTTCATCTATCTCTTGTGACGGATAAATCAAAATTTGATCATTTTCTGGCATTCCTTTTTCTAATTTGGATAAGAAATTGTCAACCCCAGTATAATAAGAAACTGAACCTCTTCTTGCAGAAACAAAGATTAAAAGGTCGTCATCGGAACTATTTTTATTTACAATAAAAAAGTCTTCTGTTTCATCGAGTTGTACAAATGCAATTTCAGTGAATATTTGTACTTTTTTAATGACTTTTACAAATGCATCATTGAACTCGTGGGTACCATAAATCTCAATTTGTATGTTTAATTCTTTTCCTAAACGTAAAACTCGTTCACACCAACTACTAAAACTGCTTTCTAATTCGGCATATTGCTGACTAATTAAAACAATTTTTCGATAAGAAACAAAAGCTTTTTCAAATTGACAAAAGAAAATGGTTTTGTCACAAACATCTAATAAATGATCTCGATCATCGCCTACTATTCTCTTCAATAAATTCATTCTTTTACTGTCATTCAGCACGACAATATCGGTAAATAATTCTTTTGAAACACGTGCAACACCTGAAGATAAATTATGATCAATAGTTGTAATCACATTCACAGGAAATTCACCATCTGAAAAATGTTTAACAATCTCGTCCATTTCTTTTCGAGATGTTCTAATTCGTTGTTCTGCTTCAGAATTATTTGGTAAAACACTTACCACCGAAATAGGATTTAAAACCTTTTTGTCAGTTATCATAACAGAAAAATCGATCAATAATTCATTTTCTTTCAGTTCATTAATAGCAATTAACAAATGCTGATTTCTTGAATAACGTTTCTTTTCTGGTTCTTCACCACTTTCTGCTAATTGAATTAATAACTTTTTACCTGCGTTTTCAGACACAAAAGAAGCGACCATACAGGTTACTAATATCAAAAGGATAGTCCCATTTACTATCTGACTATTTAATATTCCTTTTTCATATCCAACAATGATGATTGCTAATGTAGCAGCTGCGTGTGCGGTACTTAAACCAAAAATTACTTGACGTTCTACCCCAGTCATTTTGAAAATTTTCTGGGTAACGAAGGCCGCCAACCACTTACTAAAAATAGCAAAAGTAGTTAGAACTCCTGCTACAATTAATGCCCAAGGTCCGTGAAATAAAACCTTGTAATTTACCACCATTCCTACCGAAATAAGGAAAAAAGGGATAAACAAAGCATTTCCAATAAAATCAATTCTATTCATCAAAGCAGACGAATGGGGTATTAATTTATTTAAAACTAATCCTGCAACAAAGGCGCCAATAATATGCTCTACACCAGCTACTTCTGCTAAAAATGCAGCGAAGAAAACAACTGAAAGTACAAAGATATAATGGGCTGTTTTTTCACTATCCAATTTACTAAAAAACCAACGAGCAATTTTTGGAATAATGATAAACATTATAAATGTGAATATTGTAAGTGAAGTAATCAAGCGTAACCAAAAAGCAGCATCTAAATTACCTTCAACAGAACTTGAAATAATTGCTAAAATAATCAAAACGGCTGTGTCGGTTAAAATCGTACCTCCCACAGCTACTGCAACTACTTTATTTTTAGAAATCCCTAATCTACTAATGATAGGGTAGGCGACTAAAGTATGGGTAGCAAACATACTTGCGGTTAAAATACTTGCGGTTGGATTTAATCCTAATCCGAATAAACAAATCGGGTAACCTAAAGCTATTGGAATAATAAATGTCAAAAAACCGAATGTGAAACTTTTAACGCGGTATTTCTTAAATTGAGACATATCCAATTCTAAACCGGCCATAAACATAATGTAAAGCAGCCCAATTGTAGAAAATAATTTTACGGAACCGTCTGATTCTAATAGTTTTGCGCCAATTAATCCAATACCATTTGGTCCTATAATTACTCCTGATAAAATAAGTCCAATAATAGATGGAATCTTGATTTTACGAAGAAGAATAGGTGACATAAGAATTATAAATAAAATAGTGGAAAAAATCAAAACAGGATTTCTCAATGGGAAATGGAACTCTTCCAATAAATGCTTAAAAAAACTTTCCATCTCTTCTATTTTATATTATTTAAGTCAAAAATAATCATTCACAAAGGAATAATAAAATAAATGAAAAAAATGATGTTTTCTTAACATTTGAAACTATGTTTTAATCATTCATAAATTGGTATCTTTGTCCAAAAATTATCCAATGAGGTTCGAATTAACAAAGGATTTTCTTGAAAAATTACGCCAAGCTATTGTTGAGGAAAATAACAATTGGATAATTGAACATATTCACGAACTTCATTTCGCCGATATTGCCGATTTATTGGATCAGTTAAGCAATGAAGAAGCTAAATATGTTTATTTTCAATTAACACCAGACGAACAAGCTGACGTTTTAATGGAGTTAGAGGAAGAAATTCGAGATCGTTTCCTGAAATCTCTTTCTTCCAAAGAAATTGCCGATCAATTAGAAAATCTTGATTCGGATGATGCGGCAGATATTTTAGGGGAATTATCTGATGATAAAATTCAAGAAGTCATCTCACAAATGGATGATGATGAAGCCGCTGAAGATATTGTCGAACTGTTAAACTACGACGAAGACACTGCCGGTGGATTGATGCAAAAAGAATTTATCCAAGCAAAATTGGATTGGTCTGTTAGCCGTTGTTTGGTTGAATTGCGTCGACAAGGAGAAGAAGTTGAAAATGTTTATACCATTTATGTTGTCGATGATTTAAATAAATTAGTCGGTTTACTTTCTTTAAAGAAATTGATTTTCGCTGATACGGCAATGCATATTCGTGATTTGTATCAGAAAAAAAACATTATTTCTGCAAAAACAAGCGATAGTAGTGAAGACGTTGCAAATAGAATGTACAAATACGATTTGGTCTCCATTCCTGTTGTTGATTTACAGAATAAATTAGTTGGTCGAATTACCATTGATGATATCGTAGACATTATAAAAGAAGAAGCGGATAAAGATTTCCAAATGGCTTCAGGTATTTCTGATAGAATTGAGTCTAGCTCAAGTGTTTGGCATATTTCCAGAGCACGTTTACCTTGGCTTTTAATCGGAATGTTAGGCGGAATTTTTGCCGCAAATGTCATCGCAGGTTTTACAAATGAAATTAGTCATATTCCTACTTTAGCACTTTTTATTCCATTAATAACAGCAATGGGAGGGAATGTCGGTGTACAATCTTCAGCAATTGTTGTTCAAGCTTTAGCAAAAGGAAACGACCATTTCGACCATTTTAAAAAGAAAATTATAAAAGAAACATTCGTTGGGCTTCTAAATGGAGTTTTCCTAGCCTCTATAATTTATGGAATCGCCCTATTTTTTGGAAATTCTACTTTGGGGTTTGTAGTAAGTATTTCACTTTTTGTAGTGATTGTTTTTGCAGGTCTTTTCGGAACTATAATACCTTTAATACTAAATAGATACAAAATAGATCCTGCTTTGGCGACTGGCCCCTTTGTTACTACTTTAAACGACGTATTAGGTTTATTTATCTACTTTACAGTTGGAGCTCTATTGTACAATCTTTAAAATTTTACCGCAATGACCGTTCTATTTTTAGATGAAGTTCACGAAATTTTAGCCAAAAGACTGACCGATGCTGGACAAACCTGTATTCACGCCGAAGAAAAATCCTTGGAGGAATGTTTACAGTTAATTAAAACAGCTGACGGAGTTGTAATTCGTTCACGTTTTCCAATGAATGAAACGTTTTTAAAGAATGCAGACCAACTAAAATTCATCGCTCGTTCGGGTGCTGGAATGGAAAATATTGATGTTCCCTATTGCGAAGAAAGAGGAATAATACTTTACAATTCTCCCGAAGGAAATAGGAATGCAGTAGCTGAACACGCACTTGGAATGTTGTTATCATTGATGAACAAGCTGAACAGTGCCGATCAAGAAGTTCGGAAAGGAAAATGGGACCGTGAAGGAAACCGAGGAATTGAATTAGACGGTAAAACGGTTGGAATTATTGGTTATGGAAACAACGGAAAAGCCTTTGCCAAAAAGTTAAGAGGATTTGATGTAAATGTCTTGGCGTATGATAAATACAAACAAAGTTTCGGTAGTGATTTCGTGAAAGAATGTACCCTACAAGCCATTTTAGACCAAGCAGATGTAATCAGTTTTCATATTCCACAGAACAAAGAAACGTTGTTTTTTGCAAACGAGGAATTCTTTTCAAAAATCGCAAAACCTATTTTCTTACTGAACCTTTCGAGAGGCAAAATTGTTGAAACAGCAGCATTGGTAAAAGCCATTGAAAGCGGAAAAGTACTTGGAGCAGGATTGGATGTTCTTGAATATGAAAAAGCAAGTTTTGAATCTTTTTTCGAGCAAGAATTACCACTTCCATTTCAGTATTTATTAAAGTCGCCAAAAGTTATTTTAACCCCACACGTTGGCGGTTGGACCAATGAAAGTTATTTCAAATTGAGTAATGTATTGGCGGATAAGATTTTGATAGATAATTAGTTGAATACTTTCTCCTTCATAAAATAAGCGAGATAATCAGGTAATTTCGCGGCTAAATAATAAGGTAAATTCATTAAATAATACGATTTCCTGCCGGAGTTTTTGCTTCTTCAATAGAAAAATTACTCAGACATCTATAATCGCTTAAATACCTTAATGCACAAATGAAACAAATGTACGATATGAAATACGCCACTGTTTTAGAACAAGAAGGTTTCGATATATTTACCATTTTGCTATTGCTTTTAAAGGTAAAGAAGTAATGATGCATTATGAGAAAATTTAAAAGTGTAATTTAGCCCTTAATTTCAATAAAAAAACAATGAATTACTCCATCAAAAAAACCAAATACAGTTTACTTTTCGTTCTTTCTTTTATTGGATTAGCAACCCAAGCCCAACATATGATTACTGGTAATTTCCCTTATTTAGCAGGACAAAAAGTTCTATTAGTTGGTTTTAACGGAATAGGTGTCTATGGAATTGATAGCACTAAAGTTCCTGAAAATGGTATTTTTAAATTAAGTTACGCCGATAAAGATAGAGGAATGGGCTATCTTTCTGCTGAAGATAAAAAGGCTTATTTTGTGGTTTTAGCGAACGAAGAAATTCAACTAAAAGGGGAGGTTTTGAGTTTTCCTGAAACGATTGATATTTTATCAGGTAAAGAAAATCAGTTGTTCCTAAAATATGCTTTTGAACACCCCAAACGTGAACAAGCATTGAGCGCATGGGATTATTTACAAAAGATGTATCAAACGGATTCTTTGTTCTCTGTAAATAAAAAACCGAAAAAATCCATTCAAAAAGAGAAGCAACGTATACAGCAAGAAGACGCAAATTTTTTAGCAAGTTTAGACCCTAAAAGTTATATCAGTTGGTATTTGCCTACTCGAAAATTGGTAAGTTCTGTTTCAACGATTGCACAATATAGAACGGAAGAAATACCTCAAACACTTGCCGCTTTAAGAAAATTAGATTACACCGACGAACGACTATACAAAAGTGGTTTGTTAAAAGATGCCATCGAAAGTCACTATTGGTTACTTGAAAATATGGGAAAATCATTGGATACTGTTTTTCTAGAAATGAATGTATCTACCGATTATTTGCTTGCCAATTTAGCTAAAAACGAAGCAAAGTTGAATGAAATCACGAAGTTCCTTTTCAATTTATTAGAGAAACATAGTCTTTTTAAAGCTTCAGAATATTTATCATTAAAAGTGTTAACGCAAAATAGTTGTACATTAAATGAAGATGTAGCCAATCAAATGGAATTGTACAGAACAATGAAAATCGGGAACATCGCCCCTGATATTGATTTTGAGGGAGATGTATTTAAAAATGGAGTTTCCTTAAAAAATTTACCCCGTTTGTCAGAATTAGATTCCCCGTATAAAGTTGTTATTTTTGGTGCAAGTTGGTGTCCGACGTGTGTTGAAGAATTTTCTCAAATTCCTAAATTATACGAAAAATGGAAATCAAAAGGCGTAGAAGTAGTTTTTGTTTCTTTGGATACAGATCAAACCACTTTCAAAAGCTTTTCAAGTGGTTTACCTTTCATCAGTGCGTGCGATTATAAAAAATGGAATACAGTAGCAGCTAAAGATTATCATGTTTTCGGAACTCCAACACTCTTTATTTTAGATAAAAATCAAAAGATTTTATTAAGACCAACAAGCATTAAACAAATAGATTCTTGGGTGGATTATTCAATAAGATAGTAGTTCTATAATTCTTTTTAAATTCTTTCAATATTTAAAACTAGAATAAAAAAGAATTCTGTCCCATCAAAAACACCGCAAATAGTAAAATTAAAGCAGTAAGTAAAATAACATAATGAACCCCTTTAATTCCGGTTTTTTTTTCTTGGATTACTTTTGTTTTTGATAATCGGTCGTGCCATCCTTGAGCAGAAAAGAAAGAGATAGAATCAAACGGTATTCTTCTTGAAAGAGTACGAACAACAATCGATTTAACATTTGGTTTTTCTCCTTTTTCATTTACAACTCTTAATTCTGTTAGCATTTTTGCAGGTGTAGATCCAAAAAAGTATTCGAAAAAAAGATAATAAATCAAACTGATAATCAAATAAAAAACAAAAAAGGCTGCTTTTTCTCCTGCTACAAGATTAACGTTCGTCAACAACCCTTTGAATACATCCAATGCAGTAAATGAAAGAATACTCATACAAACGAATGTATCAAGTAGTAAATGAATCAATCGTTGCCAATTAGAAGCTTCATTTTCACTGTATTTAAACTCTTTTTGAGAAGCATCGTAACCTTGGACTAATTTCTTTTCAGTTTGAAAATGTTTTAGAATGTAAAAAGAGAAATAAATGAAAACGGATTTTACTGCTGTTCCAAAAAATAAAAAGAGATACCAATAATTATAACTTCCGTAATAAAAAATTATAAAAATCGAATAGACTAAATTCACAATTGATGAAAGCAACACAATTGAAATCACAAAACGTATTAAACGTGTTTCTTTTCCCTTTGAAACCCAATACAATAGTATACCGATCAATAAAAGTAGAAACACAAAAACATTCAAAGTGTCAATTGAATAAGAGATTGTTTCAGTTGAATTGATAAAAATTTGAAATGCAGGTGAATGGAATAGACTAAGTCGTAAACAGTAAAAAGAATTTAAAAAAACGGCTAAAAATAACGATGGTTTATTTAAATGTACCAATGCAGATAACAATCCCAATATTGCTATTGAAAGTGAAATGATAGTAATTTTTGTTTTAACCTGCATTCTGTTCAATTATACTATTAAAATTTCTGTGATCTAAAAATAACAAATAAAATTAGAAATCGAAAATAAACTGTTTTTAAACCTATTTTATTAACTTAGTAAGAGAAAATAATTAAAAAACCCTGAAAGGGTTGTTTCTATTAACCATGGGTATCTCCTAATGAAATTTAAATAAATCATCAAAAATTAGGTTTAAAATTATTTTGGAGTAATGGATTTTAGATTTAGTTTTACTATCTTAGTATTATAAAACCCTGAAAGGGTTATATCTATAAACGATTGGGCAAAGCCCATCGAATAAACTAACTAACAACCAAGCCCTGAAAGGGATTAATTAATTATGGGACAATCACTAGTAAAAAATTACGTACATATCGTGTTTAGCACAAAACATCGTCAATCATTAATACTTCCATCAATTGAAACAGAACTTTTTAGTTATTTAGGAGGAATATGTAATAATCTTGAATGTCATGTTTTAAAAGTTGGTGGATATAAAGACCATATTCACGTTTTATGTATGCTCTCTAAAAAAATAGCACTCATGAAATTAGTGGAACAACTAAAATCAAATTCTTCTAAATGGATTAAAACAAAAGGAAATGATTTTAAAAATTTTTACTGGCAAGATGGCTATGGTGCTTTTTCAGTTAGACCATCAGAAGTTGAAATAGTAATCAACTACATTGCAAATCAAAAAGAACATCACAGTAAAAAAACATTTAAAGATGAATATAAAGCAGTCTTAAAAAAATACGAAGTAAGTTATGATGAACGGTATGTTTGGGATTAATGATGTCACCCCTTCAGGGCTTTTATGATTTAGATTATCAAAATAGGACTTACGCCCTATTTTTATGGATGTCGCCCCTTCAGGGCTTTTATGAGATCATTAACTTAGTAGTGCAATAACCAATTTATGGATATTAAACCTTCATAGCGGATCTTATTTTTAGCTTATAAACTTCATAGTTCTAACACTCTGTTTTTATGGATATTACCCTTTATGGCTTTGTATTTTATTTAGCTTATAGTAATAGTATATCTACAAAACCCTGAAAGGGTTATATTTATAAACGATTGGGCAAAGCCCATCGAAAAACTATCCAACAACCAAGCCCTGAAAGGGATTAATCAATTATGCGACTATAACTTTTAAAAACTATATTCTAAATAAAAAACTCATCAAAAAAATATCTTCACTTTCA
>CANCQX010000019.1 GCA_947380375.1 Flavobacteriales bacterium
CATCAAAAGCAAAAATGCAAAAACAAATGAAATACGCAAATGATCGTGGAGTTCAATATGTTGCAATTGTTGGTGATGAAGAAATAGCAAAACAGATTATTAAATTAAAAAACATGGAATCAGGTGAACAATTTGAAGTGACAATTGATCAGTTGATTGAAAAAATAAAATGATTTTTCGTCGTAAGGACAAGGCATGCCTTGTCCTTATCTAACCCAACAACAATATAATATAAAGAGATATACCGATGACAAAAATAATTGACAACAAATGGATTTCATTAACAGAAATAGATATAATATTAGCGGAAAACCATAAAATTGAATTAGCACCAGAAACAAGAGCAGTAATTCAAAAATGCAGAACCTATTTAGATGAAAAAGTTGCAAGAAGCGAAAAATTAATTTATGGTGTAAATACAGGTTTCGGTTCGTTGTGTAATACAGCTATTTCAACAGAAGATTTAGAGCAACTTCAAACCAATTTGGTGCTTTCCCATGCATGTGGAACAGGCGAAGAAGTTCCTTTTGAATTAGTGAAAAGAATGATTTTACTAAAAGTTTTAGGTTTGTCTCATGGACATTCTGGTGTGCAAGTTGAAACAGTTGAACGTTTGGTTTTCTTTTTTAATAATAATATTATTCCAGTTGTATACCAACAAGGAAGTTTAGGAGCATCAGGAGATTTAGCCCCATTAGCACATTTATCTTTACCTCTTTTAGGAGAAGGAGAAGTTTATGTTAATGGAGAAAAAATAGCTAGTAAATTAATGAATGAAAAATTTAATTTGCAACCAATTGTTTTACGCTCAAAAGAAGGTTTAGCTTTATTGAATGGAACTCAATTTATGAGCGCTTATGCTTCATATTCAGTAAGTAATGGCGAGAAATTGTTTAATCAATTTAATCAAATCGCTGCAGTTTCATTAGAAGGGTACGATGGAAGAATTGAGCCGTTTGGAGTTTCTGTAAACGGAATTAGAAATCAAAAAGGTCAGATTGAAGTTGCTGCAATAATGAGAGATTTATTGACTGGAAGCGAAATTGCATCCCAGGAAAAAGCACATGTTCAAGATCCTTATTCATTTAGATGTATTCCTCAAGTCCATGGAGCATCATTAGATGCGATTAACTATTGCAAAGAAATTGTAGAAAGAGAAATTAATGCGGTAACAGATAATCCTACTATTTTCCCTGATGAAGATATTGTTGTTTCAGCAGGTAATTTCCATGGTCAACCACTAGCGATTTCTATGGATTTCTTAGCAATTTCTATAGCTGAATTAGGAAGTATTTCTGAAAGAAGGGTTTATAAATTGATTTCAGGAACTAGAGGTTTGCCCGCATTTTTGGTAGCTAATCCAGGTTTAAATTCAGGATTTATGATTCCCCAATATACAGCTGCATCTGTTGTTAGTCAAAACAAACAATTATGTTCACCAGCAAGTATCGATACAATTGATTCTTCAAATGGTCAAGAAGATCACGTTTCAATGGGTGCAAACGCTGCAACTAAATTATACAGGGTAATTCAAAACTGTTATACAATTCAAGCAATTGAGCTTTTAAACGCATCTCAAGCATTTGATTTTAGAAGACCATTAAAATCATCTGCTAAGTTAGAAGAGTTGATATTCAACTATCGTAAATTTGTACCTTTTGTGGAGAAAGATATGTTTTTACAACCTTTAATTGCAAAAAGTAGAGAATTTGTTGTGAATTGGAAGTTTTAAGGAAATGAAAATACGAAGACGGAGATTTATCTTCGTCTTTTTTTTGATTTAAAAATTTTAAAATTAGATCAATTTTGAATAGATATCTAAACAATTATTATAGATATCTTGATTAAAATCAGAATGAGTTCGTTTATTTATTTTAAAAGGTTTAAATTCAAAATTCAAGTCATTTAAATTTATTTGTTTAGATAAAATATTCATAATTTCATTTGGATTCTCGCAAAATCTTTCATAAGAAAATAAGATAACCGAATCAGAATAATTTTCTAAAACATACTTGTAATAATTCAACCAAGTTAGTAACCAATAATTGATATCGACTTTAGAATAATTAGACATTCTTTCAAAAATTTCATCGTTACCAAAATAAAAAGGTTTTTGGTTCAATCCAAATTCATGGTGACCTAACCAATTCATATATTTCAAGGAAAAAGAATCTTTTTGGTGAAGCTGATAAAAATGAATATGTTGATTTAAAAGTGAAATAGCATGCTGAAGTGGATCTCTAAAAGGAATGATAATTTTAGCTTTTGGAAATTGAGATAATATAGTTTCAAATCTCAAAACTAAATTATTATTTTTAGAAAGATATCTTTTTGAATCTCCCTTGTTAAAAGTAATTTGGTTGATATAGTTTTTGAATTTTAAGCTTGTTTCTTTAGATATTTTATTGATTTCTAATCGGTCTTTTTTTATATAAGAATCTTTTAAAAAGACTTTCCAAAATACTTCATCAAGAGCTTCAGGGCTTAAATTATTTATAAAAATTCCATCTTTATGAGCTCTTTCCTTGAGCTCAATATCCATATTAGTAATTGAAAGTTTGCGATTTAAATTTGGAGCCAAAATCAAAGGCATATGAGAATAAGTCAGAGAAATAAATTCATCACTTTTATTTAAAATTTCTAATAAAGCAGTTGTACCACTTCTTGCTAATCCGCTGATGAAAATATGATTTTCTTTGAGTAAATTAGTATTCTTTTTCGAAGAGAAAATAGCCTGATCAATATCAAAACTTATTTCAGAAACAGCTTTAGATCCTAAAGAAATTTGGTGTAATAATTTCGATAAAAAATTATAATCCGAACCTTCCATATTGTTTTTTCAATAAGTAATAAAGTAAAAACACAATCGATGAAATAAAGATTCCTTTAAATGAAACCATAACATTATAAAAGTTTACATTTTCTTTAAATGTTGGTCCAATATATATTAATGCAATGTAGGGAAGAAATGCGATAAAAAAGAATAGTGCTAATTTACTTGTTTCAATCAGTACTTTAAGTGCTGAAGAAAGTAATAGTTTTTGCTTCTCTTTATCTTCTATAGTTTTATTTCCTAGTACTTTGAAAGCATCTTTTTGAGATGTAAGCATAGATTTAATAAATCGTTGAACGGGCAAAAAATCAAATAATATTACGGAAATAAAACTAGTTAGTATGAATAAAAATGAAACCATTATTGTTAAAATTTATTTTTTAAAAAACGAATAAACCTTTTCAAAGGATACCAAAAAATAGCAATAATTGAAAGGAAAATTGAGGAGAAAATACCAATTATTGCAGCGATTGTACCTACTCCCATTCCTGGCCCAATGTAAAGTATGAAATTATTTAAATGTGAATATAATAGCATTATTTATTCTTCTATTTTTTTATAAAGGTAAACTTTTTAAATTCATCTTCAGTGATGTATCGACACCAATTTAAAGAGCTGAGATGATTTTTATCTACTCGATTTACGAATGTCCAGAGTTCATTTTTTTCATTACCGAATAAAAGTCGACCATGATTAGACTCTTCTATTAATATATTTCCATCTTTCAATATTTGTGATCTTCCTTCTGTAAATGTTCCAATTTTAGATTTTTTAAAAAATTCTGTATACGCTTTAGTAGTTTTATTCGTTGAAAAATCATATATATATTGAATGTTACCCCCATCAATAAGTCGTTTTTTCTCATCTTTATATTTTGCATCGATGACGTTGTTACCAAAGATTGCAATTTGATGATCGTTTAGAACATAAATATCGTGCTGTTTCATCCATGGACCTTGTTGTGACCAAATTATTTTATTCGTTGAAGGACGATATAAAAATACTAAACTAGGATGCCTAAGACTTATAAATACATCTCCTTTTTTCCAATATTTAGTATCTGTTTGTAAAGGTTGTACATCATTCAAATGAGAATAATCTAGTTTTTCAATATTTGTAGAAATTTCAGGATTTGTAAAAAATAGAGCTCTGTTGTATCCATTTTCCATTAACAATTCGAAGATTGATTTTTCGAAAAGTGTTTTTCCGTTTTTTTTAGATATTTTTTGAATAGCATCATCTCTGAGAGCATATTTTTTTTCATTCTCATCCGTTATTTTATAACTACAAATCCAAAAATCGCCATCTTCGTTTCGTTCAATTGCATGATGACAATCAGAGGTATTAGTCCAAACATATCCAGCATTTTTATCAATTTTATTTATTCCATTACCACCAAAAATAAGAGAACCATCATTTTGTAAATAGGGGTGAAGCATCAGAGATGTTTTTTTATTCATAAATCTAAAATCGTCATTCTTTAAATTATGAATAATTTTTTTATTGTTTTTTTCAATATCGACAACCCATTTATGAATCATTTTTCCATCCTTAATTCGAAGTAATTTCACACTATTTTGATTTTCATCTTTATCCCAAGCTGAAACTAAAATATAATCTTTACTTCCTTTGAAGTCTTTAGTATAATTAAATCCATTTTTAAGTTTTGGTATGTCTGCAACAAACATTGGATTATCTATTTCGTCATAATGTTGGACATTTGATATAAACGAGGATAAAAATATTACTATTTCTTTAGGTGTCCCTTTAATGTGTTCACCATTTGTATATACATGACGTGTAATAGCCATTGAAATTATGATTGTAAAAAATAATACCCAAAAAGCGATTATATATTTGATATATTTTTTCATAAATTAATAAGAGGAATTATTTGATTTAAGCATTTTTCAATCGATTTTTCAATTGAAAGTTCAGCTGTTTTTATAATTAAGTTTGATTTTAAAGGTTTTTCATATTCAGAACCAATTCCAGTGAAGTTTTTTATTTTTCCTTCACGCGCAGCTTTATAAAGACCTTTTACATCTCTTTTTTCACAAACTTCTAATGGTGCATCTAAATAAATTTCAAAATAATCTTTTTCACCAATAATTTCTTTTGCTAACATTCTGATTTTTTCTGTAGGACTAATAAAACTATTGATACAAATAATTCCTGAATTTATAAACAATTTAGATATCTCAGCAATTCTACGAATGTTTTCAGTGCGGTCCTCTTCAGAAAATCCAAGGTTATTATTTAATCCATTTCTAATTTGATCCCCATCTAAACTTTGAGTAAGAAAACCTTTTTCAAATAGAGCCGTTGAAAGATTCTCTGAAATTGTAGTTTTTCCGGAACCAGAAAGCCCCGTTAACCAAATAACTATTGATTTTTGGTTTAAGAACATTTCTTTTTGAGAGCGTGAAAGCATATATATTAATAAATGTTTGTTATTGAAACATAAACAACATTAGCATTTGTTTATCTCCCTAAGTATAATCTTATTTGGATAAATTTAAGTCCATTTTTTAAAAAAATCACTATCAATTAAATTTAATAAGTTTGTTATTACTAATCTTAGATAAAAGTTAAAAAAATGTTTTCAAAACCGAGGATAACCAAAATAAATTTTTTTAAAGTTTTTAATTTTATTTTTCAGAATTAATTATTCTGTAAATTCTAAAACCTGCATAGGCTAGTAATAAAAAAATAAAAAATATTCTTTTCACTCCGATGATTTTAGTTTCCATAAAATCAGTAAATGCTAGATTATATGCTAATATAAAACAAGCAAGAACTATAAAAAATGCTAGTATTTTATTTATTATTGAAAAGTTCATAATTATATATAACGTAAAAAAAATCCCCGAAACGTCAAAGTTTCGAGGATTATAAAAATTCTAATTTGAGTATTACTCTAATTTATAGTTTACAGGAACCATGAAACGAGATTTTACATCTTTACCGTTTTTCTTACCTGGTTTCCATTTTGGCATCATTCTAACTACTCTAATTGCTTCTTTATCACACTCAGGGCATCCAGTAACACCTTTAGCAACTCTTACATCACTAATGTTACCTTCTCGATCAACTACGAAATTTACATAACATTTACCTTGTAAATTTTCTTCAATAGCTATTTGAGGGTAGTTAATGTTTTTACCAATAAAAGCATAACATGCTTGCATACCACCAGGAAACTCTGCCTCCTCATCAACAAAAGCTTCAACTTCTTCCTCTTTTTTCTCTACAACAACTTCTTTATGCTCTTCTGGAGCGTCAAAAGTTTCTTCTCCTTCATGAGTTTCTGTAGAAACTTTAGTTTCGTTTAATTCTTCTTGCAATGGTGGAGGATTATCAACTTCTTCATCCACAACAACTGGAGCTAAAAAAGCCAATGTTTTTTCCATCGGTGGTGGTGGTTCCTCCACTGGTGGTGGAACTTCTTCCTCTGGTGGTGCTGCTGGAAGATCAAATTGAGTCATATCAATTGGAGCTTCTTCAATCACCTCTTCAGGAATTGATTTAATGTATTTATAAGTACCAAAAGCTGCTCCAATTACCAAACATAGTCCCAATATGATAAAAACAACTCTTCTATCATATGTTTTTCTAATTTGGTAGGCGCCATACTCTTTGTTTCTGTCTTCAAAGACAACATCATTTCTAGAAACAGAGGTTACTTGTTGCCAATTACGAGCTGAAAAATAGTCGTAAAGAGAAACCAATGCTATAAGAATGATTACGCTAATTGTAACTCCCATATTATTTCGTTTTAGCTTTTATCAATTCATATTCACTAGCTAATAAATCAACTGGAGCAATTACACCGATTTCGTGAATTCTTAATTCATCTACTAAATCAATGAAATTTTTACATATTGCTTTATCATCAGTTTTAATTAAAACTTTTAAAGCTTCATCTGCTTTTTTCAATTCTTTTAGACCATCTAAATATTCGTGTTCTTGAATTTTTTTGCTATCTAATTCAGCTTTTAATTTTGCTTTACCAATTATAACCGATTTGTTTTTATCAGCTAATAATTTACGAACTCCCGAAGGACCGAAATCAGTTTCTTTTAATTGAGTTGCTGGTTTGCCTTTTGGATTACCTGCTGAATAATATTCGCCCTCATAATAAAAGATTTTGTTTTCGCTCAATAGAAATGTAATTGCATTGTTTATTTTTTGAGCTTGTGCATCAACTACCTGATCTGGTTTTGGTTTAGCAGGATATACTAAACTCATTACCTTAGGTTTACTGAAAGTAGAAGTTAATACGAAGAACGTCAACAATAAGAATGCTAAATCAACAAGTGGAGTCATATCAACTCTCGTTGATCCTTTTTTGGCGCGTTTTTTTCCGCCACTTTGGCCACCGCCACTATCTCCCATATCTGCCATATCGTCTCTTATTTTTCTCCGTTAGCTTCCAAAGAAGTTACGAAGTTTAAGTTATTTAAATCTAAATCTCTAAATGTTTCAATCACGTTTTTCGCGTGAGAATAAAGAGCTTTACCATCTACCTTTAAAATGAATTTTGGTTTAAATTCATTCATTTCAACTTCAGGATCTTTATCAGCAGCTTCTTCAAATTTGATTTTACCTGCAGCTAATCCTTCGATGTTTCCAAAATTAATCCAATCTTTCAATTGATTATTCGTAGAATCGGTTGGAATTGAACCAGTAGTCTTTTTTCTAGCTTCTGGATCTAAATCCAAGTATTGAGGAAGTTGATGCACATCACATCCAAAACTCGTCAATAAGCTAAATTTTTTCAAGTGATCTTGAGATAATTTAACCTTGTATTTAGCGGCCATTTTAATTAATAAATTCTTTCTAGCTTCTTCACCAGCTGTAAATCCGTAAAACACACGTCCACCTTTGTCAATTGTAATTAATACAATGTTCTTTGGTATTTCTTCAGCAGCTATACTCGAAGGAGTATCAACTACCACAGGTTCGTCTGAACGGAAGTTAGCCGAAAGCATAAAGAAAGTTACCAATAAGAATGCTAAATCCACCATTGGCGTCATATCAATGGTTGGAGATCCTTTAGGTCCTTTAACTTCTGCCATTTCGTTCTTTTATAATATTAATACTAGCTTAAAAGCTATTTCTTATTTGTGAGAAGCTGTAAAATCTTGAACTATTGTAAAAGAAGCCTCGTCCATACTATGAGTCAATTGATCAACTTTTGTTGAGAATAAGTTGAAGAAAATGATTGCAATTGTAGAAGCGAAGATACCTAATGCAGTATTGATAAGTGCTTCAGAAATACCAGTTGCTAATTGCGCAGTATCTGGAGTTCCACCAGCCATTGCAGCAAATGATTTAATCATCCCAAGTACTGTTCCAATCAATCCAATTAAAGTTGCGATAGAAGCACAAGTAGAAAGAATAACTAAGTTTTTAGATAACATTGGTAATTCTAATGCTGTAGCTTCTTCTAATTCTTTTTTAAGTGTTTCGATTTTTTGCTCTTTGTTCATTTCTGAATCATTTTTCATATGCTCGTATTTAGTCAAACCAGCTAAAACAACATTCGCCAATGAACCTTTTTGATTATCACAAGCTTCTTTAGCGCTGTTGATATCTTTGTCACCTAACAATCCTTTAACTTTAACAACAAATTTATTGATGTTACCTTTTCCTTTAGCTTTAGCTAAACTTACAAAACGCTCAATTGTAAAAATAATAATTATGAAGTTAGTTGCTAATAAGAAAGGTACAATAATCCCTCCTTTATAAACAATGGCTAACATATTACCTTCTAAAGGTTCTCCAGTGTTGTCTCCGTCAACGAAGTTCGCTGCATCACCAAAGATGTATTTATAAACAATAAAACCGATTATCAATGCAATAGCTATTGCAATTGAAGATACTAATGAAGAAAAACCTCCTGCTGACTTTTGATTTGTACTCATAATTTGAATTTTTATTTTTTTTAGTTTATTTGACAAACATAACAAAAATGATTTGAATCAGAAACAAAAAAAATCTAAAAAAAGAATCAAATTTATTTATCTCTTATATATATCAAGTACTTCCTGTTAATATTATATTTTCGTTACTTAAGTTTAATGATTTTTTAATGTTCTATTATGCGAGTAGAATTGTTGAGAAGACTATTAATTGAATACATTTAACTATAAAAAGTTAAAATATTAATTCCCTTTAATCTCAAATTCTGTTCTGCGGTTTTGTTGCTTGCCATCCTCTGTAGAATTAGACGAAACTGGTTTTGATGAACCGTAACCTTTTGCGGTTAATCTATTTGCTATTATTCCTTTGTTTTTTAAATAGGTAACGACTGATTCTGCTCTTTGTTGGGAAAGTGTTTCGTTTAAATTAGCAGAACCCGTATTATCAGTATGACCAGAAATCTCAATTTTTAAATTAGGAACATCTTTTAATAATTTAACTACTCGGTCTAACTCTCCATTTGATTCAACTCTGAGTGATGATTTTCCCGTATCAAAAAAAACATTTCTGAGTGTTATTTTACTTCCAATTGCAATGTTTTTGAGTTCAATTATTTTACTCACTAAGTTATCACTACTTCCAGTTGGAATATCAAAATTTTCTGAGTGGAAAAGGTAATTTTTTGCTTTTACTGCAATACCATAATTTTTTCCTGAAACCAAAGTGATAATGAATTTCCCTGAAGCACTATTAGTAGTAAATGTTTCAATAATAGTACCTGTTGTATTGTCTATAATATCTATATCAGCTTCGATTGGTTTTTTGGTTATAGCATCGAATGTAGCTCCTTTAAATACTGTAAAAGTTTTCTTGTTTATATCTACAGTTGCCTCAATTTGGTGATCTTTCATTGGCATCGCTATTGATGATAAAAGAAAATCTTCAACATCAACAATAGGTGTTTTTTCAACTCCCCAAAAAGTTACTTTGTAAATGTCGTAACCACCTTTTCCTCCGGCTCTATTTGAAGAAATATAAGCAAATTTACCATTTGCAGTTGCGGCAAAGAAAAAATCATCATAAGGTGTATTAATCGGATATCCTAAGTTGACAGGCGTTGTCCAAGCTCCTCGATATTTTCTTGAAACGAAGATGTCATAACCACCAATTGATTCATTTCCTTGAGAAGCAATGTACATTGTTTCACCATCTATGTGAAGATAAATTGGACCATCATTGAATTTCGAATTCATCGGAATCATAGTGGTTGCAGCTGCATAATCTTTGTTAAGTTTACTCTGCATTTTAGAATTGTAAATATCATAGCCATTTGCTCTAGTATCATTATCTCTAGTAAAGTACAAGCTCCAACCATCATCACTATAAGCAGCATATTCTTCATTTGTTTTTTGAGAAGAAATTTGAAAATTAAAAATCACAGGGTCAGACCAAGAATTTCCCTTTAATACACTTTCATAAATATCTTTTTGTCCATTTGACTCTCTGTTTAAAAGCATTCGTGTTCCATCAAAACTTAAATTGCTTGAAACATCATCTAAAAGTGAATTTACTCCACCTACAATTTGTTTCGGAGCTGACCACTTTCCATTATTAAGTGTAGAAGTATAAATATCTTTATCATATTCTCCAACATCATTTATGGGATGACCATTATCCCTATTTGAAGTGAAAATTAATTCAGATCCATCAGTTGAAATTGAAGGTGCGTAATCATCAAATTCAGAATTTAATTCAGGCACAATATCTACCCAAGCTCTAACAGGGTTTGCGAAAGATGTTTTACCAGAAGCACATTCTTTTTTTCGTTGAACGACAAATTTTGAAAAATCATCTGCTTTTTTGTATTCAGTTTCAAATTGAGAATATGATTTTAAAGCTTCATCAAAATTCCCTTCTAATTGTTGAGAATATCCTAAATAGTAATTAAGAAATGGATTACAAGCAGGATCTAATGTTTTTGCTTTTTTAAAGTAGGGTATTGCTTTAAATGGATCTGTTGAATAGGCTAAACAAACACCTATTTTTAAATTTAATTCAGCATTGTTAGGATTGAATTTTTGAGCTATTTCATATTCAATTAATGCTTTTTTGTAGTTTTTACCTGGGTTTTGAACTAAAAAAATGGCATCATTTGCGATCTTATAAAAAACATCACCATTTTCGATAGCTTGTTCAGCTTTTTTAAATTCTTCCTTTTTATCTTTAAAGTTAGATGATTTAAATTCAATGTTTTGTGCAAATAAAGATGATGTTGCAGTAAGTAAAATGAATGTGAGATATCTTTTAAACATAATTTCTATTTTTAATTATTACAGTTTTCTGAATGGTATTTCTTTCCTAATTCAGCACCTAGTTCTTCTGCTTTGTGCCAATCATTACAAGCACCTTCCATATCTCTCAACATTTCTTTAGCAATCCCTCTATTTACATAAGCACCAGCATAATTTGAGTCGAAAGAAATTGCATTATTTGCAAATTCAAAGGCCTTTTTATACTCTTTTTGTTTGAAGTAAATAGCACTTAAGTTATCAGCTGCTGCTGCATATTTAGGATTTAATTGAAGTGCTTTTTCAAAATCATTTTTTGCATCTTCTTTTTTACCTTGTTCTAATTGATAAACACCTCTATTATTATAGGCAGGAGAATAATTAGGGTCAATTGAAATCGCTTTGTTAAAAGCAGCAATTGCTCCAGGATAATCTTTCATTTTCTTTTTTGTTGTTCCAATATTGTTTAAAACAAAAGCTAATTTTGGATTTTTAGTAAGTGCAGCTTCATAGTCCAAAATCGCTTTAGGGTAGTTAGCCATCATTCTATGACAACTTCCTCTATCATTGAAAGCAAAGGCAAAATTAGGATCTAACTCTATTGCTTTTGTGAAAAATTTAATGGCTTCAGGATAATCAATTTGTAGAAATTTTAATGTCCCATAGTTATAATATGCTTTTGGATTATTAGGATCTAATTGAATTGATTTATCGTAATCTTTTTCAGCTTTTAAATAATCGTTATTCCCTTGAAATGCTCTCGCTCTTTGGAAATAGGCTTTAGAGTAATTTGGATCAATAGTTATTAATTTATCTAATGTTATTGAAGCTTGTTTGAAATTCCCAACTTCATTTTCAGCAACTCCTTTATTGTAGTATGCTGCTGTAAAATTTGGATCTAGAGTTATTGATTTCCCAAATTGCTCAATTGCTCCTGTGTAATTTTTTTCTCCAAAATACTGAATTCCTTTGTTGTAAAATTCTTGACTTTGGGCTGTTGCTTCATTTTTTAAATTTAAAGCAGAAATAGAATCTCTATAGGCTATTTCACTAGTTGTTAATTCTTCTAATTGAGCAAAAGTAGAAAATGTTACAAGAAACGATATAGAAAGTAAAAAGCGATTTTTCATCTTCATAATTTTGTTTTTTTTATTTTAAATTCAATTGTTAGAACCTCGAAAATACAAAGTTCGGACCATTTATTTAAGAATAAGTTTTCAACAGATATGTGGTTATTGATTTGTTAGAATAGTTTATCTTAATTTTTTAGCTCAAATTATAATTCGTAAGATTGGTAATATTGATTTAGAATTAGCTGTTTTTAATCATTCTAAATCAATAATATAAGTTGTTTTTATAGTAATGTTGTTGGGCAAATGTAATCTGTTACTGAAATTGAAGTTTTCGAAATTTCGCTCATTCCTCCAATTACATCAACAAATTTATGAATTCCGTGTCTTTTTAATATAGAAGCAGCAATCATACTTCTATATCCTCCAGCACAATTGATTATGAAATTTTCTTTAAATGGAAATTCGGAAAGTTTATTTTCAAGTTGGTTTAAAGGAATGTTAATTGCTCCTTCTACATGTTCAGATTCAAATTCACTTTTTTTTCTGACATCTAAAAGAGAAATGTTACTATTATTTAATTTTTCTTCTAATTCTTTGGGTGTAATTCTAGCTACTTTATCTATTTGTTTACCCGATTTAAGCCAAGAATCAAATCCACCTTCTAAAAATCCAATTGAATTATCAAATCCAATTCTTGATAGTCTAATCAATGCCTGTTCTTCCATCCCTTTAGGACATACTAAAGCTATTTTGTGATTAATATCTGGAATTAATTCACCAACCCACATTGCAAAATTATTATCTAATCCAATATTTAAACTAGTTGGAATAAAACCATTTGAGAATTCGGTTGCTATTCTACAATCTAGAATTACAACTTCTTTTTGCTCAATAAAAGATTCAAAATCATTTACAGATAAAGCTGTTTTTCCTCTCAAAAGTACTGAGTCCAAATTTTCATACCCATTTATATTTAAAAGTACATTTTTCGAAAAATAGGCGGGTGGAGGAGCTAATCCATTTAATACAACTTTAATGAATTCTTGTTTAGATAGTTGTGGATTTAGTGCGTAATTTGTTCTTTTTTGATTTCCTAATGTATCAGTTGTTTCCTTACTCATCATTTTTCCACACGCGCTCCCTTCTCCATGATTTGGAAAAACAATTAAATTATCATTTAGGGGCATAATTTTTTCTCGAAGCGAATCGTATAAATATCCAGCCAATTTTTCTTCAGTTAAATCCGAAATTATATGTTGAGCTAAATCTGGTCGACCGACATCTCCAATGAACAATGTGTCACCTGTAATAATTCCATATTGTTTTCCGTTTTCATCGATTAAAAGATAAGTAGAACTTTCCATTGTGTGACCGGGTGTATGAATTACTCGAATAATATAATTGCCGACTTTAAATTCTTGATTATTTTTAGCAATTATCGCTTCAAATTTAGGTTTTGCAGTTGGACCGTATACAATTTTAGCACCTGTTTTTTGCGCTAAATCTAGATGCCCACTTACAAAGTCAGCATGAAAATGTGTTTCAAAAACATACTTTATTTTAGCATTATCGTTTTTTGCTTTTTTGATGTAAGGTTCTACTTCACGAAGAGGGTCAAATATTGCAACTTCCCCATTATTTTCTATGTAGTATGCAGCATGTGCAATGCATCCAGTATATATTTGTTCTACTTTCATAATCCAAATTTTTAAAGAATTTTTTTAATAATCTATTCAAAAATACTATGAATGATTATCAAAAAATGTGACTAATGTTACATTAGAAAAGTTTTAGTATTTTTTAATTTTACTCAACCTCAACCTTCATCTTAACTACAAACTAATATTTTTTATATCTTTAAGGTACTAAAATCTATTTATGTCTAAGGAAGTATTTATTGTTGACGGTATTAGAACCGCAATTGGAAATTTTGGAGGAACATTATCCCCAGTAAGAGTTGATGATTTAGCAGCAACTGTATTGAAATCATTGATGGATAGACATCCAAATTTAGATCCGAAATTAGTTGAAGAAATCATTTTAGGTTGTGCAAATCAGGCTGGTGAAGATAATCGTAATGTTGCAAGAATGGCCGGATTATTAGCAGGTTTACCATTGGAAATAGGTGCAGAAACTGTAAATATATTATGTGCTTCAGGAATGGCTGCTACTATAAATGCAATGCGCGCTATAAAAGATGGTGCAGGAGATATCTATATTTCTGGCGGAGTAGAACATATGACACGTGGTCCATGGGTGATTTCAAAAACATCTTCTGCTTTTGGAAGGGATGCACAAATGTTTGATTCTTCATTTGGTTGGAGATTTATAAATCCTAAATTGGAAGAAATATATGGAGTTGACAGCATGGGTATGACTGCTGAAAACTTAGTAGAAAAATATGGTATTGAAAGAGAGGCACAAGACAAATTTTCTGCTTGGTCTCAAGAAAAAGCTGCTAGAGCAATGGATTCAGGTAGATTTAAAGAAGAAATTACACCAGTAATTATACCTCAAAAGAAAAAAGATTCAATTGTTTTTGAAAATGATGAATTTGCAAGACCTGAAACAACATTAGATTCGTTATCTGCTTTAAGACCAGCCTTTAAGAAAGACGGTTCTGTAACTGCAGGAAACGCATCTGGATTAAATGACGGTGCTGCCGCATTGTTATTGGCTTCAGGAGAGGCAGTTACAAAGTATAATTTAAAGCCTTTAGCTAAAATTGTTGGCGCAGCTGTTGCTGGCGTAGAACCTAAAATAATGGGAATTGGACCTGTGTATGCAATAAAAAAAGTCCTTGAAAGAACAGGTTTGACTTTGGATCAAATGGATATTTTAGAATTAAACGAAGCATTTGCTGCTCAAGTTTTAGCTTGTACAAGAGAACTAGGAATTGAAGATAATGATCCAAGAATTAACCCAAATGGAGGAGCAATTGCTCTAGGACATCCACTTGGTATGTCTGGTGCACGTATTTTATTAACCGCAGCGATTGAACTTCAAAAAACCAATAAGAGATATGCTTTAGTAAGTATGTGTATTGGAGTAGGTCAAGGATATGCAACAATTATTGAAAGAGCATAATTGTTTGACAACTACTTTCAATTTTTTTCGTCTATCGCTTGTAGTTTAATTAATTTACTATGAAGAAGTATTTTTTCTATCTCTTTTGTTTGCTTACTTTGTTTACTTCTTGTCATAAGAAAAAAACAATTTGGGAATCAGATTGGACAGTTCCGATAGTAAATGATACTTTAAGTTTTGATAAGTATGTTAAAAATCAGATAATTAATTCTGTTTCTGGTTATTATGAATTGAATTTTAATAGAACTTTAATTGATTTTAACTTAACGGAAATTGTTAAAATTCCTGATACAACGATTAATAAATCTTTTACTATTCCCTTTTCAAATTTTAATCTTGCTCCAGGAACAAGTTTTGTTAATTCTGTAGAAGAACATCCAATGAATGTTCAAGCTATTGAATTAAAAAAAGTAAGGCTATCAAATGGGGTAATAAATCTAAAATTAGAAAATCCAGTAAACACTCCAGTTTTTTTTAAAATACAATTAATTGGAGTTTCAAAAGATGGAAATGAATTTGAAAAAATATACAAAGTTCCTTCAGGTTCTATTTTAAATCCAGGAATTATTGAAAATACAGTTGATATTTCTGGGTATGATTTGAATTTATCCGGAATTACTGGAGGAACTTTCAATATTCTTCAGTCAAAATTCACTGTAACTACAGACCCAGATGGGATTAATACTTCAATTACAGACAAACATATAACGAAAGTTTCAGCTCAATTAAAGGATTTGAAAGTTGATTATGCGAGAGGTTATTTTGGAGATAAAATAATAAGTGATACGATTGAAACAACTGTTGATTTTTTAACAAAAATTCAAGCAGGTTCAGTTGATTTTCCTGAATCTAAACTAAAATTTATTGTAACCAATGGACTTAAAATACCAGCAAAGGCAACAATAACAAGTCTCAAAAATAGCAATGTAAACGGATCAACAGTTCCGTTAAATTTAACTACTCAAAGTGCTTTTCAGTTTGGTGAAGCTTTTAACCTAGATCCAGCAACAGGTTCATGGTCAACTTTATCTGAATCAAAAAAAGAAATTGAATTTAACTCTACAAATAGTAATTTAGAAAAATATTTAGAGAATCTAGGTGCTATTCAAAAAATAGGTTACTCCATTCATTTGAATCCTTGGGGGAATACTTCGGGAGGTTGGAATGAATTTTTTCCTTCAAGCAGATTAAAAGTGGAAATAAACGCTTCAATGCCTTTATCTTTTGAACTAGATAAATTTACTTTAAAAAATACGTTTACTTTTGAAGTAAAACAAAATACAGAAAAAACACATGTCGTTTCAGGTGGTTTAACTTTATTCGCAACAAATGGCTTTCCAATTTCAGGTAAAATTATATTAGAATTACTTGATTCAGATGGAGATGTGCTTTTTTTAGTAGAAGGAACTGAAATTTTAAAATCATCTGAATTTGGTAATTCATTTTCAAAAGGTATAAAAATAGCTAATTCAACTATACATTTTGTTTTAACAAAAGAGATGGTTAAAAAATTGGAAATGGTTAAAAAAGTGAATGTAATTTCTCAATTTGATACCCCAAGTTCTTTTAATAATCAAAATATAAAAGTTCAAATTCCTGAAGGTGCTTTTTTAGGAGTTAAATTAAAAGGAGATTTTAAAGTTGAAAATAGATTTTAATTGATTTTTGAAAGCTATGAGAAAAATATTTAAATTTATTTTAGTGTCTAGTATCTTTACTAAAACCCTTTTAGCTCAACAATTTATACCAATTCAATCAGATAGTACTCGCTATTCACAAGAAATTATAATTTCTGGAATTGCTGAATTAAGTTCTACATCTTTGCGTAATGAGTTTACTTCAAAAATTTTGATTGGAGGAGAAATAACAGATCAAATCAAACAATCTTCTTATTCAAAACACCTTTTAAAAAATAAAGTTGGTGTGGATATTAATTCTGAAATTGATTACAGAAATATGAATGTTAATTTATTTAAAAACAATAAAATAGGATTTTTACTTAAAGGAGGTTATTACTCTATTGGGTCCATTAATTATTCTAAAGATTTGTTTGGTTTAACTTTTAATGGTAATTCTGAATTTAATGGGAAAATTGCACAGTTTTCAGGGACAAAATTCGCCTTTTTTAATTTTCAAAAAATAGGGTTTGGATGTATTAATAAAATAACAAAGTCTAATCTTTCATTAAATTATTATAACGTAAGTAATTATTATTCAGGAGATATTCAAAAAGGAGAGTTATCTCAAAATGAAGAAGGAACTTCAGCTTTATTGTCTTTAAATGGAGAGGCGAGACAAACAACTGGAAGAAATTTTGTAAAAGGATTTGGAGGGGGGATTGATTTAGACTATCGATTTAACTTATTATTAAATAAAGAACAGAAATCTACTTTTCAATTTTTAGCTAAAAATATAGGGGCAGTTTATTTATCTAAAGAATTGAAGGTCTATGGTATTGATTCATCATACATGTTTGATGGATTTAAATTGAACCAATTGTATGGAAATAATAGTGTTTTAAAAGATTCAGTATCCATTTTAGATACTATAATTCAAAGTACAGTTGAGAAAAAAATTGTTTTCTTACCTGGTTTTTTACAATTTGGAAAAATTGTAAATGAAAATTTCAAAGGTAAATGGCAATCTTTTTATGGAATTAGATTATATCCTTCATTAGCATACAATCCTATGTTATATCTAGGTACCCACTTTACTCTTTCGCCTAAAATTGAGTTTGGGTCTCAGTTATCAGTTGGAGGTTTTTCAAGAGTTAAAATAGGTTTTTATTCAAATTTTAAAATTTCTAAATTGTCAATAGGTATTGCTACTCAAGATTTATATGGAGTTTTATCTAAAAAAGGATTTGGTCAGTCATTTTTAATAAGAGTAAGATGCAAAATATAATTTACATAATTTTTTTACTTTTTTCTTGGTTTCCAAATTTGGTTGTAAGTCAAACTGATTTTTATAAAATTTATACAAATAATGGCTATGATATTGGTCAAGGGATAGTTCAGTTAGAAGATAGTAGCTATATAATAACTGGAACTTCAAGTAGTTTTAAAGATGGGGCATCACAAGCATTTTTATTGAAAGTAGATAGCTTAGGTAAATATAGTTGGTCGAAGAATTATGGTGGAGATGAATCTGATGGGGGGAGAAGAGTTTTATATAAAAAAAATGTTGGTTATTTTATCGCAGGCTATACTAATTCAATTGGTAAGGGTGGTTTTGATAATTATCTAGTTAAAACAAATGAGAAAGGCGAATTACTTTGGGAGAAATCATATGGAGGTATCGGTTGGGAAAAAGTAAATGATGCAGTTTTGTTAGCAGATACTACTATAATGATGGTTGGTCAAACTAATTCAGGGACTTCTGGAAATGATAATTTTTACATTATTCGAACGAATCAAAATGGAGATACTTTATGGACAAAAAACTATGGTTCTAAAGGTGATGATATTGCTACTTGTGTTAAAATGTTAAATGATTCAATTTGTATAATTGGGGGCCAAAAGTATATTGAAGATTCTCTAAAAACTAAAGCTTATCTGATTTGTTTAAATAAAAATGGTAAAATAAAATGGGAGTATTATTTTGGAAATGATGGCGAATATAGAATTAATGACCTGTGTATTGTTGGAAATGAAATTAATATAGTTGGATTTCGGAAAAATAAAATAAAAGATGATTTCGATGGATATTCTGCAAAAGTTAATTTAAACGGAGCTTTTATCTATGAATTTGCATATTCTATTAAAGGTAATGAATCCTATGAACAGATTTCTACATACGGTAGATTGGATAAATTATATGTAGCCTATAATCAAGAATTGGCTGGTTCAACTTTTCCAATTGGTAAAGATTTATTATTAGGAAGGTTTAGAACTGAATTAGTGTATGACAATTTAGCATTAGGTATTTCCAATACGGGAGATGATATTTCAGGTCAAATTATTCCAACAAATGATGGTGGGGCGATTTTAGTTGGCTATAATTCAGCTTTTGGAATGGGGGGAAATAATGTTTTTATTACGAAGGTTGGTAAAAATGATGTTTTTCCGATTACGTCTGGAGTTCAAGTGCTAAATAGTTTAGTTCAAATAGAAAAAATAAAAGAAGACAATAATGAAATATTAATTTATCCAAATCCGATTTCGGAAAAAATTAATATTAATTTACCTTCAAATTTTGAAGGAAAAATTGAAATAAGGGATATTACGGGTAAATTGGTTTATGAAGAAGAAATTAAAGAAAACAATTTGGGTAATTTAGAGACAAAATACGCCTTGTCATTACCCAATCATATTGAAAATGGTAACTATTTAATTTCAATTATTTCAAATGATTTTACCATTCAAAGGCCGTTTCCCCAAACCATTTATTTTGAACGCGTAACGTTTGTTCGATAACATCTCTTACACAGTGTCTTCCACCATTATACGGAGATTGATAGTGTGAAATGTGTTTTATTTCTATGCAAGCATCTTGCGGACAACTAGCAACACCTACTTGTTTCATAACTTCATAGTCTGGAATATCATCACCCATATATAAAGCTTCTTCATCTGTAAAATGATATTTTTCTTTTAACTTATTATAAACGTTTAATTTATTGAAGGAAGAAAGACAAACTTCCGTAACCCCAACTTCTAACAATCTATTTTTAACATCTTCAGATTGTCCTCCAGTTATAATTAAGATACGGTATTCATTTTTGGATGCATATTGTAAAGCATAAGCATCTCTAGAATTTAATGTTCTAGCCATTTCACCATTAATAATCATAATGTCACCGTTGGTTAACACTCCATCAATATCAAAAATAAAAGTTGTTATTTTATTTAGTTTTTCTTTATAGCTTGTCATTTTTTAGTCTTTTTTTTAAATAAGTATGTGTAATGCTTTCTGATAGTACTTTATAAATTTCTTTAGGGTAACCTTCTAACATTGATAAATGTTCTTCAATTATGAATTGATCGTTTCTTCTAGCGGGTCCAGTTTGTGAATTTTCAGGAGAATTTGAAATTATTTTATTTGTTGTTTCTTCTATAAGTGGTTTTAAATAATCCCAATTTAAATTGTTTTTATCCACATACTCTTTTGCTAAAAAAGCCAAATGATTTGTAAAATTATTTACGAAAATAGCTGCAATGTGTAGTTTTTTTCTTTCGATTGAAGAATTAAAAGATACTTGGTTACTCATTTCAGAAGCAAGTTCGAATAATTGCTGACCAAACTCTTTATTTGTCGCTTCTATTAACAAAGGAACATTTTCAATCTCAATATTTCGTTCTTTTGAAAATGTTTGGAGAGGGTAGAAGACGCCGTAATTTTTTCTAGTAGAATTTTTATTTAATTCAACACTTCCAGATGTGTAGGCGATATTATATTCTAAAGGAATTATAGATTCAATTTCATCTAAAGACGAATCATTTGTACAGATTAAAACCAAGTCACAATCTGGAAGAGATGATAAATCATTGATAAAAGGACAATTAATTTTTAATGCTAATTCTTTAGCAGAAACTTTATTTTTACTAATTATTCCAACAATTGATTTGTTTTTTGAAAATGATTTTGCTAAATGTGTAGCAACATTTCCAGCTCCAATAATTAATATTCTTTCAATTTTGTCTTTCATTCTTACTTTCAAAGATATTCAAAAAAAAGCGATATGATTTTAAATAAAAAAAAGTGGAGTCTAAAATATTTAAACTCCACTTTTTATTAAAATATATTAAATATTATCCGTGACATTGTTTGAATTTTTTACCACTTCCACAAGGGCAAAGGTCATTTCTACTAACTTTCGGTTCAGCAATCACAGGTTGTTGTTTTTCTAATTGTTGATGCGAACTTTGCATAGCTTGATCGTATCCTTCACTTCCTTGAAATTGAGGAGCTCTTGTAGCTGAAGTATTTGATGCACCTGAACCTATTTTAGCTTTCGAGTAATTATCTTGATGAGTAATTGCTTTGTTTGAACTTTCAATTTCTTCTTCAAAAGGGATATCTACTTTCATTAAAAATTCTGTAGTTTCAGTATTTAAACGTAACAACATATTTTTAAATAAGTCAAAAGATTCCAATTTATATACTAAAAGAGGGTCTTTTTGTTCATATTGAGCATTGTTAACGGCAGATCTTAAATCATCCATTTCACGTAAATGTTCTTTCCACTCATTATCAATCATTCCTAAAGTAATATTTTTTTCATATTCTTTAGCAATTTGCTTTCCTTCAGATCTATATGCAGCTTCTAGGTCTAATTCCATTTTAATTTCACGTTTTCCATCCGATAAAGGAAAAACGATATTTTTAAATTGGTTAGGCATATTTTCAAATACGTGTTTAACTTGAGGGAAAACGCGTGAAGCTATTTTTTCATTTTTTCGCTTGTAATGAGCACAAACTTCATCATAAACTTTTTCAGTTAATTTTGTTTTATCTATAGATTTATATTCTTCCATCGAAACTGGAGATTCTACATTTAAAACACGTAACAAATCCATTTCAAATTCATTAAATCCACTTCCTCCTCCGTGTTGTTGAACAATCGAATCTGAAATATCATAAAACATATTATCAGTGTCCAAATCCAAACGATCACCAAATAAAGCATTATGACGTTTTTTATAAATAGCCTTTCTTTGAGCATTCATTACGTCATCGTATTCCAATAAACGTTTACGACTTCCAAAATTATTTTCTTCTACTTTTTTCTGTGCTCTTTCAATCGATTTAGAAACCATTCCGTGAGTGATAACTTCTCCTTCTTTTAAGCCCATTCGATCCATTAATTTCGCAATTCGTTCTGACCCAAATTTACGCATTAAATCATCTTCTAAACAAACGAAGAATTGAGAAGAACCCGGATCTCCTTGACGCCCAGCACGACCTCTTAACTGACGGTCAACACGTCTAGAGTCGTGACGTTCTGTACCGATAATTGCTAATCCACCTTTTTCTTTAACGCCTTCTCCAAGTTTTATATCTGTTCCACGACCCGCCATATTTGTAGCGATTGTAACGGCTCCAGATTTACCTGCATTAGCAACAATTTCTGCTTCTTGTTGGTGGTATTTTGCATTTAATACTTTATGAGCTATACCTTTAGTTTTTAGTAGGCCACTTAAAAATTCTGAAATCTCAACTGTAGTAGTACCTACTAAAACAGGTCTGCCTTCAGCGACTAATCTTTCTACTTCTTCAATAACAGCCGTAAATTTTTCTCTAGCTGATTTATAAACAAAGTCATTTTGATCTTTTCGTATAATTTGTCGATTCGATGGAATTACAACAACATCTAATTTATAAATATCCCAAAATTCTTTCGCTTCAGTTTCAGCTGTTCCAGTCATACCACAAAGTTTATGGTACATTCTAAAGTAATTCTGTAAAGTTATTGTAGCGTATGTTTGAGTAGCATCTTCAACTTGAACATTCTCCTTCGCCTCAATAGCTTGGTGAAGCCCATCAGAATAACGTCGTCCTTCCATAACACGACCAGTTTGTTCATCAACTAGTTTGATTTTACCTTCAAGAATGATGTATTCAACTTCTTTTTCGAATAAGGTATACGCTTTTAATAGTTGTGTTACAGAATGAATTCGTTCAGATTTAATACTATAATCACGTATTAGAATATCTTTCCCTTCTAAAAATTTTTCTTTATCAAGGTTTTGTTTTTGAAGATTTGCGATTTCAAGACCAATATCTGGCATAATAAAGAAATCTTGATCGTCTTTACCAGAAATTAATTCAATTCCTTTTTCAGTTAATTCGATTGTATTATTTTTTTCATCGATTACAAAGAAAAGTTCTTTGTCGATTTTTTTCATATGTTTACTTTGATCTTGCATGTAGAAATTTTCTACTTTTTGCAATTGAGCTCTCATTCCTGGCTCAGAAAGAAACTTGATTAAATCTTTGTTTTTAGGAAGACCACGATGAGCTCTTAATAAAGCAATTCCGCCATCTTCCAACATTTGTTTTGCATCTTTTTTATCGTCATTCGGTGAATTAATAACTGTCAAAAGATTTTTAGCATCAGCTAAACATTGATTAAAATATTGACGTTGAGCTGATACTACAGTTTCAACACGAGGTTTTAATTGGTAAAATTCATGCTCATTTCCTCTTGGTGTTGGTCCAGAAATAATTAATGGTGTTCGAGCGTCATCAATTAAAACTGAATCGACTTCATCAACGATTGCAAAATGATGTTTTTGTTGAACAAGATCTTCGATACTTCCTGCCATATTGTCGCGAAGGTAGTCGAAACCAAACTCATTATTTGTTCCAAAAGTGATATCAGCCAAATAGGCTTGTCTTCTTTCAGGAGAATTTGGTCTATGTTTATCTATACAATCTACTTTTAACCCATGAAACTGATACAAAGGGCCCATCCATTCAGAGTCACGTTTTGCTAGGTAATCATTTACAGTAACCAAATGCACACCTTTTCCGGCAAGTGCATTTAAATATACAGGAAGTGTAGCAACTAAAGTTTTTCCTTCTCCTGTCTGCATTTCAGAAATATTACCTCTATGCAAAACAGCACCACCCATTAATTGAACGTCATAATGAACCATTTTCCATTCAACATCTGTTCCTGCAGCTGTCCATTTGTTATGCCAAATTGCTTTCTCACCTTCGATAGTTATACCATCTTTTTTAGCGGCTAAATCCCTATCAAATTGTTGAGTAGTTACAACTAATTCTCCATTTTCTGCCCAACGTCTTGCTGTTTCTTTAATAACTGCAAAGGCTTCAGGTAAAATACTTTCTAAAATTTCTTCGATTTTATCATCAATAGATGTAGTCAATTTATCGATTTTTTCGAAAATAGCTTCTTTATCAAAAACGACTGTTTCAGGATTGTTTGCTTGTTCGTTTAATTCTTGAATTTCATTTTCTAAAGACTGAGTACCTTCTTTGATAAGGTTTTGAAAATAAGCCGTTTTAGCTCTTAACTCATCATCTGTTAATGAGATAAATAATGCTGAAAATTCGCGAGTTTGGTCAATTATTGGTTGGTAATCTTTACGGTCTTTTGCCGATTTATCTCCAAATATTTTTTTTAATAATCCTTGTATCATATTTTTTGTCATTTGAGAATTCAAAAATAGCTTAATTTCTGAAAGTATTAACAGTTATTTTGTTTAATTTAAGCTCTTATCAACTAAAATTGTTCCAATTTATTTTTTGTGACACTTTGACTGTTGTCATTATGTTTATATTAAAATTTTAGTATTTAAGTAATGGACTTATTTTTTGTCTAATTTCTATTGACTAAAAGTCTATTATCTTATGGAAAAATCTATCTTTGCAAAATGAAAGAAATGATACTTATACTAGATTTTGGCTCACAGTATACGCAATTGATTGCTCGTCGTGTGAGAGAATTAAACGTTTATTGTGAAATACATCCTTGGAATAAATGTCCAGAAATGAACGACTCTATAAAGGGTGTTATTCTTTCAGGTAGTCCCTTTTCAGTAAGAGACGAACTATCTCCAAAACCAAATTTAGATCAAATTAAAGGTAAATTACCTTTATTAGGACTTTGTTTTGGAGCTCAATTTTTATCTCATAATTATGGAGGTGAAGTTTTGCCTTCAACTATTAGAGAATACGGAAGAGCTAATTTAACGCATGTTGATCAATCTAATATTTTGACAAAAGGTATGTCAATCGGATCACAAGTGTGGATGTCACATGGAGATACTGTAAAATCGATTCCGTCTAATTATAAAATAATAGCTAGTACTGAAGATGTTGAAATCGCAGGTTATCATATTGAAGGTGAGCAAACTTTTGGAATTCAATTTCATCCAGAAGTATACCATTCATTAGAGGGTGCTATTTTATTGAAAAATTTCATTGTTGATATTTGTGAATGTAGTCAAAATTGGACACCAGATTCATTTGTAGAATCAACAGTTACAGTCTTAAAAGAAAAAATTGGAACAGATAAAGTAATTTTAGGTTTGTCGGGAGGTGTTGACTCATCTGTTGCAGCGGTTTTGCTTCATAAAGCAATAGGATCTAATTTACATTGCATTTTCGTTGATAACGGATTACTTCGTAAAAATGAATACCAATCTGTTTTAGATTCTTATAAAGGAATGGGCTTAAACGTAAAAGGAGTTGATGCTTCTGAAAAGTTTTATGCTGAATTATCGGGTTTGACAGATCCTGAATTAAAAAGAAAAGCAATAGGTAAAGTGTTTATTGATGTTTTTGATGAAGAATCTAAATTAGTTACCGATGCGAAATGGTTGGGACAAGGTACAATTTATCCTGATGTAATTGAATCTATTTCATTTTCAGGAGGTCCTTCTCAAACTATAAAATCTCATCATAATGTCGGTGGATTACCAGATTATATGAAATTGAAAGTAGTTGAACCTTTGCGTTTGTTATTTAAAGACGAAGTTAGACGTGTAGGAAGTTCAATGGGAATCGATCCTGCTATTTTAGGTAGACATCCATTTCCTGGACCAGGTTTAGGAATTAGAATACTTGGCGAAGTTACTGCTGAAAAAGTAAGGATTCTTCAAGAGGTGGATCATATCTTTATTTCAGGACTTAAAGAAGATGGTTTATACAATGATGTTTGGCAAGCCGGAGCTATTTTCTTACCTGTTCAATCAGTTGGTGTAATGGGAGATGAGCGTACGTATGAAAATGCGGTTGCTTTAAGAGCTGTAAGTTCAACAGATGGGATGACTGCAGATTGGTGTCATTTACCTTATGAGTTTTTAGCGAAAATTTCGAATAAAATAATTAATCAAGTTAAAGGTATAAACAGAGTTACTTATGACATTAGCTCTAAACCGCCAGCAACGATTGAGTGGGAATAGTATTGTTAGAATTTTTTCGTAAAGGTTGAAATATTATTAATATTTAGTTCTTTTCCATAAAAAAGTGAAATTATTTGTAGGGTCAAGACTTGTCTTGACCTTCTGCATATATAAAAGTTAGTTTAATTTATAAAATTTTAAACATGAAATATTGGACGTTAATTGTTTTTTTATTGGGAAGTATTCAGTTGTTTGCACAGCCAAAAGATGCTGAAATTGAAGTTAAAGATGGAAAGAAATATTATATACATATAGTTCAGGCTGGAAATTCACTTTGGGGGATTCATAATTTGTATAATGTTCCTGTTGATGATATTGTTTCTTCAAATCCTGGTGTTGAAAATGGAATAAAAGATGGCCAAAAACTATTAATTCCAGTCGTAATTAAACAAACAAATTCAAATAATTCAACTGAAAGTCCAAAGTTAAGTTTAAGTACCGAAATAAAACATTTGGTTCAAGCACAAGAAACTTTATATGGTATTTCTAAAAAGTACAATGTGACTACAGATCAAATTATTGCAGCAAATCCTGGAGTTGAAAATGGAGTTAAAAAAGGGCAAGAACTTATCATACCGAGCTTTACAGAATCTACTACTAAACTAGTTAATACTACAACTACAAAAATCGTTTTTTCAGATACAATAATTGATCATATAGTTTTAGATCATGAGACGATGTATAGTATTTCAAAGCGTTTTATGGTTCCTGTGGAAGATATTCAGGCTGTTAGCGGATTAAAAAACAATCGAATTCATACTGGAGATTTGATAAAAATACCAATAAAAAAAGAGAAGGTTCAAAAATTAGAAGTAAGAGAAGTGAAAAAAATTGAATCTCAAAAAATAGATTCTACTCTCTTGTATAAAGAGAAAGATGAATATTCAATAGCTATTTTACTTCCGTTTTTTTTAGATAAAGGTCCAGGGTTTTCACAAAATGTATCTGATTTGTCAACAGAATTTTATATGGGAGCAAAAATCGCTATTGATTCTTTAGAGAAAATAGGTTTGAAAGCCAAATTTTATGTTTTTGATACAAAGAATGATTCAACTTCTATTAAGTCTATTTTAATTAAGGATGAGTTTCTAAATATGGATATGGTAATTGGTCCATTATTTCCAGACAAAATGGGAATAGTAGCTAAATTTTGTAAGGAAAAGAAAATAAAGTTCATATGCCCAGTAGCTTCAAATTCAGATATTTTAAAAGATAATCCTTATGTGTATGCAGCAATTCCTTCTGATATTACTTTAATTGAGGGAGCAGCAAAATATTTGTTAAATAGAACTTCAAGAGAACAAATAGTACTTGTTAAGCCAATTCTCGAAAAAGACATTGTTTTATATGATAAGTTTCGTGCTGCTTTTTTAAGTTTTCCTTGTGCGGGTGTACGTCAAAAATTAATTGAAACAACTTTAGTTGATTTTAAAACGTATGTTAAAAAAGGGGTAAACACTACTTTTATAATTCCAACAACAGATGAAACAAGTTCTAAAAAGTTTATGAATAGTTTAATAGCTAGTTCAATTAATGTAAACAGTGAGATTACAGTTTTTGGAACAAAAGAATGGATTAATTTCGATGATATAAATGGCGCGTATAAGAATAAATATAATTTCCATTTTTCAGCTCCAAATGATTTTAATTATTCTCATGAAAAAACAAAAGAATTAGCTAAAATCTATCGAAAAAACTTTAATGCTGATATGTCTAAAATGTCTGTTCAAGGTTTTGATGTAATTTTATTTTTTGCCTCTAAATATCTATTGAAAGCTGAAAATTCTGTTGGGGTGATGAGTGATTTTAATTTAGTACAGAAAGGTGCAGGAAATGGTTTTGAGAACAACAATGCCTTTATTCTTAAGCAACAAGATTTTGAAATCGTGAAAATTGCAGAAACAAATGACTAAAGAATTTATTGCCAGTGAAATGAAAGCACTTCAATCTCGAATTTGTAAGAGATTGGAAGAAATAGATGGTGTTTCAAAGTTTATCGAAGATGATTGGATTCGCGAAGAAGGTGGTGGAGGTACTACTAAAATTATTCGCAAAGGTGATTTGATCGAGAAAGGTGGAGTTGCATTTTCTGCTGTTCACGGACCAGTTTCAGAAATTATGAAGAAACAATTAGGTTTAGAAGGAAATGAATTCTTCGCTACTGGTGTCTCAATTGTTCTGCATCCAAATAATCCTCACGTACCTATTATTCATATGAACGTGCGTTATTTTGAATTAAATGATGGTACTTTTTGGTTTGGAGGAGGTATAGATTTAACCCCACATTATGTAATTCCAGAACAAGCGAAATTATTTCATCAAGGACTAAAATCAATTTGTGATAAATACCACTCTGATTTTTATTCTAAATTTAAAAATTGGGCAGATGATTACTTTTATATTCCTCATAGAAATGAAACGAGAGGTATAGGAGGTATATTTTATGACCATCAAACAGCAGAATCAGGATTATCAAAAGAACAACTTTTGAAGTTTGCATTGGATTTAGGTGATAATTTTGCGTCTTTATATGATCAACAGGCAGAATTAGGTCGACATAAAGAAATTACTCCTCAACAAATTGAATGGCGTAATTTGAGAAGAGGTAGGTATGTTGAATTCAATTTGGTTAACGACAGAGGAACTAAATTTGGATTACTTTCAGGTGGTAGAACAGAATCTATTTTAATGAGTTTACCTGCCAATGCAAGTTGGGAATATAATTTGAAATTGGAAGAAGAATCCGATGAGCAAAAAACATTGAATAATCTTCGTAAAGGAATTGAATGGATTTAAATCTTATAATTTTTTTTTAGTTTTTGACCTCTTTCCTTCTTTTTCTTTCTTTTAAAATTAAATTAAGTTCTCTACTTGTCTGTCCAGCAACAGAAGTATTCTCATCAGCTCTTCTCAATAAGTAAGGTAATACTTCTTCAATAGGGCCATAGGGAACATATTTAGCTACATTGAATGAATTAAAGGAAAGATTGTAGGAAATATGGTCACTCATACCTAATAATTGAGCGAAATAAACCCTTTTATCATCTTTAGCTATTCCTTTTTGATTTAAAAGTTCAGTTAGAAATTGAGAACTTTCTTCGTTATGAGTACCAGCACAAATTGAAACTTGAGAAATAGAATCAACTAATAATTCTAATGCCTTGTTAAAGTCTTTGTCAGAAGATTCTTTGTTTGGTTGAATAGGGGAAGGGTAACCTAATTCTGAAGCTCTCAACCTTTCTTTTTCCATATATGCACCTCTAACCAATTTAATACCAAAATAGTAGTTGTCAGCTTTTGCTTTTTCAATTTCTTGTTTCAGATATTCATATCTGTCATGTCTGTACATTTGAACAGTAGTAAATACAATTGCCTTTTCGCGGTTATATTTCTCCATCATTTCAATAGCAATTCTGTCAATTGTATCTTGAATCCATGTCTCTTCAGCATCTATAAAAACAGGTACATTATTATCAAAGGCACTTTTACATATTAAATCAATTCGTTTTTTAGCACTCTCTAATTCTTGTATTTCAATTTGAGACAATTGAGCAGAAATAGTATTAGCTTTTTCTAAAATTCCAAATCGAGCAATACCTGTAACTTTGAAAACTGCAAATGGTATATTTGGATCATTTTTACCTTTCAGTATTGTTGAAATTATTTCTTCGGTAGTTTTATCAAAATCTTCTTGCGAGGTTTTTCCTTCTATTGAATAATCTAAAATGGTACCAATTCCAAAATTACCTAAAGTTTCAATTGTTGGGGCACATTCTTCAATAGTTTCCCCTCCACAAAATTGTTTGAAGATAGTTTTCTTAATTATTCCTTTTATGGGTAGTTTGAATTTTATAGAAAAATTAGTCGCAGATTTACCAAACTTAACCATTTTTGGATTTCCAACGATTTTAAAAAGCCAATAAGCTCTGTTTAAATCTTTATCTGATTTGCTTTTAAAAGCGATTTCTGTATTTTCGAAAGTGTTCATATATGCAAAAATAGATGCTTTTTGAATAAGTTGTATTAATTGTTGCTGTGAATATTTACATTTGTTCATTAATAAACATAATTTCATGTAAAATGAAACAAATTCAAGCGAATAATTATACTATTGAAATAGGGAATCTTGTAGAATCATCTTTTCAGTCTTTGTTAAGTACAAGTTACTCAAAATCTAAAAAGGTAATTTTAGTGGATGAAAATACACATGATTTTTGCTTAGAATACTTACTTACTAATTTCGAAGAATTAAAAGAAGCCGAAGTTATGCTTCTGCCTGTTGGTGAAGAGAACAAAGTTATGGAAGTTTGTTTTCAAGTTTTTGAAGCACTTTCAGAATATAAGATTGGTCGAAAAGATTTGATTATAAATTTAGGAGGAGGAATTGTTTCAGATATGGGTGGCTTTATCGCATCTATCTATAAAAGAGGTATTGATTTTATCAATATTCCGACAACGCTTTTAGCAATGGTTGATGCGTCAATAGGTGGTAAAACAGGCATAGATTTAGGTTCTTATAAAAATCAAATAGGTACTTTTTCAAATCCAAAGGCATTATTTGTGGACATTTCTTTACTGAATACCTTACCGGAAAAAGAAGTTTTAAATGGTTATGCCGAAATGTTAAAACATGCTCTGATTTTTGATGAAAAATATTGGGAGGAATTAATTACAATAACATCTTTAAATGAATTAGTTGACGAATTTAAAATAATAAAATCAATCGAACTTAAAAATAATGTTGTTTTAAACGATCCAAATGAAAAGGATAATCGTAAAAAATTAAATTTTGGTCATACAGTAGGACATGCTTTTGAAGGGTATTTTTTAAATAAACATCCAATTTCTCATGGTCATGCAGTTGGAATTGGAATGATAGCAGAATCTTTTATATCCTATAAAAAAAGTCTATT
>CANCQX010000020.1 GCA_947380375.1 Flavobacteriales bacterium
ATTTTTATTAATATTATGTATTTTGGAATCACTTTAATTTCTTATCAGTATCTCAATTTGATACTTAAAATAAAAACAGATTATAATACCTTAAAAAATAATGGATAAACAAACTTCGCAATTGTATTTTGATTCAATCTCTTCTGATAGAGTTAAATGGAAAAAAAGAAATAGAACCTACCATAAATTATTGGAAAAGTATTATTCTTTCATTGTTCCTAAAAACGCAAATATTCTTGAAATAGGATGTGGAACTGGTGATTTGTTGGCTTCGCTGAAACCTTCCCGAGGTGTTGGGATTGATTTTTCTTCTAAAATAATTGAAATTGCAAAATCTAATTATCCAAATCTGGAATTTATTGTTCAAGATGCTGAAGAATTGAATTTAAATGAAAAGTTTGATTACATCATTTTATCTGATTTAGTAGGAACATTGTGGGATATACAATTGGTTTTTGATAATTTGCAAAGTGTCTGCCACGAAAGAACAAGAATTATTATTTCCTATTACAACTATTTATGGGAACCTCTGATGAAGTTTGGAGAATTTATTGGTTTGAAGCAAAAACAGCCACTCCAAAATTGGCTTTCCTCTAAAGATATTGCAGGAATTTTAGGAATAAGTGGTTTTGAGACAATTCGCTCGGATAAGAAGATATTGTTTCCGAAGTATGTTCCAGTTTTTTCATGGCTCTTTAATAATTATATCGCTAATTTACCCTTCTTCAAATCATTGTCGTTATCGAATTTTGTCGTTGCAAGGCCTATTGTAGAGAAAGAGAAAGAATTCTCAGTTTCTATAGTGGTACCTGCCAGAAATGAAAGAGGTAATATTGAAAATGCAATTTTAACTACTCCTATGTTTGGAAGTGAACAGGAGTTTATTTTTGTGGAGGGGCATTCTTCAGATAATACCTATGAAGAAATGTTGAGGGTTCAGGAAAAATACCCAGAGAAGAACATAAAGGTGATGCGACAAACTGGAAAAGGAAAAGGAAACGCTGTTCGGGATGGTTTTGATATTGCGACAGGAGATATTCTTTTTATACTAGATGCCGATTTAACAACTCCTCCTCAGGATATGCCTAAGTTTTATGAAGCATTAAGAACGAATAAAGGTGAATTTGTTAATGGATGTCGTTTGGTGTACCCAATGGAAAAAGAAGCAATGCGTTTTTTGAATTTGATTGCAAATAAATTTTTCGGCATTTCTTTTAGTTTTTTATTAGGACAACGATTAAAAGATACGCTTTGTGGTACAAAAGTATTATTTAAGAATGATTATGAAATCATCAAGAATAACCGGGATTACTTTGGAGATTTTGATCCATTTGGAGATTTTGACTTGCTTTTTGGAGCTGCTAAATTGAATTTAAAAATAGTAGAAGTAAATGTTAGGTATAAAGATAGACAATATGGATCTACTCAAATCAGTAGATTCAAACATGGTTTACTTTTGATTAGAATGACAATTTTTGCATCTCGAAAATTGAAGTTTTTTTAAAGAAACTTGATTTCTGAAAATGTTAAAAATCTAAAATGGAGGAATAAATGAGTTTCAAATATAAGATTGATATACCAATAGATGCTCCTGAGAGGACATTAGAACATAAAAAAATTATTCTGGGAAAACCATTTTTAAAAAAGCTGTATATTGATTGGTATGAAATTTTCATAAAAGAAAGTAAGAATTTACCGGAAGGGGAAATTGTGGAACTTGGATCGGGAGGTGGTTTTTTAAAAGATTTAATGCCTAAAATCATTACTTCTGACATATTGAATTTGCCAACAAATGACATGGTTTTTTCTGCATTAGATATGCCTTTTCAGGATAGTTCAGTGAGTGGTATTTTTATGGTTGATACTTTTCATCATATACCAGATTCTCAACTTTTTTTACAAGAAGCTATGAGAACATTGAAAGTAGGTGGTAAAATAATAATGATTGAGCCAGCTAATAGTTTATGGGGAAGGTTTATTTATCAAAACTTTCATCATGAGCCATTCAATCCTAACGGAGATTGGAAAATACCAAATTCAGGTCCAATGAGTGGTGCAAATGGATGTTTACCTTGGATTGTATTTGAAAGAGATAAGTTAGAATTTAAAAATCAATTCCCTGGTTTTGAAATTGAACTTATACACTATCATACACCTTTTAGATATTTAATAAGTGGTGGAGTTTCCTTTAAAAATCTTGTTCCTAATTTTTCTTATCCTTTATTTAAGGCAACTGATAAAATTATTTCATCTATTTCAAAGGAATTATCTATGTTTATGACGTTAATAATTAAAAAAGTTGATTAAATCTTCTATTTAAAATTTTAAATAGAAGATTTAATCAAATCATTTTCAATCTATTCTCGGAGATAGTATATTTAATTTAAAAATTAGTTTATATGTCTATTAGTATTAATGATTCAGGTCCTTTTTTATCTATAGTTTCTCCTGTTTATGGAGCAAAATTTATAGTTGATGAACTTGTTAAAAGAATAGTAACTACTCTTGAATTAAATAATTTAACTTTTGAAATTATATTGGTAGACGATGGAAGTCCTGATAACTCTTGGGAGAAAATACAAAAAAATTGTTCATTTGATAAAAGGATAAAAGGAATAAAGCTGAGCAGAAATTTTGGACAACATTATGCAATTACCGCTGGTCTTGATAGTGCAATCGGAGAATGGGTCGTAGTAATGGATTGTGATTTACAAGATCAACCAGAGGAAATAATAAATTTATTAAAAAAAGCACAAGAAGGATATGATATTGTTTTTGCGAGAAGAATAGAAAGGCAAGATCATTTTTTTAAACGATTTTTTTCATACTTTTTTTATAAGCTCTTATCCTATTTGACGGGAACCATTCACGATTCAAGTGTTGCAAATTTTGGGATATACCATAAAAAAGTAATAGAAGCCGTTTGTCGTATGAGAGAAAGTATAAGATATTTTCCAACAATGGTTAATTGGGTAGGATTTAAGCATACAAAAATTAAGGTAGAGCATTCCAAAAGATTGGAAGGAGAGACATCTTATAATCTTAAGAAATTAATTAATTTATCATTAGATGTTATTTTAGCATTTTCAGATAAACCTATTAGGATTATTATAAAAATTGGTACAGTAATTTCATTATTTGCATTTTTGTTTGCGTTTGTTTCAGTAATTCGTTTTTTTTCTGGTGATATTACAGTTAGTGGTTATACTAGTTTAATAGCTTCTATTTGGTTTTTATCAGGATTGATATTAATGACACTTGGAACTGTAGGATTATACGTAGGAAAAACATTTGAAGGTGTAAAAAATAGACCTATCTATATAATATCAGAAAAATTAAATTAAATATGCAACCAATTAAATTGTTGGAGTGGGATACGAAATTTTTCGGCTATAAAGTAGGAGAAATGTTTTGTAAGGAGAATTTAGCAACGATGTTGAATGATAATAAGTCGAATTATAGATTGATTTATTTTAAGGTTGACCCCAATGATATTAGTTTAAATAATGAATGTAAAGTAAATAATGGTGTATTAGTAGATAAAAAAATCACTTTTATTAAAGAAGAAATTTTAGAGAATACTTCTAGAAATAATAATACACTATTGATTGATAATGAAAAAGTTGGGTCAGACCTAATTGATTTAGCAATTCAAAGTGGTGAGTATTCTCGATTTAAGATAGATTCAAATTTTAAAAACAACGAATTTAACAAGCTCTATAGTAATTGGATTGAAAATTCTGTGAATGGTGATTTAGCCAAAAAAGTAATTGTAGTGAAAGAACAAAATAGCACTGTTGGATTACTCACTTTAGGAATTAAAAATTTAAATACAAATATTGGTATTTTGGCAGTTGATTATAAGTATAGAGGTAAAGGAATAGGTCAAAAACTTATCGAAAGAAGTTTTGAAGAAACAATTAAGCTTGGATTTAAAAATATTGAAGTAGTAACACAACTTGATAATTTTAGAGCTTGTAATTTTTACAAAAAAATGGGTTTTGAAACTAAACATATTGAAAATGTATATCATTTTTGGTTATAGTATGCGATTTAAGATCAAAAAAATAGTCATATTATGAATAATATAAATTTTAATGTTCCTTATTTGACAGGAAAAGAAACATTTTATATTCATGATGCTGTTGCATCTGGTAAAATATCAGGAAATGGAAAATATACTAAGATGTGTCAATCGTTTTTCGAGCAGAAGTATGATTTTAACAAATGTTTATTAACCACTTCATGCACTGATGCACTTGAAATGGCAGCATTATTATTAAATATCGAGCAAGGCGATGAGGTAATAATGCCTTCCTATACATTTGTAAGCACGGCGAATGCTTTTGTTTTAAGAGGAGCAAAAATAGTATTTATTGATAGCAGGTTAGATCATCCTGGTATTTGGGAAGAAAATATAGAAGAACTCATTACAGAAAAAACAAAAGTAATTGTTCCTGTTCATTATGCAGGAGTTGCCTGTGATATGGATGTAATAATGGATATTGCAAATAAATATAATTTATTTGTAGTTGAAGATGCAGCACAAGCGATAGATAGTTTTTATATTGGTAGAGATGGCTCTAAAAAAGCATTAGGTTCAATTGGTCATCTATCAGCATTTTCTTTTCATGAAACAAAAAATATTATTTCTGGAGAAGGTGGAATGTTGGTAATCAATGATAAGCAATTTGAAAAACGAGCAGAAATCATTTGGGAAAAAGGAACAAATCGATCAGCTTTTTTTAAGGGAGAGGTTGATAAGTATGGATGGGTAGATATGGGTAGTTCTTTTTTACCTTCAGAAATAGTTGCAGCATTTCTGTGGGCACAATTAGAAAATTTAGAAAATATCCAATCTAGAAGAATAGAATTATGGAATACGTATTTTGATAAATTAAAAGAGTGGGCTTTTTCTAAAAATATTTTGTTACCATTTATACCTGTTAATTCTAGTAATAATGCTCATATGTTTTACTTAATTTTTGAAAATGTAAAATTGAGGGATCAATTCATTGCTTTTTTAAAAAATGAAAATATAATGGCTGTTTTTCATTATATAAGTTTACATAAAAGTCCATTTTATATCGAAAAACATGATGGTCGAAATTTGGCAGAATCGGATAGGTATTCTGATTGTTTAGTGAGATTACCAATGTATTTTGAATTGGAAATTGATAAAGTCATTAAAAAAATCATTCAATTTTAAGTTTTAGAAAAAATCAAAATAAAAGATTATTTAGAATGACACATTTAACAAAAGATAATTGGTCTCACATCATTCAACCCAAAAATAAATGGTTTGAGATTAATTTTAGGGAAATATGGGAGTACAAAGATTTGATATTCATTTTTGTTAAAAGGGATATCGTTTCTACGAATAAACAAACAGTTTTAGGTCCGCTTTGGTTTTTTCTTGCCCCACTTTTTACTGTTTTCATTTACACTTTCGTTTTTAATGGAATTGCAGGTATATCTACAGATGGCATTCCAGCACCCTTGTTTTATCTAGCAGGAACAACACTTTGGAATTATTTTCAATCTTGTTTTATGGCAACTACAACTACTTTTTCATCGAATGCGAGTTTATTTGGGAAAGTTTATTTTCCACGATTGGTTTCTCCTATTTCCACTGTAATTTCTAATTTATTGAAATTTTTCATTCAGTTTGGAATGTTTCTTTGTTTGTGGTCGTATTATTTTTACAAAGGAGAAGTTCATTTAAACATAACAGTCTTATTCTTTCCAATATTAATTTTACTATTAGCAGGAATTTCATTAGGGTTAGGCATTATCATTTCATCTATGACAACTAAATATAGGGATTTATCTTATTTTATTTCATTTGGAATTACCTTACTAATGTATGTTACACCTGTAATTTATCCATTATCATCAATTCCTGTAAAATTTAAATTTTTCATAGAATATAATCCAATAGCTCCAATTATTGAAGCCTTTCGCTATGGTTTTATGGGGAAAGGTGCTTTTAGTTTATTCGATTTAGGTTATAGTTTTATTGTAATGGTTGTTTTATTATTGGTTGGAATTGTTTTGTTTAATAGAACGGAGAAGACATTTATGGATACTGTTTGAGGTTAAGGCTGAGGTTAAGGTTAAGTATGCAGCCTCAATCTCAGCCTCAATCTTAACCTTATTCTCAACCTCAATATCAAAATATATGAGTTATAACGATTTTACAGATATGCCGGTTTGGCAAAAGGCTTTAGAGATAGGAGAAGATGTTTATATATTTAATCTATAATTCTCTTACTTTTTCTTGATAAAAAGTAAGCAAAAATCAAGGAACTTTCCAAGGAATTTTTCACTTCATTCTATTACGCGAAATCGCCCTTAAATACTTTCCTACACGCTTTTTTTCGCTGAAAAAGCGAAACGCGATTTCGGAAAAATTTAAAGCTAATTCATAGGAAAGTCCAATATTAATCTAGCTTCGCATTAATTTTTATCTAAATTTGAATTTTAAAAATATTTTTATAAATATATAAATTGAAAAAAGTAAAATGGTAATTCACGATATAAATAAGGTAAAATCATACCTCCTAAAACAATTATCTGTCAAAGGATACGTATCAGAAAGCGAAGCGATATATGAATTAACTGATACTCATCCTCAGCCTCAATCTTAATCTCAACCTCATTCTCAATGAACACATTAATAAAAGTAGAAAATTTATCGAAACAGTATAGACTTGGTGTAGTTGGTACTGGTACTATGCGGGATGATTTCACTAAATGGTGGAGCGGAGTTCGTGGGAAAGAAAATCCCTTACTTAAATTAGGAGAGACCAATGATCGAACGATTATAGGAAATTCAGATTATGTTTGGTCTTTGAAAGATATCAACTTTGATGTTCAACAGGGAGATGTTTTGGGGATTATAGGGAGAAATGGTGCAGGTAAAAGTACTTTACTAAAAATATTATCTCGTATTACAGCTCCGACAACAGGTTCTGTAAAAATCAAAGGAAGAGTAGCCTCTTTATTAGAAGTAGGGACAGGTTTTCACCCTGAATTAACTGGAAGAGAAAATATCTACTTGAATGGTGCAATTTTAGGAATGAAAAAAAATGAAATCACTAAGAAATTAGATGAAATTATACAATTTAGTTCTGTTGAAAGATACGTAGATACGCCCGTTAAAAGATATTCATCGGGAATGTATGTTCGTTTAGCCTTTGCCGTTGCAGCACATTTGGATCCTGAAATTTTAATCATTGATGAGGTTTTAGCAGTAGGAGACACTGAATTTCAAAATAAATGTCTTGGTAAAATAAAAGACATATCTGGTGAAGGAAGAACTGTTTTATTTGTGAGTCACAATATGGGATCTGTTCAAAATTTATGCAATAGAGGAATTCTATTAAATAATGGAGAAGTGTTGTTTGACGGTTCATCAACAGATGCGGTTACCGCTTACGTCTCAAGTGCAATTAATTTTAATACTTCAAATTATATTGAAATTCAGAAAGAACATAAGAACAGCGGTGTGCTTTCAGAAATTGAAGTGAAATCATTGGAATTATTAGAAGGTTTTCAATACAATCAATACGCTACAAATGACCCAATGACTTTAGAATTGGCGTTGTTTGGGAATCAAAGCATCGATGATTTTAGGGTAGCCTTTGGAATTTACACACTTCAAGAAGAAGGAGTAGCCTCTCATTTTTCTGATCCTAAATTCAGTATCAAAAAAGGAGAGATTAAGAAAATAAGATTAAAAATAAATCACCATCAGTTGGCGAAAGGACAATATTATTTTAATTTCGCTATTGGTAAAGGTAATGAAGAGACAGGAGTACGGGAATTTGATTTAGTAATGAAAACATTATTTTTTGAAATATCTTATACAGATGTAGATCATTCCAAAGGAATTGTAATGTGGGATAAACAAGGTTGGGGAAGCATTAATTTACAAAATGTCGAAGCAATAGAAATGTAATGATATGCTGTAGAGACGTATTTTAATACGTCTCCACTATTTGAAATCCATTTTTTAGAATAAAAATAAAAAAATGAAAGTAGTATTATTTGCAGGAGGATTAGGTACCCGTTTATCGGAAGAAACAGATGTTCGTCCAAAACCGATGGTAGAAATAGGTGGAAAGCCCATTCTTTGGCACATTATGAAAATATATAATCATTATGGTTTCAATGAATTTATTATTTGTTTAGGCTATAAAAGTTATGCTATTAAAGAATATTTCATGAATTATTATTTACACAATTCAGATGTAACGATCGAATTAGGTAATAATAAAGTTGATGTACATTATACCAATGCAGAATCATTTAAAGTAACTTTAGTGGACACCGGTTTAGAAACTAAAACTGCAGGAAGATTAAAAAGAGTTCAGAAATACATTGGAGATGAACCCTTTATGTTAACTTACGGAGATGGAGTTGCGAATGTAGATATCCAGGAATTGATAAAGTTTCACAAAGCTTCTGGTAAAGTTGCGACATTAACAGCCGTTCAACCAGAAGCAAAATTTGGAGGAATGGAATTAACTCCTTCAGGAGAGGTATTAAAATTTCAAGAGAAACCAAAGGGAGATGGTAAATGGATTAATGGCGGTTTCTTTGTATTGAATCCCGAAGTTTTTGATTACTTACCCGAGGATTCAGATAAAATCATGTGGGAAGAAGGACCATTAGAAAATCTTACAAAAGCAGGAGAATTAGTTGCCTATAAGCATGCAGGTTTTTGGAAATGTATGGATGCATTAAGAGATAAAATTGAATTAGAAGAAATGTGGAAATCTCAAAAAGCGGATTGGAAAATATGGTAGTAGAAACTAAAAATATATTGATCTTAGGTAATTTAGGCTATGTTGGTCCTGAATTAACGAAGTTATTAAGAGCTGAATATCCAGAATATACCTTAACAGGATTTGATTGTGGTTTTTTCTCGAAGTTTTATACAACAGATTTATTCGCCCCAGATAATTTTCTAGATGTTCAAATTTATGGAGATGTGCGAAAAGCTGAAAATTTAGATTTGAGTAAATATGAATCCATAATTGCATTAGCAGCCATTTCAAATGATCCGATTGGAAACAAATTTGAAGCATTAACGATTGATGTAAATTGTGATAGTTTAGTTAAAATTGCAGAAAGAGCGAAAAAACAAGGTGTAAAATCATTTGTATTTGCTTCAAGCTGTAGTGTTTATGGTTTTGCAGAAGAAGGAGATAGAACAGAAACTTCAGATGTTAATCCTTTGACGGCTTATGCTAAATCTAAGGTGAAGGCTGAAGTTGAATTGGAGAAAATAGCAACTTCAGATTTTAAAGTTACTTGTCTTAGATTTGCAACTGCATGCGGAATAAGTGACCGTTTACGTTTGGATTTGGTTTTGAATGATTTCGTTGCGTGTGCAATTGCAAATAATCATATAGAGATATTAAGTGATGGAATGCCGTGGCGACCATTGATTAACGTTAGAGATATGGGAAGAGCAATTGATTGGGCTATTCATAGAGATAGTAAGGATTCTTTTGTATTAGTGAATGCAGGAAGAAATGAATGGAATTACCAAGTGAAAGAATTGGCTGAAGCAGTGAAAGCAGTTTTTCCATTAATTACTATTTCTATCAATGAAAATGCTGCTCCAGACAAACGTTCGTATAGAGTTAATTTTGATGAATTTAAGAGATTAGCTCCAAACCATCAACCGATTCATTCTTTAAAACAAACAATTTTAGAATTGAAAGAAGGGTTGGAAAAAATTAACTTCAACGACAAAAACTTTAGAAATTCTAATCTAATTCGATTAAATGTTATCAATCAATTAGTAGAACAAGGAAAAGTAGACAAAGATTTATTTATAATAAAATAGGCCACCGTTGACTGAGGTACTCGAAGTCAACCTCAACCTCAATCTGAAAATAATGATTTTTACAGAAACAGAATTAAAAGGTGCTTTCATTATTGATATGACACCCATACAAGATGAAAGGGGTTTTTTTGGACGTACATTCTGCGAAAAAGAATTCGCAGAAGCTGGTTTAGAAACGAAATATGTTCAAGCGAATGCATCAAGAAGTAAGGACCAATATACTTTGCGTGGAATGCATTATCAAACGAATGGACATGAAGAAATAAAAGTAATTCGTTGTGTCAGAGGTAAAATCCAAGATGTAATTATTGATTTACGTCCAGAATCGCCAACTTATTGTCAGCATATAAAAGTAGAGTTATCGGAAGATAATAAACGAATGTTATACGTACCAAGAGGATTCGCACATGGATTTTTATCCTTGGTTCCAGATTGTGAAGTAGCTTATATGGTATCAGCAGCGTATTCACCTCAAAATGAACGAGCAGTTCGTTGGGATGACCCATTGTTCAATATCGAATGGGCAGCTAAACCAGTTGTAGTTTCTGAAAAAGATTCTAAACATTCCAATTACAAAAAATAGAATGTGAGAGGTAATCATTATACACAAATATTTTTTATTGATTGAAAAATGATTGCGAAGCTGGTTAGAATTGTCTTTCTAAAGAAGTAGCTGTAAATTTCTTCGTAATTGCGTTTCGCTTTTTCTGCGAAAATAAGCATAAAGAAGAGTATTTACGTGCGGTTTTACGAAAAGTAATGTAGTAAAAACTTCCTTAGAAAGATCTTGATTTTTGCTTACTTTTCATCAAGGAAAAGTGAGAGAAATAGTGATTCGAAGTTATAAGTAACTGTATTAGTGTGAATTAAAATGATATGTAAAAAGATTAGCTTCGGAAGGGGATTAAGGAAGAGGAAAACATTAGTTCTTAAAAAATAGCGAAATGAATATACTTATTACAGGAGGCTCAGGCTACATTGGTAGTTATTTAGTTAAACTATTAGTAGAACAAGGCCACGCAGTGGATATCATTGCACGATCTGAAAATGAATTCATAAGAACATTTTCTGATAAAATTGGGGTGTATTATGCTGATATAACCAAACCATTTGAATTTGAAGTAAAAGACATTCAATACGATATTTTCATTCATTTAGGTGCTGCAAATGATATTGATTCTTCGGATCCTAGTTATGCTATCAATGCATCCGTTTTAGGAACTAGATATGCATTGGATTTTTGTGTTAAAAACAATATTAAAAAAGCAATTTACTATTCTACTTTTCAAGTATATGGATACGTGGAAGGTGAAATGACAGAAAATTCAGTATTATTACCAACAAATGATTATGGTATTACCCATCAATTCGCTGAGCAATATTTTGAGATGTATCAACGCACAAAAGGAATAGATTACATTATCATACGACCGACAAATATTTTTGGATCTCCCATGTTTAAAAGTACCGATCGTTGGACATTGGTACCTTCGTGTTTTTGCAAAGAAGCAATGGATAAAGGAGAAATCAATTTATTGAGTTCTGGTTTACAAAAAAGGGATTTCATAGATGTGAATGATTTAGTCGCAGTTAGCGCAAGATATTGCGTCGATTTTGAAAGTCATAAAAATAAAGTAATCAATGTATCATCTGGTGTAAATTATACAATTGTTGAAATTGCAAGAATGGTTGCAAGTGAATATAAACGGCTTTTTCAGAAGGAATGTAAAGTCAATATTCATTCAGAACACCCTACAAATGAAAACGTTTTTTATCTTTGTAGAGATGAGGTTTCCAAAATTGAGTGTAATTTTGGAGGAAAAGAAAGAATGATTAAGGAAATAGATACGATTTTTAATATACTTAAAAAATAAAAATGGATCCAATTAAACAATTTGAACAAGAGAGAGCTGAAGCCATTAAAGAGATGGGTAATGACAAAGAATTAAGACAAAAATCTCTTGATTGGATGTTACATGCTGATAAATATAAATACACTTATAACTATAGTTGGATGGGTCGTCCGATTATAAAATATCCAAATGATATATTGATTTTACAAGAAATGATTTGGAATTTAAAACCAGATTATATTGTTGAAACAGGAATTGCACATGGTGGAAGTATTATTTTTTCAGCTTCAATGTTGGAATTATTAGGACATGGTGAAGTTATCGCTGTTGATATTGATATCCGTCAACATAACCGCGAGGAAATTGAAAAACACCCAATGGCGAAAAGAATTACAATGATTGAAGGTTCTAGCATTGATCCTGAAATTGTGAATGCCATTAAAGAAAAAGTGAAAGGAAAAAAAGTATTGGTTTGTTTAGATTCAAATCATACACACGACCATGTTTTGGAAGAATTACGTATGTATGCGGACATGGTTAATGTTGGATCATATATTGTTTGCCCAGATACTTTTGTAGAATTTTTCCCTAAAGGATATTGTGATGATAGACCATGGGATGTAGGAAATAATCCAATGACAGCTTTGATTGCTTTTTTGAAAGAAAATGATGATTTTATTATTGATAAAGACATAGATAATAAATTAATGATTACAGAAGGGTTTGATGGTTATTTGAAAAGAATAAAATAATAAATGAAGGTTTTAGGTTTACATAAGGATCCTTGGCATAACACAGGAGCTTCAATCGTTTCTGAAAAAAATGGAGAAGTTCATTTTTCAAATTTGGCGGAAGAGAGAGTAGATAGAAATAAAGATTCTCGACGTTTTCCTTTGTTGTCAACGATGGCTTGTATGAAAGAGTCAGGAATTGATAATTTCAATGATTTTGATGCGGTCATTTTAGATTACATTATTGACAAAGAAGATTATAGAAAGGATAGTAATAAAATTGCAGCTTCTCAATATAATTTTTTGAACGATATTGATCCTTCGAAAATACATATTGTAAACCATCATTTATCTCATGCGTATAGCGTGTTTTATTCTTCTAAATTTGATAAATCCGCAATTCTAATCGTAGATGGAAGAGGATCGGATAGAGAAACACAAAGTTTATTTATTGCAGATAGAGAAAATGGCATTCGTTTAATTGAGTCTACCGATACAATTGGAATAGGACTTTTATATGCAGCAGTAACGATTAAAATAGGTTTTACTATATTACAAGAAGGTAAAACAATGGGGCTAGCACCTTATGGACAAAATGTAAACAAGAAATTTTTAAACTTTCCGAAAAATTATAATGGCGTTTCAACGGACTATGGTTCGATATGTATCGAAAATAGTTATGAAATGAACATTGAACATCCACCAATTGTAACTTTTGAAGACAAAGCAAGAGTAGCATTTGAAGTACAAGAAGAATGTGAAAACGCTATGCTTCATTTAGCGCAATATGCAAAAGATAAAACAGGGTTAGATAATCTTTGTATTTCTGGAGGAGTAGCATTAAATTCAGTAGCTAATTATAAAGTGTTACAATCTGGAATATTTAAGGATGTTTTCATTAATCCTGCAGCATCCGATACAGGAATTTCTTTAGGAAATGCATTATATGGATATCACCATATTTTGAAACAACCTAAAAATTATACTGAGATAAGTCCATATTTAGGTCCGACTTATTCTGATTTTGAAATTAAGCAAGCCATTGAAAAATACAAAGGATTTAAAGTGATTTCAAATAATGCTTTTGAAGAAGCTGCTAAAATGATTGCAGATAATAAAATTCTAGGATTTGTTCATGGTAGATCAGAAATGGGACCAAGAGCATTAGGAAATAGAAGTATAATTATGAGCCCGCTTAAGGCTGAAAATAAAGATATATTAAACTCTAGAGTAAAGTTTAGAGAAGAATTTAGACCATTTGCTCCTTCTATTTTAAGAGAATATGCTCAAGATTACTATGTGATTGATCGTGAAAGTCCTTATATGCTTTTTGTTCCTTTAGTGAAAGAAGATAAAAAGGAAATTATCAAGGCGGTTACACATGTTGATGGAACAGGAAGATTACAGACAGTTACAAAGGATTTTAATGGTAAATACTACGATTTAATTGAGAGTTTTTACAAAGCAACTGGTGTTCCCGTTTTATTGAATACTTCATTTAATGTTGCAGGAGAACCAATTGTTGAATCTCCAGAAGATGCAATTAAATGTTTCTTAAAAACGGATATTGATGCATTATTAATAGAAGATTATTTGCTGATTAAAGGATAAAATGCAAGATAATTTACCATTAGTAAGTATTGGATTACCCATTTTTAATAGACCAGAAGGATTAATTCGTACTTTAGAATGTTTAGTTAATCAGACGTATCAAAATTTTGAAATAATTATAGCTGATAATTGTTCTCCTAATCTAGATGTAGAAAGGATTTCACGAGAATATCTTGAAAAAGATAATCGAATAAGTTATTACCGTCATGATTCAAACAAAGGTTGGGGATTTAACACAAATTTTGTTATTGAAAAAGCAAATGGGGATTACTTCATGCGCGCAACCGATGATGATTTTTGGGATGAAACGTATGTTGAGAAAATAATTCAACGAATGATTATTAATCCAAATTCTTCGATGGGTTTTTGTAATTTCATTGAAGTGGACGTTAAAGGTGAAAAAAGCAGGCAACATTTAGAAAATCATTTACCATTATTACAAGCCTTTACAAGTAGTAATAAAATTCAAAATATCAAAAATTACATTAATCAGTTTGAAGGATATGGAAAATCATGTTTGTATTTTTCAATTTTTAAAACTGATCTACTAAGATCTGACTTCGTAAAGAGAACTTTAGAAAATCAAATTTTAGCGGGAGATTTATTGATAAATTTATATTGTCTGCTAAGAGGAGATTTAGTGATTGTTCCAGAAACACTAATGAAAGTAAGTTTTGGAAATGAAAAACAATATGAAATTCATGAATCAAAAAGTAAAATTGCAGACTTTTTACTTATTACTATTGATTATAAAAAATTCATTTCGGTTAAAGATAAATGGCAGAAATATTTTTCACATCAATTTCCATTAATTTCAAATTCTTCTTTTAGTAGTTTAGATAAGATAAAAATAAAAGGATCAATACTCCGAAGAATTCTATTATTTTATTACGACTTGATTTGTTCGAATATTAGAATACGGTATTTACCAATTTTTAAAAAAATTCAACGAAAAACATTCTTAGAATAAAAGATTTTAGTCAAAAGTTATTACATGAAAACAGCAATTGTAACAGGAGCATCTGGATTAATAGGTTCTCAAACAACAGAGTTTTTCCATAACAAGGGATATCGAGTTATCGGAATAGATAATGACATGAGAGCTTACTTTTTTGGAGAAGATTCTTCCACAAAAGATTCAAATGATGCTTTATTGAATAAATTTGAAAATTACATCTATTTCAATAATGACATAAGAGATTATGCTAGTTTAGAAAAAATATTTCAAGAATATTCAGCTTCCATTGATATCATAGTACATACAGCAGCTCAACCGTCACATGACTGGGCGGCAAAGGAACCATTAACAGATTTTTCTATCAATGCGATGGGAACAATGAATATGTTGGAATTGACACGTTTATTTGTTCCAAAAGCCACATTTATTTTCACTTCTACGAATAAAGTATATGGAGATACGCCAAATTATTTAAAAGGAATAAAAGAAAATAATTTAAGATGGGAATGTTATGATGAACAAAATAATTTGTTTGAAATCAACGAACAAATGTCAATTGATAATTCAAAACATTCTGTTTTTGGAGCTTCTAAAGTTGCTGCCGATGTAATGTGTCAAGAATACGGAAAGTATTTCGGATTGAACGTAGGAATCTTTAGGGGTGGATGTCTAACTGGCCCAAATCACGCAGGAGCTGAATTACATGGCTTTTTATCGTATTTGGTAAAATGTATTTTAAATAACAAACCTTATACTATTTTTGGATATAAAGGGAAGCAAGTACGTGATAATATCCATTCTTATGATTTAGTAAATATGTTCTGGAATTTTCATCAAAACCCAAAACCAGGGGAAGTTTATAATGCTGGAGGAGGCAGAAATAATTCCACATCTATTTTAGAAGCTATTCAAACAATTAATCGATTAGCAGGAACAAATTGGGATCAATTTACCTTATCTGATGATAATAGAATAGGTGATCATATATGGTATATTTCAGATTTAACTAAATTTAAATCACATTATCCAGACTGGGATATTACAATAACTTTAGAGGATACGATTAAGCAAATGATTACTTTTGAAAAACAAAAGAACTTGCTTAATTAAACCTCTTTTCAATAAAAATTTAACAGTTATTATATGATTCAGATAAATAAATTTCAACCTATTAAAATCGCTTATTTCGTAGTAATTGCTTATACACTGATTTTATTTTCCCAAATGTTGTATAAACATTATTTGATAATAAATCATCCGTATCAATTGGAATACAGAGAAGTTGCTAATTTACTAGATACAAAGGCATTAATGGAAGGAGAAAACCCTTATTCGCTTGAACATCAGCCTAATTTGGGAACATGTTATGGAATCGGATATTCTGCTGTTTGTATGCCTTTTGCGAAAATTTTCGGTTTGAATCTTTTTTCTCATCGATTAGTAAGTATTTTGTCAATTTTACTCACAAGTGTATTGTTTTTTGGAATGCTGAAAAAGGAAAAAATTGATACATGGATGGCTTTTGCCGGATCGGTTATTTTGTATTTCAATTTGTCATTCAACTGCCAAGCGATTTGTCGTCCAGATGCTCTCGGAATGTTCTTTTTTTCTATAAGTGTTTTTGTGCCAATCTTTTATAAATATTCTGCGAAATCATTGATTATTGCGCTAGTGTTTTCCATTTTTTCTTTTTACGTCAAACAGTATTATATCATAGGATTTGGGATTGTTTTAATATATGTCTTTCTTTTTGAATCTATGAAAAAAGCTTTGATTTATGGTGTTATTTATGGTTTGGCTTTTATAGTAAGTGTATTTGTAATCCGTCATTTTTTCGAAAGTTATTTTTACAGTACTATCTTGGCAATGTATTCTTTAGCTGTAAATGATGTTAATTATGCGTTGTACCAATTTAGGGTATTTTTCACGGTACATTTAGCATTGACTTTTATGCTTATACTATCTATAATTATTTATACCATTTCAAATTCAGCTAAGTTATCCTCTTTTTTATCTAGCTATAATTTTACAGCTAATTTAGAACGATACTTTAATTTAAAATTTTTTAATAAAGGATTATTAAATTTAAGAATGAATATATATATGTTTTTATTTTTGGTAATTACATTTTTACTTTTAGTAAAATTAGGAGGAAATGATGGAGCGCTTTTAACGTACTATTTTCAGTTATTGTCTTTTAGTTTTATCATTATTGTTTTAAAATTCAGTGTAATTTATCCGAATTCAAAAGTCATATTTATTCCGATTATCTTTTTAAGTTTATACATATCCTATGCAGCAGATGAGACTTCTTATATAAATGAGAAAGAAATTGAAAATTGGAAAAAAATTTCAAGAATTATAAAACAATCGAAAGATATATTGAATACACCTGCGATTTCTTATGAATTGTTATTGCAAAAAAAGAAAATATACGATACAGGATTAAATTCACATTGGATACATTATGTGTGTGATCCAAATACTTTTCCTGGAAAAATGGTTCAGCAAACAAAGGATAATATTCAGGAAATTCAATCTAAAATTAAAAATAAAAAGTTTGATGTTTTAATTCTTGACGCTGAGTCAAAATGGACACATTCGGATTGGTATGCGAACGATAGTTTGATAGAATTGTATTATATAAAAACGGATAGTACCGATCTTAAAATGTTTCAGACCAATCAATATTGGCCAGTATATATATGGAGACCAAAAAAGTAATTTTCGAAATAAATAAGTAGCATTAAATGTTCGTAGTTAAATTAATGGGAGGTATAGGTAATCAAATGTTTCAATATGCATTTGCCAAAAGTCTTTCATTAAAAAAAAAGGAATCTTTTTTACTAGATACTAAGGATTTTAACTATGATCAATTAAGAGATTTTGAGTTATCTATTTTTGATTTAAATTCTAAAGTGGCTTCGAATGAAATTGTTGTTGCGTCTAAAACGAAAAAATTAACTTTTTTTTCTAAGTTAATAAATAAGTTCACCTCTTTTTCAATAATGCCTAAAAGCACTATTTACATTGAAGAATCATTAGATTATTATCCTGAAGTTGAGTTCGCAAAGGCTAATTATTTTGAAGGATACTGGCAAACTGAAAACTATTTTATTCAGTTTGAAAAAGAGATACGAAAAGATTTTAATATGAAAATCGAAGCGAATGATTATTACTCTTCAATTCTTCAATTAGCTGCAGATACAGAATCTGTTTCTGTTCATTTTAGAAGAGGAGATTTTGTAAATAATACTCAAACAAATCAATTTCACGGAGTTTGCGATATTGATTATTATAAAAAAGCAATTAGTTATTTCAAAAATAAACTTGGAAAAGTTACTTTTTTTATGATTTCAGACGATATTATGTGGGTTAAAAATCAATTTAAATTTGAAAACGATATAATTTTTGTAGAAAATTTCAAAGGGAAAGATTACGAAGATATGCGTTTAATGTCCCAATGTAAACATAACATTATTGCAAATAGTAGTTTTAGTTGGTGGGGAGCTTGGTTAAATAATAACGCAGCTAAAATCGTAATTTCTCCTAAAAGATGGTTTAATAATGAGGAAAAGCAACAACAAACTAAAGATTTAATTCCAGAAAGTTGGATCAAATTATAATAATAAGTACCAAAGAATGACTTCAAATACTCCAAAAGTAACTGTCTTAATGCCAGTATATAATGGCGAGAAATATTTGAAAGAAACGATTGAAAGTATTCTCAATCAAACCTTTATTGATTTTGAATTTTTAATTATTGATGATGGTTCAATTGATGCAACGGAAGAAATTATAAAATCATTCTTAGATCCTAGAATAAACTACGTAAAGAATAATGAAAATTTAAAAATAATTTCAACTTTAAATAAAGGGTTGTCATTGTCTAAAGGTAGATACATTGCCCGTATGGATGCTGACGATATTTGCGTTAGTAATCGTTTGGAAAAGCAGGTTAAGTTTTTAGAAAACAACCCTTCTATAGGTCTTATTGGCTCCGATTATATAAGTTTTGGAACGATAAATAAATCGATTCATTATCCTTCTCAATACGAAGATTTAAAATTTTCCGCACTTTTTTATAATCCTTTTTGTCATCCTTCTATAATGATGCGAAAGGACATAATTACAAAATATAATTTAAGTTATAATTCGGCTTTTTTGCATTTAGAAGATTATAAATTGTGGACAGAATTTCTGATTATTTGTAATTGTCAAAACATAACTGAAGAATTGATTTCTTACCGAACACATCCCAATCAGATTTCGAAAGTTCACGAAGAATTACAGAAAAGAAATGTTATGAATGTGCAGAAAGATTATTTAAAAAATGCAGGATTTAATCTGTCAGATGAAGAAATACAAATAATAGTATCAACCTCGACTTCGACAAGCTCAGTTTTCGGCTCAGTCTTCGTATCAACCTCAATCTATATAAAAAGTGTTGAGAAATTCATTAGACAAAACATTCAACTTGGTTTTTTCAATAACCAAATTGTACTGAATTACTTTAGTAAGATTATTAAAAATAGGATTTTAGAGTCAAAAAGAATTGAAAGAGCGTTATTTTCGCAACTTAAAAAAAGTGAGATTTATAAATCAATAACTTGGACGATAAAACAGAAGATAAGTATAAGGTTGAGATTAAGGTAAAGACTGAGGTTATACTATTCTCAACCTCAACCTCAACCTCAACCTCAATCTCAACCTTAATCTAAGCCTTAATCTCAACCTCAAATATGCATAGAATTTTAAAAATAGCTTCGATTAAATTACCTTTCATTATAGAGGTTTATTCTTTATTATTCAGGATATGGATAAGGTTCAGCTTTAGATTTAGGGAGGAAAATTCTACTATTTCTGTGATTAATACACATTCGCAGGGTGGGGGAGCGGCAAAGGTTGCTTTGGAAATTATTAGAGGATCACAATATTCAGATAGGATGCACTTTTTTGTGAATGAAAATTCCTTGTCTTCCAAAAATATTTACGAGATTGAAAGAACAAAACCAACACGATTGATTCGTTGGTTTCAGGAAATGGAACGAATTGGGGGATGGTTAGATTTTTCTTTTATTAGTCCGTTAAATCTATTAAAAGACAAGCATTTTCAAAAATCAAATATTGTTCATCTACATAATTTACATGGTTATTATTTTTCATATGCTATTCTTCCAAGCTTACTTAAAAATAAAAAAGTTATTTGGACTTTACATGATGAACAGTTGATTACAGGACATTGTTCTTGTACTTTGAGTTGCGATTTATGGAAAAAAGGGTGTGGAAATTGTCCAAAATTAGATACATATCCGAGTATTAAAATTGATACAACTGAAAAAATGCTTGTTTATAAAACTCATTTGTTAAACAAGATAAATCCTATTATTGTTTGTCCTTCAAATTGGTTAGCAGAAAGAGTGAAAGTAGCATATCCTTTTTTGAAAACAGTGAAGATGATACCAAATGGAGTAGATACATCTGTATTTAAACCAATGGATAAAAAAACAATTAGAAGTAAATTAGGATTATCTGAAGATGCGTTTATTCTTCTTTTTGCTGCTGAATTGGCAACGAAAAACCCATTTAAAGGAGGAGAAATTATAGAAAATTTAATAGAGAAATCTACTTTTGAAAATTGTTACTTTGTTACAATAGGAGGGGAAACAATTAAAAAATCAGAATCGCATATTCCTTTTGGGTATATTTCAGATCAAGAAAAAATGGCAGAATTATATGCGGCCTCCGATTTAATGTTGTATCCAACAAGAGCGGATAATTTACCATTAGTAGTTCTTGAAGCAATGAGTTGTGGCCTGCCAGTTATAGCTTCTTCAATTGGAGGTATTCCTGAAATCATAAACGATAGTGAAAATGGATTTTTAGTTTCAGATTATGTTTCTCCTGTTTTATTTGAGGAAATATTAATGAAATATAGAAATTTTACAGAATTAGAAAAACAAATACTTTCTGAAAAAGCAAGAAATACAATTTTAAATAAGTTTTCATTAGCAAAAATGAGAACAACTTATGATGATTTATACACCAAGTGCTTTAGTAAAAGTTTTTAATAGTTTCAATGGAATAACTTTATATTAATTCTAAATTCCAAAGAGATTTTTATATGTATTTTTGAGTCAGAATTAGATAATAAATAAAATTATGGTAAAAATTGGATTGATTGGTTTTGGATATTGGGGACCTAATTTGGTGCGAAATTTTTCAATTCAGAAAGAGGGAAAAGTTACTGTAATTGCTGAAGCGAGAGAAGAAAGACATCTTCAAATTTCAAAAATATATCCTGAGATTACTGTTTGCTCAAATTCAGATGATTTGATCAATAATTCAAATATTGATGCCGTTGTAATTGCAACTCCTGTTTTTTCACATTATAAATTAGCTAAGCAAGCTTTATTGGCTGGAAAACACGTGCTTTTAGAAAAACCAATGACATCTTCTGTTGATGAATCAAAAGAATTGATTGATATTGCTAAAAGTAAAAACCTTATCCTGATGGTAGATCATACTTTTTTATACACAGGAGCCGTTCAAAAAATGAAAGAATTAATTTCAAGTGAACAATTAGGGAAACTTCAATATTTTGATTCATCTCGAATTAATTTAGGATTGTTTCAACCAGATGTGAACGTACTTTGGGATTTGGCACCACATGACATTTCAATATTGAATTTTTTAGTTTCAAATACACCTCACAGTGTAAATGCAACAGGGATTTCTCATACTAATAATGGAATTGAAAATGTTGCTTATATGACTTTAAATTATCAAGATAATTTTATTGCACACTTTAATTGTTCATGGACTTCACCTGTAAAAGTTAGATCTACATTAATTGGAGGAGATAAAAAAATGTTGGTGTACAATGATTTAGAACCATCAGAGAAAATAAGAATATACGATACTGGGTATAATCATTCTTCAGACGAAGAGAAAAATAAAATAATGGTGGATTATAGAACAGGTGATGTTTTTATTCCAAAATTATCCACACAAGAAGCTTTATTTGGAGTTGCTTTTGACTTTATTGACTGTATTATAAATACCAAAGAACCATTAGCAAACGCTGAATTAGGTTTAGAAGTTGTGAAAGTTTTAGAAGCTTCTCAAAAATCAATTAAAAATAAAGGTGCTGAAACGCTGATTTAATTTAGGTAAATAATTTTTAAAACATGCTCTTTAATTCGCTAAGTTTTGCCATTTTTTTTCCGGTAATTTTTGTCCTTTACTGGCTTTTAGCTAAAAAGGAATTAAAATTTCAAAATTTATTACTTTTAGTAGCGAGTTATTATTTTTATTCTTGTTGGGATTGGCGTTTTTCGTTTTTACTTCTTTTTTCAACGCTACTAGATTTTTTTTCAGGATTAATAATTGCAGAGTCAAAAAAATTAAAATTGAGAAAGATCTTATATTGGTCTAGTATTTCAATTAATCTCGGTATTCTTTGCGTTTTTAAATATTATAATTTTTTTGTTGGATCTTTTGAGAAAGCGGTTGCTTATTTAAGATTTGATATAAATCTTTGGACCTTAAATATACTCTTACCAATTGGCATCTCATTTTATACATTTCACGGAATTTCGTATGTTGTTGATATTTATAAAGAACGAATAGAACCAGAAAGAAAATTTGTAAATTATGCCGTATTTGTTAGCTTTTTCCCTCTTTTAGTTGCTGGTCCCATCGAAAGAGCAACGCACCTACTACCTCAAATTCAGAAAAAAAGAATTTTTGATTACACAAAAGCAATTGATGGATTACGTCAGATTTTGTGGGGACTATTTAAAAAAATAGTGATTGCGGATAGTTGTGCTGAATACGTTGATTTAATTTTTAATAATTATAGTACAGCTTCTTCGAGCACATTAGTATTTGGAGGAATATTGTTTACTGTCCAACTTTATTCTGATTTTTCAGGATATTCTGATATCGCTTTAGGGTCAGCTAGATTATTAGGAATCGAGTTAATTCAAAATTTCAAAAGCCCATTTATAAGTATAAATATTACAGAATTTTGGAGAAGATGGCATATATCATTATCATCTTGGTTTAATGATTACATTTTTACTCCCTTGGTTATTCAATGGAGAAGTCTAGGTGTAATGGGAATCTGTTCAGCTGTATTAATAACTTTCTTTTTCGCTGGTTTATGGCATGGCGCTAATTGGACACATGTTATATACGGATTGATGCATGGTGTTGCTCTTGTATATGAGATTTTAACAAAGAAAATCAGGAAAAAAATATATTCTTATGTTCCACAATTTTTAGTGGGTATTTTAGGGAATTTATTTACTCTGACTTACGTAATGTTTTCTTGGATTATTTTTAGATCAATCAATATAAGAGAAGCAATAAATTACATTGATAAAGTTTTTTCAGCATCATTTTATAAGTTTCCAGAAGTTTATACTTGGTATATGATTTTATTGATTATTACTTTCTTCTTTTTCGAGTGGTTATGTAGAAATAAGAACCATCCTTTGGAAAATTTTCAAAAAAATCTGAACAGGCCCCTTAGGTGGGTATCATACACTATTTTTATAGTATTAATTTTGGTGTTTTCATCGGATACAGAACCGCAATTCATTTATTTCCAATTTTAAATTTAATGAAGTTTTTTATAAAGCATATACTTTCTTTCGTTTTCATCTGTTTATTTGTACCATTTTTGATTCTACTATTTGGATATTTTTATCTTGATCCTTTTAAAATAATAAAGGAATATAATGACTACTCATATACATATGTTGTTCCTAATCGAGATTATATTTCAACAGAAATGTTTATCAATAATTATTCACAACAACATTACAATTCATTTATATTTGGTAGTTCAAGAACATTGGGTTTTAGTCCCATTTCTTGGAAAAGATATCTGCCAAAAACAGCAAATCCTTTTGTTTTTGATGCATCAGGAGAATCTATATATGGGGTTTATAAAAAGATGAAATTCTTAGAAGCTAAAAATGTAAAAATAGAGAATGCTATCATATTGTTGTGCAGGGATGCATCTTTTTTAGCAGATAGTAATCCTATAAATCATTTATATGTTAAGCATCCAATAATTTCCGAAGAATCTTTATTAGCATTTCAGTTGAAATTTTTTAAAGTTTATTTAAATCCTAAATTTTTATTTTGTTATTATATGTATACTTTTTCAAAAAGATACCAGCCTTATATGGCAAGTTTTATTGAAAAAAGAAAAATTATGATTGATAAAGTTACAAATCAATTGATAATTCTTGATCAAGAAAAGGAAATAAAAGAAAATGAAAAAGAATATTATCGGAAGAGAAAAGCTATTTTTTATACTCGTAATAAAGAAGAGATCGATTCGGTAGCTCATATAAATAAAAAACACATTTTTATGTTGAAGGAGATAAAAAGAATGTTTTCAAAAAACAATACGAACTATAAAGTGATTATTAGCCCGTTGTATGATCAAGTTAAATTTAATTCGACAGATTTTTCGATTTTAAAATATTTTTTTCAAAATCACTTGTATGATTTTTCAGGTAAAAATTCGTATAATCAATCAAAAACAAATTTTTATGAAAACACACATTTTCGTCCAAATGTAGGAGATAGTATTTATAAAATTGTGTATAAATAAATTATCTCTATTTTAGAGACATAATTGAAAAGACCTCAATAATTTAAGATTAAGAATCTACTTAAAATGGAAATGATAAATTCTAATAGTGAAAAACAAAGTTTAAACAATATATCCTTGGGTGAAGGGGTAAAGATTTTTGATTTTGTAAACGCATATGGTTGCTCTATTGATGATAATTCAAAAGTAGGGACTTTTGTAGAGATTCAAAAAGGAGTAACTATCGGGAAGAATTGTAAAATTTCAAGTCATTCATTTATTTGTGAAGGAGTTCACATTGAAGATAATTGCTTTATAGGACATGGAGTTATGTTTACGAATGATTTATTTCCTAGGGCTACGAATTTGGATGGTTCGCAACAAACAGATGAAGATTGGATATTAGTTGAAACATTTGTAAAAAAAGGAGCTTCAATTGGGAGTAACGCAACTATTTTATGTGGAATTACGATAGGTGAAAATGCTTTAATTGGAGCGGGGTCTGTTGTCGTTAAAGATGTTCCAGCTAATTCAATTGTAGTTGGTAATCCTGCTAGAGAAATTAAAAAGGTTTAGGTAAAGGTTGAGAATGAGGTTGATATTGAGACTGAGGTTGAGACTGAGGTTGAAATTGAATCTGTGACTGTTGAGCAATAAATAAAGAAATAAAATGGCAGATAAAATTAATTGCTTGGATTTAAGTGGGCAACATAAACAAGTTAAAAAAGAAATATTTGACGCTTTTGAGAAGGTATATGAAAAAACAGCTTTTTCAGGTGGACCTTTTGTGGAAGAGTTTGAAAATAATTTTAGTACTTATATTGGTTCAGAATATGCTATTGGAGTAGGGAATGGAACAATTGCTTTACATTTAGCAATGTTAGCATTAGGTATAGGAGAAGGAGACGAAGTAATTATTCCGGCAAATACATTTATAGCAACTGCTTGGGGAGTTTCTCATGCTGGAGCAACACCAGTTTTTGTGGATTGTGAAGCAGATACTTGGGAAATAGACCCTGCCAAAATCGAAGAGGCAATAACCCCTAAAACAAAAGCTGTTATTGGTGTACATTTATATGGGCAACCATTTGACATTGATTCTGTTAAATCAATATGTGATAAACATAATTTATTTTTAGTAGAAGATGCTGCTCAGGCACAGGGTGCAAGGTACAAAGGAAAAACAGTAGGTGTATTTGGTGAAATGGCTTGTTTTAGTTTTTATCCAGGGAAAAATTTGGGCGCTTGTGGTGAAGCGGGAGGTATTTCAACAAACAACGAAAAATATGTTAGGCATATCCATTCATTAAGAAACCATGGTTCAGTAGAACGTTATTATCACGATGAAATAGGGTATAACTATCGAATGGGTGGATTGGAAGGAGCTTCTCTTACTGTTAAATTAAATTATTTAGAATCTTGGAACAATAAAAGAAGACAAATCGCTAAAAAATACTATGAGGAGATTGTAAATCCAAAAGTAAAATTACAATCAATTCCTGAGTATGCAGATGGAGTTCATCATCTTTTTGTTGTAACAGTTGAAAATAAGGAAGCATTTGTGAAATATTTATCTGATAATGATATAAATGCGGCTTACCACTATCCTGTTCCTTGCCATTTGCAAAAAGCATATGCGCATTTAAATTACAAAGTGGGAGATTTTCCGAATTCAGAATACTTAGCAGCACATTGTGTTAGTTTACCAATGTATGCAGAGTTAACTGATGAGCAAGTTGGTCGAGTAATTATAGCATTAAATTCATATTAATTTAATGGAGAAATTATTTATATTTCCTTTTAATGGTAATGGTTTGGAAGCATTAGATTGTATTCAAGGTCAGTATGAATTTATAGGATTTATTGATGATACTATTGAAAAGCAAGGTAAACATGAATATGGATTTGAAGTTTTTGGAAGAGAAATTTTAGATCAATTTCCTGATGCGAAAATTTTATCAGTTCCTGGAAGTCCAACAAGTTTTAAATTTAGAGATAAAATTATTTCAAGTTTGGAAATTCAACCTGATAACTTTTCTAGATTGATTCATCCTTCAGCTTCAGTATCACCTTTTGCCAAAATTGGATACAATGTATTGATAATGGCGGGAGCTGTAATAACGGCTAATTCCATAATTGGAAATCATGTTTGTATATTACCAAATACGGTTATTCATCATGATAGTAATATTGGTAATTATACATTAATAGGATCAAATGTATCAGTAGCAGGAAATTCAGAAATAGGACAACATTGCTACATAGGAAGCGGTACGAATATTATAAATGGAATTAAGATAGGAGATAACACTTTAATTGGTTTAGGAAGCAATGTTATTAAATCGGTAACATCTAATTCTAAAATGGTTGGGAATCCAGCCAAAAATATAACAGTATAATATTAAATGAAAGTATCTATCATCATACCATTTTTAAATGAGGAAGAAAATATAGTTTCTTTAGTGGAAACGTTATCTGACTATTTTGAAAAAGAAACTAATTTTGTAGCAGAAGTTATTTTTGTGAATGACGGTTCAACAGATGCTTCTAAAAAAATTGTAATAGAGCAAGATCATAAAAATTATTCAAGTAAAATTATTTCTTTTTCTAAAAATTTCGGTTCTCACGCAGCATTAAGAGCAGGTATTTTAAATGCAAGTGGAGATTATGTTACTTTTATGTATGCAGATCTTCAAGATCCAATTCAATTGATTTCACAATTATATGATAAAATTGAACAAGGCAATAAAGAAATTATTTGGGCTACAAGAAATACGACGAATAATGGTTTTTTTGAATCTTCTTTTTCAAAATTTTACTCGAGTTTAATGAAAAAATATGTGTCAACTTCTTACCCAGAAAAAGGGTTTGATGTTGTTATGTTTTCTAAAAAAGTTGCTGTTGTGATTAATCAAAATATTGAAGCAAATTCTTCCATATTTTTACAAATACTTACATTAGGATTTAATCAAGATTTTATTTTTTACGATAAATTACCAAGAAAGAAAGGAATTTCAAAATGGACGTTAAGTAAAAAAATAAAACTTTTTATAGATTCATTCATTGCTTTTTCTTATGCACCCATTCGTTTTGTTACAATCATAGGGATTACATTATTTATCTCAGGAATAGGTTTTTCTTTGTATTTGTTTATTCGAAAGATACTTTATAACGATTTGGTATCTGGTTGGACGATGTTAATTTCAATATTAACAATTGGTTTTGGAATTACGAATATTTCTTTAGGAATCATAGCAGAATATTTGTGGAGAACATTTGACTCTTCAAGAAAAAGGCCTGTATTTATAATTGACGATATTATTGAATTAAAAAACTAAAAAATGACAAACAAAATTACAAATTCAACAATTTTAGTTACTGGTGGAGCTGGTTTTATAGGTTCTTATGTAGTAGAGTATCTTTTAGAACACTCTCCTAAAAAAATAATTATTCTTGATAATTTGATTCGTGGAAGTCATCCCAATATGGTGAATTTTAAAGATAATTCTATCGTTCAGTTTGTAGAGGGAGATATGAGAGATACAGCTTTGTTAGAGGATTGTATCAAAGGAAGTGATTATGTTTTTCACATGGCGGCTCTTCGAATTAATTCTTGTGCTGCTAATCCTTCTGAAGGATTTGATGTAATGTTGAAATGTACTTTTAATGTTGCTGAATTATGTGTGAAATACAAAATTAAAAAGGTGATTTATAGTTCAAGCGCCTCTGTTTATGGTTTAGCACAACATTTCCCAACGCCAGAGACGGATAATCCGTATGATAATCAAACATTTTATGGAGCTGCAAAACAATTTGGAGAACAATTATTTAGAAGCTTCAAATTTATGTATGATTTAGACTATGTCGCTTTGCGTTATTTCAATGCATACGGGCCAAGAATGGATACAGATGGAAAGTATACGGAAGTAATGATTAAATGGTTGGATTGTATTAGAGATTCAAAAAATCCATTAATATACGGGGATGGTTCAACAACAATGGATTTTGTATATGTAAAAGATATTGCAAAATCAAACGTAGCTGCTTTACTTTCAGATGCTACAGATGAAGCTTTCAATATTGGAAATTGTGAAGAAACAAGCTTGAAAGAATTATTAGAAGTTCTTTTAAAAGTAAATAATTCAACCTTGACACCTGAACATAGAGAAGAAAATAGTATCAATCCAGTTTCAAGAAGATTGGCAAATATTGATAAAGCAAAAGCCTTATTGAATTTTACACCAACAATTTCTTTGGAACAAGGAATGAAAGAATTAAGTGAATGGTACTTTGAAAAACAGAAAAAATGATTCCAATTGCAAAACCTTATATAACAGAAGAAGAAGCTCAAGCAGCTTATGACACTATTTTAACCGGATGGATTACGCAAGGTCCAAAAGTAGCTGAATTTGAAGAGAAATTTACAAAGTATACAGGAGCTAAACATGCAGTAGCAGTTTCAAATTGTACAACTGCTTTACACCTTTCAATGATTGTGGCAGGTGTAAAAGCCGGAGATGAGGTAATTTGCCCTTCTATGAGTTATATCGCAACAGCGAACTGTATTAAATATGTAGGAGCAACACCGGTTTTTGCTGAAGTTAAGGAAGATTACAATATCGATATTGAGGATGTAAGAAAGAAAATTACGTCTAAAACAAAAGCTATCTTGATTGTTCATCAAATAGGGATGCCAGCTGATATTGATGCATTTACTCACTTGTGTAAAGAAAATAATTTAATATTAATTGAAGATGCAGCGTGTGCAATTGGTTCTTCTTACAAAGGAAAAAAAATTGGAAGCCATTCTGATTTGGTTTGTTTTTCATTTCATCCAAGAAAGGTAATTTCTACAGGAGATGGGGGAATGGTTACTTCAACAAATCAAGCTTTTGCTGATAGAATGAAAATCCTTCGTCAACACGGAATGAGCGTTAGTGATCGGGTTCGTCACCAATCATCAAACATTATTTTTGAAGATCATTTAGAGATTGGTTTTAACTATAGAATGACAGATATTCAAGCATCGGTTGGAATTAAACAACTAGAAAAATTAGATTGGATTGTCGAAGAACGAAGAAAAATAGCTCAAAAATATTTAGAAGGATTAAAGAATATTGATTGTATTCGATTGCCATTTGAAAAGGAAGATAAATTTTACAATGTTCAATCGTTTTCAATTTATTTAAAAGAAAATTGTTCGATTGAAAGGAATGATTTAATGCAAGCACTTTTGGATCGAGGTATTTCTTCACGAAGAGGTATTATGACTACACATAGAGAAACGGCGTATAATTCTGAGAACTACTTTTTACCTATTTCTGAAGATTTAGCGGATAGAAGTATTATTCTACCTTTATATGTTCCAATGAACGATGAAGATGTTGAATTTATTATTGAAAATTTAATATCTTTATTAAAGTAAATTATAGTTGAAGCAAAATAGAATGATTAAACTATTAAAAAACATAGAGTATAAAATACAAGATAACGGATTCATTGTTATTCTAATTTCATTTTATGCTCGGTTTATCGATTTTTGTGCTACTCCATTTGAAAAAATGCAAACATCAAATCTTAAAATTCGAATTTCAAATTTTTACAGGAATAATCCTCGAAAAGATTATCTTTTTTTAATTCTTATAGTGTCCTTCATTTCACTTTTGGTATTTCATAAATTTATTTTCGGGAAATATGTTTTTATATATAATGAATATGATGTAAGTCGGGATTGTATTAATGGTTTGTACCCTTATATAAACCATATATTTTATAATAAAGAGGGATTATCTTTTTGGAGTTTTAATAGTGGATTAGGAAATAATATGTTTATTATTCTTATGACATTTTTTG
>CANCQX010000021.1 GCA_947380375.1 Flavobacteriales bacterium
AATTCTAAAAAACCTTTTCATAATCCAATAATTAAAGCGTTACCCATTCTAAATTAAATAAATGATTATCAAACAATTAAAACAAAGCAATAGTTTAAAACATTCAAGTAATTCATACCAACATAATGAAAACTTTATTCAACTAATCAAATCAACTTGTTTATAAAGAATATTTTTGTAATTATATAGAACAAGCAATCATACAAAATGAAAAATTTAAGTTTATTATCGCTATTTATTTTGAGTTTATTATTTTCAAAACCCTTATTCGCTCAATTTACAGCCGAAGAAATTGAAATGATGGAAATAATTAAGACTAATGGTGCATATATTACTCCTTCTGTATTCTTAGATACATCATCGATTAAAAACATGAAACTAGCCAATAATAATGGATGGAGGCATTTATGGGTAGACAAAGAAGATACAATTAAAAATATTAAACAATTTTATGACATTCGCCTAAAATTTGAATCAAAAAAAGAAGCATTGAAATTTCATAAAAAATACTTAGGCTTAAATTCAGAATATTCAGAAAAAATAAAAATTCACGGAATTAAATTTGAAGGTGCTGAAATGTTTTCTTTATACAAAGGTGGGAAAGAATACACAGAATTAATGGAACCCTATGGATATCAAGTTTTTTGCTTATTATATGTTGTCGATGACTATTTTGTAAAACAACACATCACTTGCATAAAAGAGCACATTCCTGAAACTTACCAAAATTTCGTTACAACTACGATTAATAAAATAAGAAAATAAATGGCGAAAAATTCTAATGTTTAAATAGCTAATACAACTTTTAACCTTGATTGAAAAAACTAAGAATAAAATACCCAAAAAAGAATAAACAGCAAAATAAGTCCATAAATTATTAGTAAATCTCGATTCTCATTAGAAGGTGTAATTTGTTTAGTTTGCTGAGCTGTTTGTTGCTTTAACTGAATTCTTTGTTTAGGAGTTTCATAAGCATCTTCATATTTAATAGGTTCTTTTCTTGGAATGGTATTATTTACAACTTTATTAAATTTAGGATCAGCTAACATTTGCTCCCACTGCAATTTAAATCCACTTCCTAAAAAAACTTCATCTTTAGCACGAAGCATAACAAAACCAACAAGTCTTTTTCCGTTTACAAAAGTCCCATTAGAAGATTTCAAATCTGTCATAAATACATTTCCTTCAACATCTTGAAATAATTCTAAATGATAATCCGAAACAAATGGTATATTTAAAACAACATCGTTATCCAATGCTCTCCCGACTTTTAATAATAATGGCTCATTCATCGTTTAGTTATATAGTTCAAAATTATAAAAATCAAGCTAATTTTATACTAATCTATAAAATAAATCCACAAGTAATTTTAATCTTAAACTAATTTTAATTTTAATTTATTGATAATCGATAATAAATTATATTAAAATCATCTTTTTATTGCTTCCAAATTTTATTTGATGCAATGAAATTATACCTTTGTTAAATATAAATGTAAAATATGAGAGTACTATTTATTTTTTTGACTTTCGCTTTTTCTATAAATAGTTTATATTCTCAAACAATAATTCAGAATAAGAAGAAAATGTTTGGGGTAATTGATTCACTAGGTAAAGAGTTAATCCCATTTAAATTTACTAAAATTGAAGAATCCTCTTTTTTTGCTGATAAATACAATGAGGAAAATTTAGACACTAATCAAATTGATATATTATATACAACATTTCAAGGTAAACGAAAAGGATTATATAGCCTAAAAAAAGGAGAGCTGATCCCACCTATTTATGAACGCATTGACTATTTGTATGACAACGGATTTAGAGTTGAAGGATATTTAGTGCATAACTATGGTAAACAAGGGTTTTATAACCCAACGGGAAAAGAAATTGCACCTTGCGAATTTGAAATAATCGAGTGTATAAATTATAATAGTGATTATTTTAAAATTATGATTGGACGAAAAGATGGGAAATGGTACTCCTGGCATTATGGTCAATTAGAACAAACAATATTTGAACCTATAGATTTTAGTATAGGTTATGAGTTCATTTTAGGTAAAAATGGTTATGTAAGAGATTATATAACGTATGATGTCTATGACATAGCTTCTAAAAAGAAACTTTCTACTAATATTCGTGAATCTATTGAAATTAGCAATAATGACTTCGTGCTTTTTTGCGAAAATGCTAGATGTGGGGCAAAATCAAAAAAAGATGGAACTATAATCTTAAATCCTAATTACCAATTAATACAATTTGAAGCTGAAAATAAAAGTAATGTAATCATTTATGAAAACTCTTCCTTTTATAAAATAGATCTAAAAACGAATAACAAAACCCTGATTATTAATGATCAAAAGTAATACTCAACTGACTTATTAAATGGATATAGTTTATTCATAATTAAATTGTGTATTTTATTTGAAAAATTTAGATTGAAACATTTCTTTAAATCAAAAATAAATCTGAAATTAGTAAACGATTTCAATATTAATTTAAACAAACAAAACAATGATAGAAACTATTGATTTACAAACTGAGCTAGAACAATTAACTGCTCAATTAACTGGAGATATGTTTCAAGATATGGATATCAAAGATCAAATACATAATCTTGAAATGAAAATCAAAGGAATTAAACCTGTAGATTCACACTTTGATTGTGTTGGTTGCGGTTCTTAATTATTCTTATCAATTATTAACAATTTTTCAATTGCACCTTATTAGGTGCTTTTTTATTTAAAACAAAGAACAATGAAATTATTATTTACATCAATTACACTTTTATTTTTTTCAACGAGTTTTTCTCAAAACTTCAAAGTAGACACCAAAGATGCTGTCGTAAATTTCAACTATGTTAGTGAAGAGACTAAAGGAACTTTTTCTGGAGTGTCAGCAACTATAGATTTAAACTTATTGAATTTAGCTAGTTCTAAAATTTATGGAAGTGCAAATATCTCATCTATTTCTACAGGAAATGTGGCGCGTGACAAACACTTAAAATCAAAAACATACTTTAATACAAAATTGTTTCCGACAATGTCTTTTAAAAGTACTGATTTCAAAATTGAACCTGCAGATGAAACTCATAAAGAACAAACAGTAGTAAACGGAATCTTAAATTTAAAAGGATTCAACAAGCCTACTAAATTTATTATCACTACCGAAAATGGAGACTTAATTTTAACATCTAGTATTTATGCAGATGATTTTGGTGTTGCTATTAAAAAAGGAAGAGAAAATAGCTTAGTTACAATCGAAATGCGTTTTCCAGCAGCCAAATAACAATTAAATCTATAGATTTTGAAGCCTCTAATTTTAAAGATTAGGGGCTTTTTTTGATTAAAACTATTTTATTATCGAAACTATTTACATATCTTCAATAGAAAATGGATAAAAAATAGATTTGAAAACTAAATAAAAACAACTTAAACTAGATGACAAGCACTACCTTTGAACCAATGAATTTAGAAGCAAAAAAACAATTAAAATCAATATTTGGTTACGATAATTTTCGTGATCGACAAGAACAAATTATTGAGGAAATATTAGCAAAAAAAGACGTTATCGTTTTGATGCCTACTGGAGGAGGAAAATCTATTTGTTTTCAAATTCCAGCTTTAATTTTTGAGAATTTAACAGTTGTAATTTCTCCTTTGATTTCTTTAATGAAAGATCAAGTGGATGCGTTAAAAACAAATGGTGTTTCTGCTGCTTTTTTTAATTCTTCTGTCAAAGAACAAGAAAAAAACCAAATTATCCAAGATGCTCAATCAGGAAAATTAAAGCTATTATATCTTTCTCCTGAAACTTTACTTCCTGCGATGAATACTTGGTTCAACGATTTAAATATTAGTTTAGTAGCCATAGATGAAGCTCACTGTGTTTCAATGTGGGGACACGATTTCAGACCTGAATATACACAACTAAAAGTACTACGAACAAAATTAGCAGATGTTCCATTTGTAGCATTAACCGCAACTGCAGATAAAATAACAAGAAAAGACATTGAAACCCATTTAGGACTCAATTCTCCAACTACGTTTTTATCTTCTTTTGACCGTCCTAATTTAAATCTTGAAGTACGAGGAAATGTTCCTAAACAAAAGAAAATTGACCAAATTTTAGATTTCATTGAAGCACGACCGGGAAAATCAGGAATTATTTATTGTTTAAGTAGAAAAGAAACGGAAGAATGGTCACAAATCCTATCAGACAATGGTGTTAAAGCAAATTATTACCACGCTGGACTAACCTCAGACCAAAGAGATAAAATTCAAACTGAATTTATAAACGATGAAATTCCTGTTATTTGTGCTACTATTGCTTTTGGAATGGGAATAGATAAATCAAATGTACGTTGGGTTATTCACAACAACCTCCCCAAAAACATTGAAGGATATTATCAAGAAATCGGTAGAGCTGGTCGTGATTCATTGAAATCTGACACTTTACTTTATTATAATTATCGAGATGTGAAATTATTATCTGACTTTGCAAGAGATAGTGAACACAGCACCGTTCTACTTGAAAAGCTGAATAGAATGCTTGAATATACAGAATCAACAACTTGTAGAAGAAAAATTCTTTTAGCCTATTTTAGTGAAGTATTACCAAATAATTGTGGTAATTGCGATGTTTGTCGAAATCCATCTGCAACATTTGATGGAACCATTTTAGCTCAAAAAGCACTTTCGGCTATAAAACGAGCAGAAGAAAAAGCAGGTAACAATACTATTATAGACATTTTAAGAGGGGCAAAAACAACCGAAATGTTTTCTAAAGGATATAATAACTTAAAAACATTTGGAATTGGAGCTGATATAGGAGTTCAACAATGGTTATTCTATCTAACACAATTAAAAAACATTGGTTTAGTTGAAATTGCATACGACGATAATATGCATTTGAAAATCAGTCCTTTTGGAGAAAAAGTATTATTCGGTAAACTTACCATTCAACTTGCAAATTTTAAAGAAAAAGAGAAACTATCAAAAATAAAAGAGAAAAAACAACCTTCTACCCTATCTCCTGATGAATTGTTATTTGATCGTTTAAAATTACTTCGTCGTAAAATTGCTATTGAAGATAATGTACCTGCTTATGTAGTATTTAGTGATGCTACATTGACACAAATGTCAGCTGAAAAACCAATTACAGAAAACGCAATGTTAGCGATTCAAGGGATTGGTTTACAAAAATTCAATACCTATGGAAAAGATTTCATCGATTTAATTAAACTTTTTATCAAAGATTCAGGGCCCAAAATATCAACGTATGATGAAACATATGAATTAGTTAAAAAAGGGATTTGGGTGGACGATATTGCTAAAATGAGAAATATGGCAGTAGCTACGATTTATTCTCATTTAGCGAAATTAATGCAAGAAGGAAAATCTATCGACTTTAAGACCTATGTTTCAGATGAAGAATTTGAAAAAATAAAAGCTGTTTTACCCCAATTTCAAGATACCAATACTTTAAAACCAATCTTCGAAGCACTAAATGGTGAAATTGATTATGGAATTATTCGAATGACTTTGACCTATTTGGAAATGGGGAAATGATAATACGTGGTTGTCTTTTTTCTAAAATCATTGCTTTTTACATAAAAATATTAATAAGACTTTAGTTTTTATTATTCGTGTCTCTATTCACACTTATCTCAGTATAAGACTCTATAAAAAAAATTTCACCGTGCCCAATGGGTTTTGCTAATATAGTATGTGCTTGATATACATTTTTATAAATTGAAGTATCGCTATATTTTTGTTCTATTTCTTTTTGTGTTAAAATATTTAAATCTAGAGAATTTATTTTTTTATAATCTAAAAATGTATGCATACTTGTTTCAAATTCTACATTATCATATGTGATTTTTAATTCAGCAGAATCTAAAAATGGTTCAATTTCGAGAGTATTTCCTTTTATTTGAATTTTAAAATTATCTCTATTAGAATTGACTAGTTTAATTTTCAACTTATTTAAATCCATTACATTTTCAGAACCTATTTTCAAATTAATCTGAAATGAAGCATTATTAGAACTTATAAAAGATGAAGAAAATAAAAAAAGAAATATCAATATTATAATTTGTCTCATTATATTTCTTTTATAAGGTTTTATTACTCAATTTTCTATAATCACCTCTTCTCAAACCATTGCCACAAAGGTTCATTCGGTACAGGTGCGGTAATTTTAATTAATTCTTTCGTTGTTGGGTGATTGATTTCTAAAAAACGAGCGTGTAAATGAATCGATCCATCTGTATTTGAACGTCTTGCTCCATATTTCACATCTCCTTTGATGATGCAACCGATTGTCGATAATTGAACTCTAATTTGGTGATGTCTTCCAGTATGCAATTCGATTTCAAGTAAAAAATACTTTTCTGATTTTGCAATTAATTTATATTCTAACGAAGCTTTTTTAGAACCAGGTGTTTCAGTTAATGAAGGATACGATTTATTTTGCTTCTCGTTTTTCTTTAAATAATGAACTAAAGTGCCTGATTTTTCTTTTGGTTCTTGCTCAACTACAGCCCAATACGTTTTACGTGTAGATTTATCTCTGAATTGTTCATTTAAACGAGTCAAAGCCTTACTTGTCTTAGCAAATACCACTACCCCGCTTGTCGGTCGATCCAAACGATGTACAACACCACAGAAAACATTACCCGGCTTGTCGTATTTTTCTTTTAAAAATTCTTTGATTTTATCGGGCATTGTAACATCACCCGTTTTATCACCCTGAACAATATCAGAAGAACTTTTATTAACTACAATTATATGATTATCCTCATAAAGAACATCTAAATTAGAATAACTAGAACCTTGAATCATTTAGTATTGTTCATTTTCGTTAGGGAAATCTCCAGATTTAACATCTTTTATGTACTCTTGAAAAGCAATCATCATTTGCTCGTACAAATTATTGTATTTCCTCAAGAAACGAGGACTAAATTCATTATTAATACCTAACATATCGTGAACAACTAAAACTTGACCATCGACACCGTTTCCAGCACCGATACCAATAATTGGAATAGATATAGTTTGAGCAACTTTTGTAGCTAATTCAGCGGGAATTTTCTCCAATACAATTGCAAAACATCCAGCAGCCTCTAAAGCTTTTGCATCTTCAATTAATCGAATTGCTTCTTCTTCTTCTTTTGCTCTAACAACATAAGTGCCAAACTTATAAATAGACTGAGGAGTCAAACCTAAATGTCCCATAACTGGAATACCAGCTGTCAAAATACGATTGATAGATTCAATAATTTCCTGTCCACCTTCTAGTTTTACAGCGTGACCACCTGTTTCTTTCATTATTTTTATTGCATTCGATAAAGCTTCTTTTGAATTCCCTTGATAAGAACCAAAAGGCATATCTACAACAATTAATGAACGCTTACAAGCTCTTACAACTGAAGAAGCGTGGTAAATCATTTGATCCAAAGTTATTGGAAGTGTTGTTTCGTGACCAGCCATCACATTCGAAGCAGAATCTCCTACTAAAATTACGTCAACACCTGCTGCATCGATTATTCTAGCCATTGAAAAATCATAACCAGTCAACATTGATATTTTTTGACCAGCGTTTTTCATCGCTTGTAATGTGTGTGTTGTAACACGTTTAACGTTCGAATGTACAGACATATTTATCTATTAATATAATGTAAAATTACAATTATTGTTTTATTTGAATTAACAATTGATAATTGTCAATTTTCAATTAATTCGTATTCTCTAGGAGTCATCTTTGATCCGATATGAAAAATTGCATCGCCTTTATTTACAACTGGGGCTTCGTTTACACAAAAAACATAACCGGCTAAAGTAGATTTAACCTTTTTTTCTATTAAGCCAAACGGATCTGTAACAATACCTAAAACTTTCCCAACTTCAACTTCTTCACCATTTTTAACTAAAGATTGAAACATACCCGAATTTGGAGCTCTCAACCATTTATGATCTTTTATGAAGATAGAATCTCTGTTACCAAGATTTTCTTTTACATTCCTCATATTCAAATGAGTCAAAAATCTTTTCACTCCATCAATACCTTCATTAACTATCTGATCTTCAATACTATCTGTCTTACCCCCTTCAAAAAGTAAAATCTTCTTACCTTTTTTATTCATCGACTCACGAATAGATTTTGGAATATAGGATGAATGAATAATAAATGGAGGATTAAATATTCTAGCCAACTCCAAACTTTCAGTATCTTTAAAAACACAGCGAATTTGAGCCATGTTATTTCTTTTTGCTGAACCAGTATGAAAATCAATAACATAATCAACCTTTGGAGCAATTTCTTTCATAAAATGATATGCAAACTGACTTGCTAAAGATCCATTTTTAGTTCCTGGAAAACACCTATTTAGGTCACGACCATCTGGCAAAACCCTCATTACATTTAAGAAACCAAAAATATTGAAAACAGGAATACAAATTATTGTGCCAATTACAGGTTTATTATATCCTTTTCTAATAATTCTTCTTATAATTTCCATTCCATTTATTTCATCTCCGTGCATTCCTGCCATCAATAAAACAACCGGACCATCTTCATTCGCCCTTTCAACAATAACTGGAACTTGAACTGGAGTATGCGTATGTAAATGAGCTACTTCCAAATTCAATTGAGCCCCTTTTCCAGGAGCTATTTCTTGATTGAGAATAACAAATTTTTTCGCCTTTGAAATCATATTTTTACATTTTTCTCTAAATATTGAATGATAATTCCAGCAATATCTTTACCTGTTGTTGTTTCAATACCCTGTAAACCAGGAGATGAGTTAACCTCCAAAACCAAAGGACCTCTTGCAGATTGAAGTAAATCTACGCCAGCAATTCCCAGGCCTAATGTTTCAGCAGCCTTAATAGCGGTTTCCTTTTCTTCTTTTGTTAATTCGATAATTCTAGAAGAACCTCCTCTATGTAAATTTGATCTAAATTCACCAGGTTTTCCCTGACGTTTCATTGCACCAACAACTTCGCCGTCGACAACAAATGCTCTTAAATCAGCACCTTTTGATTCTTTTATAAACTCTTGCACAATAACTCTTGCTTTCAAACCATTAAAAGCCTCTAAAACTGACTGTGCTGCATTTTGATTTTCAGCCAAAACAACACCCAATCCCTGAGTACCTTCCAATAATTTCAAAACAACAGGTGCTCCTCCTGCAGATTCAACAACATGCTCAACATTTCTTGAATAATTTGTGAAAACTGTTTTAGGTAAACCAAGTCCTTCCTTTGAAAGAACTTGTAAGCAACGCAATTTATCTCTTGAATGAACAATTCCCCTAGAACTTACTCCAGAAAAAACATTCATCATTTCGAATTGACGAACAACTGCAGTACCATAAAAAGTTACAGAAGCTCCTATTCTTGGTATTACAGCGTCATATCCTTCAAGATAATGATCCCCATAATATAAGGAAGGTCCTGTCTGCTCAATTTCTATATTGCATTTTAAATGATCAATAACATGAACTTCATGCCCTCTTTCAATAGCTGCTTCCACTAATCTTCTAGTAGAATATAAACTTGGATTTCTTGACAATATTGCAATTTTCATAATGCTTTTTTAAAGTGGTACGAAATTATATTTAATTAATAATAAATATACTATTTAGCTTTTAAATTATCTGATAAATTAACTTTTCTAGTATCAATAATGAAATTTTTATTCAATAATTTCCTTCCAATTAACACTGGTGTTTTCATACTTGACCTCTTCGATAATGAAAAATAGGTTTGATATTCATTACCAAACAACACTATTCTTCCAAAAATAAAATACCGAACTTGTGAATGACCAGAAGAAGATTTTACTTTTTTTGATTTAAAATTCGAAAAATAATATTTTTCCCCTGTAAATTCAGGACGATCATCATTTAAAAAAACAACCTCTAATTGCTGTTTATCATTCAATTCAATCATTTTCACACTTCTGCAGTCAATACTACAAGAATATGCCCCTGAATCAATTTTCACGTCAATATTAGTTAATCCAAAATCAGGAAAATCTGCTTTATCTTTTCTTCCAATTAATAGTTGATCCATTTTTTAATACCTAAATTAAAAACTTAAATAAAGTTAAAGATAATAAATCACAAATAACTCAGTACATTTATCAGTATAAAAAACATATATCAAATCGAAATGACAAAAAACGCAACTATTTTTGTTTTTTTTTAGATAGAATGTGTTTATTTTAGAATTTATTCGTAATATTGCATCCCGAATTACGCGGAAAATTAGAAAATTAGAATCATGGATATTTTAAAACAAATTGAGAACGAATTAGTTGAGGTGAAAAGTTTCCCTTATTTCAAAAGTGGATACACAATAACTGTTTCATATAAAATTAAAGAGGGTGCTAAAGAACGTATCCAACAATTCCAAGGTGTTGTTTTGCAACGTCGTGGTTCAGGTGCTACTGAAACTTTTACAGTTCGTAAAATGTCAGGTAACATTGGTGTAGAACGTATTTTCCCTATGGCATCACCTTTTTTAGATAATATCGTTGTTAACAAAAAAGGATTTGTACGTCGTGCTCGTATTTTCTACTTCCGTAAGTTAACTGGTAAATCTGCTCGTATTAGAGAAAAAAGAAGTTTTTCTTCTACTCAAAAATAATAATACTATTTTATATTTTAAGGCTTTCTCTTTGAGGAAGCCTTTTTTATTTTATTAATATGGTAACTTCTCCCAAAAAAAAACCTATTAAAAAAGTAAGGGTAAAAAAACAAGTTAAAAAAAAATCAAATACTCGTTGGATTTTACCTTTATTTGTTTTAGCTTTTTTAACCATTATTACTTTATATTTTTTATCTCCTTTTGAAAAAAAAATCAATAAAAATTCATTTTTAGAAAATATACCTTTAGGTTTCGAATCTTTTGGAATTGATGTTTCACATCATCAAGGTGAAATAAATTGGAAAAAACTTTTCTATAAAGAACATTATGACACAATAATACATTTTGTTTACTGTAAAGCAACTGAAGGAAATTCACATGTTGATACTAAATGGAATTACAATAGAAAAACACTAAATAATTTAGGTATTCCTAACGGAGCTTATCATTTTTTTATTACTAAAGAGGCACCAAGACCTCAAGTTAATCATTTTTTAAACTTTTGGAAAAAACGTGAGGTAGATCTTCCACCGGTTTTAGATGTTGAGAATGAAGGGTTTTCCGATAATGATTTACGAGAAAAAATGAAAATTTGGCTCGATGAAGTTGAAAAAAGGACAGGAATGAGACCTATTATTTATACTTCATTAAATTTCTATGAAACTAAATTCAAAAATCATTTTCCCAATCATCAATTTTGGATTGCTGCATATAGTAAAAAGCCAGATTTCATCAATAACAAAAGTATTCTTCACTGGCAATTCAGTGAAAATGGCATCTTACCTGGTATTGATGAAGAAGTAGACTTAAACGTTTCTACAATTCCTTTCTAAGACTTATATTTTTCTAATCGAATCTGTATATTTCTTATTTTGAAATTTCTCTTTCCTTGATTCCAAATGTAAATCGCTACCTTTTCAAATTGCTGAAAATTATCATGAATAATACCTTCAAATTCTAATTTTTCCCAGTCTTTTTGACCTTCAAATCGATCATTAAATAAATCTATTGACTTATAATATCTACTTTTGAAATCAAAACTTGAACCATCAACAACTAGTAATACCCCCTCAATATTATCCTCTATTTTTTTATCTAATTTAATAGTATAATAATAACGTTCATTCGATCTGTTTTTACTTAAAGTATCGACTGCCGTAAATATAAATTCATCATTAGAACTTATATTATGAACTGAAGTATCGCTTAAAATAAGTCTGGACTCTATCTTTTTGCCAAAAGGAACACATGACTTAGTAAAATTCCATCTGTTTTTGTTTTGTGAATCCCAAAAAATCAATGAAGCAAAGTAATTTTTGTAGGTAAAGTGTTGATCTGGCATAAAATTCGTAGTCCTTTCAACATATCTAATAATTGAAATAACAGCAAAAATTGCAATTATACCTATTCGAATTTTCTTTTTTGAAATTACATTTAAAAAATGATAAATTGGCAGTGTTAAAAAAAACAAATGCTCAGTGTAAGCTCTATTACTAAAAGAAGATTCATAATCCCAACACCACCAAGCCGACAGTACCCAAACTACAATCGAAAAATAGAGGAACCAACTAATTAGTTGAAAATTATTTTTAATTAAGAAAATTCCCAAAACTGCTAAAATAATAATTGGCGTTTGAAGAAATAATCCTGCTCTAAAACTAAATAAACATTCAATTATTTTGGGATTAAAAAAATTAAACCCCTCACCACTGTAAGACCATACAATCCAAGAGCCAGATTCCCATTTCCAAATAAATAATAAAATTGAACATATACTTAAAAATGCTACATAAAAAAGAAGACTGATTTTTAAATTTAAAAACGATTTCACAAAATTTATAAATCGAATTTTATCACGCAATAAAAAAGGAATGATTGTTATAATTAAAATGTTTGTTGGTCGAATTAAAAAAATCAATCCAATAATAATCCCCAAATACACCAGTCTTACCTGAGTAATTTTCTGATTTAAGTTTATAATCTGTAATCCAAATAGTCCAAATAAAAAAAAGGAGAAAAGATGACTAAAACTTGTCGTATTTAATGTGTAAAATAAAATCGGTGTACTTAAACAAACTACAGTAATCACCCAATTCAAATTATCAAAATTGAGATAGAACTTTTTTACAAATCTGAAGTAAATTATTAACCCTAGAATAGAATAAAATAAACTACCTAAATAATTAAAAAACAAAAAAGTAGAATTATAACCATCAATAGACAGATCACTTATATAAGAAATAAAATAAGCAATTAAAAAAAAAGGTAATTGTAAAACAGCTACACCTGGAAAATATTTATTGTATAATTCTCCATTCTTATCTTTATATAAATAAAGCTGTTCTATCTCATTAGTATAAGCAGATTTTTCTTGCTGAGATGATTTTTGGAAATTTCCATGAATAAAAACAGCTGGTAAATAAGCGTAGTAACCTCTTCCATCTGAAGTTATTACACTTGACAAATCATTTAAATTTTTGTAAGAACTATAACTAATAAATAGAAATAAAAACCAAAAAAAAGGATTTTGAATTGTTGATTTTATTTGCATTGATTATAATTTCTCTAAAACAAAATCAGTCCGTCTATTTTTCGCCCTATTTTCATCGGTCGAGTTTGGAAGTTTAGGCATCATTTCTCCAAAACCTTTTGCTGTCATTCGATCCGACTTAATGTTTAAAGTAATTAAATAGTCTTTTACAGCTTTTGCTCTATTTTCTGATAATTTTAAATTTTCAGCATCTTCTCCATCATCATCTGTATGACCTTGGATCATAATTTTTGAAGTTGGATTCTCAATTAAGAATGAAGAAAATTCTTTCAAAATAAATTTAGAACGCTCGGATAATTCACTAGAATTTGTTTCAAATAAAATATCGTTAATTGTATACGCTACTCCAACTTTCAATTTTTTAATCACTAAATCATTTTTAGGCATTGAAACAGGTGTGTTTTTTGCTGTAGATTGTGGTACAATCTTTTGAACCTCTAAATCAACTGGTCCCGAAGAAACAGGTTTCTTAGAAATATCCTTATCAGAATTAGTAATAGTTTGTGTTTTTGCAGTGACTATTGTTGATTCAGTCTTTTTATTAGTAATTTCATTATTTGTTCCACTAGTCGTTGTTTTAGAATCTTTTGAAATAGAAGAATTTGCTGAATTTGGTTTAGTAATTGTTGATTCAGGTACGTTTGTACTATTCGTTTTTGAAACTTCAGATGTAGAAGAAATATTTGAATTTGGTTTATTAATTTTAGATTCAGAAATCTTTGTACTGTTAGTTGAATTAGAAACTGTAGAAGTATTAGTATTATTTGAATTTGTTTTATTAATTGTAGACTCTGTAACCTTTTTAGTATTTAGAGCTATATCAGTTTCTTTTTGAGTTGATGTTTGAGTTTTAGAAACATTATCAAGTTCCTTTTTAACTGTCTCTTTTTTAGCTAAAGCTACATCTTTAGGAGCAACTGCAGCTTGAGCAGCAAACTCTTCTTTAGTAATTAACTTAGAATCAAAAGAATATCCTTCTTTTTTAACAGTTACCATTACATCTTGTTTTGTAGGATTCTTTACTACAACTGCATATTTACCATCACTTCCATTTACTTTTACAGTTGATTTTTCATTAGAACCACCACCATAGGCAACTTCAATAGATGCTCCTTCAATAGGTTTACCGTTTTCATCATTTAAAGTTCCTTTCATTATGGTTACGGCTGAAGGCCTAGCTTCTTCATACAATTCAAATGAATAAATATTCCAATCTCCACCTGTTCGAGATGAATAATAAGCTAATTCTCCATTTGTAGAAACGAAAATACCTAATTCATCATCTGGGGTATTTATCGGAATTCCAATGTTTTTTGGTTTAGACCAAACACCGTCAATTTTTCGAATATAAAAAATATCTAATCCACCTGCACCTTTTCTTGTTTCAGTTGAAGTTGATACAAAATATAATGATTCACTATCTTGATGTAAAAATGGACTTTTATCTTTCCCATCTGTATTTATAACATCAAATGGTTTTGCCTCTCCCCATTTACCATCTTTACCTCTCTCTACAACATAAATATCATTATCTCTTGTAGTTGGACGCATGCACGTATAATACATTGTATTTCCATCAGCTGATAATGTTGGTTGCCCTTCCCATCCATTTTTGGTATTTATACCAGTTCCCATATTTTCTAGTGGAGTCCATGTAAAATCATTACCACCTGCCCCACTTCTTTCGTATTCAGTTCTATATAAATCACAATTTAAATAATTTTGACCATTTGCTTGCATTTCATTTTTACAGGCACACATAATCATTTCCTTATTATCTACCGACATAGTTGCAGCCCCATAACTTTGAAAAGTTCCATCATTAAACGGTTTGTTAAAGGCTTTACCCTTATCAAAAGGAGTTGAGATATTTGGACGAAGTGAATATGAAAATTGTTCTTGAATTTTGTCCCGAACAATTTCGCCAGTTCCACCTAAATCGACTTTACGAGTAAAAAACATTAATTCATTATCTGGAGAAATCATTGGAAAATATTCTGGATTAGCTGAACTAACATTTGGAACAATTTTAGGATCAAATGGAACTTTTTTACTATTCATTTCAATCTCCTCTTCCAACTCCTTAATAACTGAATTTACGTCATCTAATTTCTTTGCAAAATCATCAGGATATCTAGTTGGGTCAGCGTGTTTAAAATTTTTAAATACCTTAAACCATTTAATCGCTTCTGACATTTCTTGTTGGTAATAATTAATTACACCTAAATAGTAAGAACAATTTGCATTATAATCTGCACAATGATCCAAAGTTTCAATAAACATTTCCTCAGATTTTTTATAACTTTTTTCACCCATTGCTGGATTTGGAAGAGTTTCTAAATACTTTGTACCACTGTTATAAGCATACATTGCAAAATCATAATATACCATTGCATTATCTGAATTCTCATTAATTGCCTCATTAAATCCCTCGACAGCAGTTTGGGGATCAGGCGCTAACCTTGCGGCATCCAATATTTTTAAAATTTTTTTAGAAGGGGGTAAACATGCTTCGTCTTCAACTTGTGAAAATCCTAATTGAACGAAAAAAAATAGTACACCAATTAAAGCTAATTTTTTTTGCACCATAATATGTCTTTTTATTATTTAATTAAGTAAAGAAATCAAATTTCATACCTAAAAATGTATATCGTAAAAACTATGTAAAGGTTACATGATTTTTAATGATTAATTGACTTTCTATTCTAATCATTTAAACTTTAAACTGTTTAAAATTAAAAAAATAATAGTTGAATCTTTTTATTTTATTATTCGTATATTAGATAAAAATAGAATAGGTATGAAAACATATATATTTACAATAGTAATTTTAAGCTTGTCAATAATAGGTAGATCTCAATCGGTTATAGCAAGTGGTCAACAACCTGCTTGGACTTTGGATTGGGACGGTAATAAAGTTCTAACTTTGTATGTTGGTGAAAACTCATACGCCTATACTTTAATAAGTAAACCCGAACCTGAAGGTTCTTCTAGAGAAATTTCTGAATCATGGGTAATGAAAGGACAAAATGGAAAAACAGCAACATTAGTTATGGAGTTTTTTGACCCTGAAAGCGCAGAGAGCTGTCCTTGTTTTCATGATATGGGTGAAGGTTTAAATAGAGGAAAAGCTTATTTAATTACCGAAAATGCTCAATTTTACATTGGATGTGGAGAGTTTATTGAAGCTCCTGTAAGTTCAAAGGAATAATTATAGAATAACTTATTCTACACAAAAAAAGCTTCGATATTCGAAGCTTTTTTTGTGTCTTTTAATCTTTTAAAGGTTCTTTTTTTAAAGCTTTAAATAAAATTATTAATCCAATAACTATAAAAGGGATGCTTAACATTTGTCCAGTATTAATAGGCAACACATTATCTCTGTCAGTTTGTCCTAATTTTACAAACTCTACAAAAAAACGTGCTGTAAAAAGTAAAGTTAAAAAAGTCCCAAATAAAATTCCAGGTTTTCTCCACGCCTCTTTCTTCCAATATAAAAATAAGAGAAAAGCAAAAATAAATATGTATGCAATTGCTTCATATAACTGAGCTGGATGACGCACAGGAATTTGACTCCATGAACAATCATAAGGTGGATAACAATCATTCATCATAAAACGAAATCCCCAAGGAACAGTAGTTACATCCCCTACTATTTCCGAATTTACTAAATTACCTAATCGAATACAACATGCTGCGATTGCTGTAGGAGCTGCAATTCTGTCTAGTATCCATAAGTAAGGTTTGTTGACCACTTTTTTTGAAAACCACCAAAGAGCCAAGGCAATTACAATTGCACCACCATGACTAGCTAAACCACCTTCCCATACTTTAAAAATATCAATTGGATGTGAAAAATAACCTCTTTCTAAAACGATTCCTTCAGGGCTTATTTTATCAAAATATGGTCCATAGAAAAAAACATGTCCTAAACGAGCACCGATAATGGTTGATAAAACCATATACATCACCAATTTATCTAATATTTCTTCAGTAACATTTTCTTTTTTGAAAACTTTTTTGATTACAAAATACCCGATAACTAATCCTGAAACAAACAAAAGACCGTATAAATTCGGTGTTTTTAATCCTTCAAATAATTCAGGTCTTACATTCCAATTAATAGCTAAATTCATACGTTAAATTGATTAAAATTATTTATCCCTATTTGGTTTAAAAAGTAATTTTTCTGATCTCCCTTTTTTAAAAATCATATTGCTTTTATCAAGTCCTTTTCGCATCTCTTTTTGAACATCTTGAGGTAATCTATTTACTTCCATACATTCTGTAGAACAACAATTTTCTAATTTCTCTTTACAACTTTCGCATTGTATAAAAAGTAAATGACAAGCTTCGTTTGAACAGTTTGTATGTGTATCAGCAGGTGAACCACATTGGTGACAAACAGCAATTATATCATCAGAAATTCTTTCACCTCTTCGCTCATCAAAAACAAAGTTTTTACCGATAAATTTATTTTCAATTCCTTTTTCTTTACAATCATTAGCATATTTAATAATTCCACCTTCTAATTGATGAACATTATCAAATCCTCTGTGTTTGAACCAAGCAGAAGCCTTTTCACATCGAATACCACCTGTGCAATACATCACAATATTTTTCTCTTCATTTCCTTTTAAATAAGTCTCTTCTATTAAAGGTAAAGACTCTCTAAAAGTATCAACATCTGGTAAAATAGATCCTTTAAAATGACCTACTTCAGATTCATAATGATTTCTAAAATCAATAAGTATTGTTTCTTTTTGATCTGTCAGTTTATTGAACTCTTCTGCATCTAAATGTATTCCTTTATTTGTAACATCAAAAGTTTCATCATCCAATCCGTCTGCAAGTATTTTATCTCTTACTTTTATTTTCAATTTTAGAAATGAAAAATCTACCTCCGCTTCATCCACAGCAATATTTAAACGAATTCCGTTTAAGAAATCGATTTCATATAATTCATCTCTAAATTGTTGAAAATGAGCAATTGGAATTGCCATTTGAGAATTAATCCCCTCTTTCGCTACGTAAGTTCGACCTACGACATTTAATTTAGACCACATTAAAAATAAATGATCTCTAAACAAACGAGGATTTTCTATACGTGCATATTGATAAAAAGAAACAGTCACAAATTTATGACCACTTTCTCTCAATTGAACCTCTAAATCCTCTTTATTCAATGTATTCCACAGTTGCATGCTATGTTGTTTTTAAAATAAATAGTGCAACGAAATTACTAATTTAATTGGGAATATGAAAAACTAAAATATTCAGAAATAGCAGTCCAATATTTTTTTTAGATTCATCTTTGGTTAAATACATTTCGTTCACCTACCAAAATAAACACTTTGCCGAAAAATAATTATTCTTTCAAGTTTATTCTCTACTTTTATATGACAAAAATCATATATTAATGAATTCAAATTTTAAAAAGCATTTATTTTTTACAATTTTAATAGTAATTGGAAGTTTTATTTCACTAACAACTTTTTCCCAAACCACTATTAAAGGCTCAATCAAAGATAATAAAGGTGTTGAAATCCCTTATGCAACTATTTTACTTAAACAATCCAAAAATGGAGGCATATCAGATGAATTAGGAATATTTTTAATTACAACTGAAACAATAGGAAAAGACACTATAATGGTTTCAAGTATTGGTTATGATTCTTTTATACTTCCAATATCATTAGATAAAAAAGAAATTAATTTAAATATCATTTTAAAAGAACCAGTTGAAAATTTAGATGAAGTTACAATTACCGCTGGAACTATTGAAGCAAACAATGAACGTTCGGTTGCCGTATTAAAACCATTAGACATCGTTACAACTGCAGGAGGACAAGGAGATATTATAGGAGCTTTACAAACATTACCTGGTGTTCAACGAAATGGTGGTGATCAAACGGGATTGATGGTCCGTGGAGGTGATGTAAATGAAAGTTCAATGATTATAGATGGAACTATTGCTCAAAATGCTTTTCAAAGTGGAGCTCCAGGTGTTTCTCAAAGAAGTCGTTTTAACCCTTTTCAATTTAAAGGTACCGCTTTTAGTAGTGGTGGTTATACCGCTCGATATGGACAAGCTTTATCTGCTATTTTAGATCTACAAACCAATGATTTACCTGAAAAAAACAATGTTAATTTTGGAGCTAATATGGCTGGGATTTCATTGTCAGGATCAAAATTAATGGATAAAAATGCTATTGAATATTCTGGTAACTATCAAAATCTTCAACCATTTTACGGTATAACACCAACAAATGTGAAATTTTACACTGTACCACAAGGAGGAACTTTTTCAACACGTTGGATTTCTAAATTGGATGAGAACAAAGGGATTTTTAAAATGAATTTTTCACGTTCATTCAATAAATCAGGCGTTGAAATCAATAATCCTTCTTTACCGGGATCTAAAATCAATTTCAATGTTCAAAATGAAAATACTTATTTTAATACTTCATTTAAATATTGGGCAAGCGAGAAATTAAAATATTTCACAGCATTTTCTTACAGTAACAATACCGATAATATTGGTTTTGGCGATATTTCTTTACTTAAAAATGATAGTCGTGCTCAAGGAAGAGCTGAAATTTGGTATGAATTTAACCGTAAATTTAACCTACTAACTGGAACCGAAATTCAACGAATTTCTTACCTTCAAAAATACGATACATTGCTCGGTAAATACGATGAAACATTATCTGCAGGTTATTTAGAAGGGGAATACAAACCTTATAGAAAGTTAGCTTTTAAACCTGGTATAAGGGCTGAATATTCTCAATTATTAGCCAAAGGGAACATAGTCCCAAGATTAGCATTTGCCTATAAAACAGGAGCATTTAGTCAAATCTCATTTGCAGGTGGAATGTTTTACCAAGAAGCAAGTTCTAATTATTTATTACAAGGATACCGTCCAAATTTCCAACAATCAACACATTATATGTTGAATTATCAGGTTATGAAAAGTAATCGTGTATTTAGATTGGAAGGTTATTATAAAAGCTACCAACAGTTAATCTGTGAAAAAGGTGTTTCTTATACTCCAAATCAATATAGATTTAATTATGGAACTTTGGATAATTCAGGAAGTGGATATGCACAAGGAATTGACTTCTTCTGGAGAGACAAACAAACAGTAAAAGGATTAGATTACTGGATTTCTTATAGTTATATTGACACCAAAAGAATTTATCAGAACTATATCTCAAAAGCGACACCTGATTTTGTTTCCAATCATAACTTAAATGTTGTAGCAAAATATTTGATTGAAAAACTTCAAACTAATTTATCTGCTACCTACTCTTATGCAAGTGGAAGAGCTTATTACAATCCAAATTCACCAACATTTTTAACAGACCACGCTCCTGCATATCAAAATTTAGCAATGACCATTTCCTATTTAAAGTCATTTAAAAAGGTTTTTACCGTTTTTTATTTTAGTTTTGATAATATTTTAAATACTAAAAACATACTCGGATATAGATATTCAGCAGATGGATCACAAATGTATCCTATTATTCCTCCATTATATCGATCTATATTTATTGGTATGAATTTATCTTTTACAAAATTCAAACAAGACGAATTATAAATTAAACTTAAAACAAAAAAGATGAACACGATTTTAAAAACTATTTTATCAAGCTCATTTGTCCTACTTTCAATTGGAACATTTAAAGCTCAGACTTTGGAAGAAAGCTTAACAGCAGCAGTTCAACAAATGGACACTTCTAAAATGATGGGAAGTATGATGAAAGCAGCTGCAAATTTTGATATTATCACAAATAAATGGCCTGAAGAATTTGCTACAAACTATTATTCTGCCTATGCAAAAGCAATGATTTCATACGTTGAAAAAGATGCTAAACGTAAAGATCTATATTTAGATATGGCTGATAAATATTATGAAGTTGCTAAAAAAATAAAACCTGAAAACGATGAAACGTTTGTTTTAGGCGCATTGTTAGCTAATGCTCGATTAGTAGTAGACGGAGGAAATCGATGGAAAAAATACGGTGAAATTTTCGATGCTAATATTAATGCTGCAAAAGCAATTAATCCTAATAATCCTAGAATTTATCATTTAAAAGGCGTTGCTGTTTTCTTTACTCCAAAAATGTTTGGTGGAGGTGCAAAAAATGCATTGGAATATTTAGAAAAAGCGAATGGTTTGTTTGCAACTCAAGATACTTCAAGTGTTTTAAAACCATATTGGGGAAAAAATAGAAATAACGTTTTCATCGCAAAATGTAATGAATAATATTTTTCGAGAAAAGCTAAAAACAGCAATTGTAAACGGCATTCCTGGAGAAACTTCTCATTTAAGAATGTCCCCATTAAAAAGGCCTTTATCGAGTATTGCATTAAAAGAAGCAAGTTCAATTAGAGAAAGTGCTGTTGCAATTATACTTTTTCCTAAAGAAAATTCTCATCATTGTATTTTAATTCAGCGTCCAATTTATGAAGGTACCCATAGTGGACAAGTAGCATTCCCTGGAGGTAAAAAAGATTTTGATGATGAAAATTTAGAATACACTGCTCGTAGAGAAGCATTTGAAGAAGTTGGTATTCAATTGACTGAATCCTTATTGATTGGAGAATTAACAGACGTTTTTATACCTGTTAGTGGTTTTAATGTTAAACCTTTTATTTATTACCACAACTCTATTCCTGAACTACAACCCGATGAAAGGGAAGTCTCGGAAATTTTCACTTTTACTATTGATGAACTTTTAGATGAACAATCTATTTCAACTATGGAAGTACTTTTTCCAAATGGCATTATTCAAAGAAATATCCCTTGTTTTAATCTTTCAAATAAACAAATTTGGGGAGCAACCGCTTTAATTTTAAATGAGTTAAGGGATTTAATTTTAATTTCAGTTTAGTTAAAAGTTTCTTTATAAAATAAAAATACAGCCTTTAAATTTATTCATTCTTAAGAAATTGTACTTTTACAACAAATAATTTATTTATGACAAACAACGATATCCTAAAAAAATTAAGAGTAGCCCTACATTTAAGAAATGATGAAATTGTAGAAATACTTAAATTGGCGGACTTTAAAGTAACAACAAGCGAATTAGGTGCTTTATTTAGAAATGAAGACCACCCAAAATACAAAGAATGTGGAGATCAACTTTTGAGAAATTTCTTGAATGGTTTGATTATTCATATGCGCGGTCCGATGGAGACTAATAAACAAGAAAACTAATTTCAAAAAAAAGTAGTATCGGTTAATACTACTTTTTATTAAATCAAATTTCACTTCAAATATTTTTCGAACCACTGATCTTGTTCCCAAAGAACATGTAAAATACTTTCTTTCGCAGCATATCCATGACTTTCTTTTGGTAATAATACTAATCTAGCTGGATTACCAAGACCTTTTAAAGCATTGAAATAACGTTCACTTTGTAATGTAAATGTTCCAGGATTGTTATCTGCCTCACCATGAATCAATAATAATGGCGTTTTCATTTTATCTGCAGTCATAAAAGCTGACATTGTATTGTATACTTCTGGCGCATCCCAATAACTTCTCTCCTCGCTTTGAAATCCGAATGGTGTTAAAGTTCTATTGTATGCTCCACTTCTAGCTACCCCACAAGCAAATAGTTTGGAATGTGTTAATAGATTAGCAGTCATGAAGGCTCCATATGAGTGACCGCCAACAGCAACTTTTTTTCTGTCTATATATCCTAAAGCATCAACTGCATCAATTGCAGCTTTTGCATTAGAAACCAACTGAGGAATAAAGCTATCATTTGGTTCAGTTTTACCTTCACCTAAGATAGGAAAAGCCGCTTCATCTAAAACCACATATCCACGAGTTACCCAATAAACGGGAGATCCATAAAATGGAAAAGTAAATTCATTTGGATTTTGAGTATTTTGTCCTGCACTATTTTTATCCTTAAATTCCTGAGGATAAGCCCACATTATCATTGGTTTTTTCTCTTTGATAATGGTATCGTATCCAACTGGTAAATACAATTTCCCTGTTAATTCTACACCATCAGGTCTTTTATATTTAATCACTTCTTTATGAATACTTTCTATGCTTTTAAATGGATTTTTAAAATCTGTAATTTGTATTGGTTTTGCATTGCCTCTTATAGTACGAATGAAATAATTTGGATATTCTGTTTTAGACTCAATACTAACCAATAACTCACCCTTTGCAATGTTTGAAAATGAAATTAAACTTTCTTTTTTATTTGTAAATTTTGAAACATACAAACGTTGTTTTTTTAGAGTGACCAAATTAATTTTATCAACGAAAGGAAATTGACCTTTTTCTGTAAATCCATCACCTAAAAGTAAAGCATCATTTTTATCTAAACATAATACATATTTACCATATTGATTTTTAACCATTTCAAAATTTCCAGGATTACTATAAGCATCTTGAGAATTTCGATCAAAAATAATTTTTGGAGCTAATTCAGAATTAGATGGATTAAAAACATAAGTTTTAGTAATTCGTGTATTCCACCAATCGTCAACTAAAATTGCAAAATTATCATTACCCCAATAGATTTGTTCAAAACGTTGAATTGATTTTACTAAACTTGTTGGGTTATTATTAAATGGTGCTTCCCATTGAAATACTTCATCTCTAAAAACTTCTTTTCTTTCTGGATCACCTCCATCTAAAGCTTCTACAAAAAACAAAGTAGCAGGTTTATCAGCTCTCCAAGCTAAATCTCTTTTCCCTAAACGAACAGCCATCGTACCTTTGGGCAAAACCTCTGTAAGTGGCACATCATTAACTTCTTGAACTAAAGATCCATCAATCTTAAAAACAGTAGATTTAAATGCAAAACGATCGTACTGAACTAAATAAGAAAAAGGTCGTTGTATTTTAGAGGCAAGAATGTATGTCTTATCTGGTGAAACTGATAAACTTGACCACATATCTTTTTCTTTCCAAAGTGATTTAGTTGCATCCATTTTAACTTCGTATAACTCAGAAGTAATTAATGTTTCAAAATTTTGCTCATCCATTTTATTTTTTATCAAATCTTGATAAGTTCTATTTTGAGCTTTTGACCCATTACTATTTGTAATGGTTGGTCCAGTTGGCAATTCTTTAGAAGTGTTTATCAACTCTGAACGCTTTGAAGGCAACATCTTAACTAAAATAGATTGATTATTTGAAAACCAAGTATATGGTATACCCAAATTTGCATTCAATTTTGAATCAGTAATTTTATGAGCTCTTGCAGTTAAAACATCAATAACCCATAATTCTACTCCAATGGCTGTTGTATTTGTAAAAGCAATAGTTTTTTCATTTGGTGACCAAGAAATATATGCAATTTTAGGATTTACAGGTAGATCAGAAACTTGAATTAATTCTGTTCCTTTAAATTTTCTAATTTTTAAATTATTAATATATGTAATTGTACTTGATATATTTGTAGTTGGGTTTACTCTTAATCCACCTAACTTCATTTCATCTTGCGTAAGATCTTCTAAATTTTTGTAGGTATTTCTATATGTAAAAAGTATATACTCACTTTTACTATCCACCAAGACCGAAGGGGCACGTTCATAATCCACCAACTCCATAATTTCTTGAGGTGGTTTTTGATAGGTTAAATTCTCCTGGGCAAAAAAAGTATTTCCTAAAAAAAGGATAGACAGAATAGTGAGAGTTATTTTTTTCATAGTTATTTTTTAATAAGTTGTAAATATAGTTAGAAACTGTTTAAATTTAAAACTTAAATACGGATTCAAATTTAAACTTTATCAAATGAAAAGCTCAACTTCACGTTTATTATTATTTCATATTACATTAGTTTTATTATCATTCCCAACTTTAGCTTCAAAATTAAAAAATGATAAATTCAATGAAACATCTGTTGTTTTAGAAACTGAAAAAGGTCAGATTTTCGGAACTCTTACAATCCCTGAAAAATTCGAAAAAGGTCCGATTGCATTAATTATAGCAGGATCAGGACCGACAAATAGAAATGGAAATAATAAAGTGATGAAAAATAATTCGTTAAAATATTTAGCAGAAGAACTTTCAAAAAAAGGAATAGCTTCAATTCGTTATGATAAAAGAGGAATTGAAGAATCAAAATCAGCAGGAATAAATGAAAAAGAATTACGTTTCGAAGATTACATTAATGATGCTAAAGATTGGATTAAATTTATCCGTAAAGACAAAAAATTCACTATATTGACTATTATTGGTCATAGTGAAGGCTCATTAATAGGGATTATTGCAGCAGTAGAAGCTGATAAATTTATTTCTATTGCTGGGTTAGGAAAATCTTCGGATAAACTATTAAAAGAACAGTTAAATTCTCAATCAAAAGAAATAATTGAAAATAGTACAGTAATTATTGACAGCTTAAAAAATGGAAATTTAGTTTCTTCGATAAACCCTTTACTATTTTCAATTTTCAGACCAAGTGTACAGCCTTATTTAATATCTTGGTTTAAATACGATCCTCAAATTGAAATAAAAAAATTAAAGATACCTGTTTTAATTGCCCAAGGAACTAATGATATTCAAGTAAAGGAAGAAGAAGCTAAATTATTATTAAATGCTTATCCTTCAGCTAAAATGATTATTATAAAGGATATGAATCATATACTTAAAATTGTTAAAGGTGATAAGGAAGAAAATATAGCTACTTATAATAATCCTGATTTAAAAATAGCAAAAGAACTTACTCAATCAATTTCAGATTTTATCTTGGATATTTAAAAATTCAAAAGATAAGTTACACGTCAGTCTAGCCTTAATGTGTTAAAAAGTAAGGCAAGCAGATTACTAATCATTCTACACGATAATAAGCATTTAATTCTCTTTCTATCAATCCTATAGCCTAAATCCATATTGAGATAATTAGTCATCCTTAGTGTACTGTAAATGGACATTCAAGATACTTTTTATCTATAGCCTTCATTAATAACTGATTCAAACTAGACTCACCTTTAGGCTTGCAATATTAACTACTTTTTTATAGTCCTAATTATTTACATTGCTTGACAATACTCAGTTTAACATATGAAGGGAAAATAAGTTCCCGTTGTTGAGAACTCATTTCCCCAAGACTTTTTTAGGAAATCAATCTCTATTTGAAGTTCGCTTATTTTTGAGTAAAGAATTTTGTCTTTAGATTCGTATTTTACTTCTTGACGTTTTGAATAAAAAACTAAAATAGCATTCTCTAAAAACTCTTTTTTCCAAGTCGTTATTTGTGATAGATGAATTGATGCTTTGCTACTATTTCTTGGATTGTCATATCCTCTTTAATTGCTTCAATGGCCACTTTAGCCTTAAAAGCTGACGTAAATTTTCTTCTCTCTTTTTTCATATTCAACTGTTAAAATTATACTTTAATCAGCTGTTCTGAAAATGGGGACTTTTATAATTGGAGGTATTAACACAAGATTTAATTAATTTTATCGCAATAAAAAAATGTTTACGGTCTTCCATTGAAAAACCTAATTCTTTTAAATCCTCTTCCGATAATTCAGCTATTAATTGAATGCTATTGAAATCATTTTCAATGAGAATTTCTTGATATTTTTCTAATTGATTTATTTTGAGCCAAGTTGAAAATTGTCTCATGTTTTTCTATCTGATTATAAAGTTTTTAAACTATGCTAAATATTTCTATTAAATATGATTTGTATAATAATTATTAGAAAAAGAAAAGTTATTTAAAATGTTATGCTTTTTATTTTCGTTCGTTATTATTAAAAATCAATATTATGAAAACAGTAATTCAGTTCGGGTCAAGAGAGTATAGAAAACAATATAAATAAGGGATACTAAAATCTATTACTAATTGAGCTAGATTTTGATGATTGTGATAAAAGTTTTTACCACCACCCTAAATCAAGCAGAAAAAAGACAGACTTACGTTTGTCTTTTTTTGTTATTAATTTCTTGATCTAATATCTTTTAAATAACCTCTAGTTCATTCGATACTTTTTTTCAAAGATTCAATAGAAGTTTTGATTTATTCCGAATCTAATTGCAATTGCTCACAAGTTAACCATAACTTTTCAAATTCAGTTAAAAATTTTTCTACAACCAATTCGTCATCAGTTGAGATTACGTTTTCTTGATTATACAATGCAGCACTTCGAGTCCAATTATAAGATCCAGTCAAAACAATTTTTTTATCTACAACACAAAATTTATGATACATATGATTATCAGTAGTATCAACCTTTGTAGGTATACCAACCCTACTCAAATCTTCAACATCTGAACCAATATCTAAAACTTTAAAATTATCCGAAATAATTCTAACCTCTACCCCATTTTTCATTGCGTCAACAATTGCGCGCGTAATACGATCGTCACTGATTGTGAAAACACAAATATCAAGATGGTTATATGCCTCATTTATTAAATCAATAATATGATTTACACAATCATCTCCTGGGCTAAAGTATACATGGTTTCCCATAATTTTATTAGTTTTAATTTATATTGCTGAATTCAAATAAAATACAATCATTTTAAAAGGTAATACAATTACCGAACTTGATTTGCTACACCATTATTTTAATTTTGCATATTTATTTTTAGCTAATACCGATAGATAATCTAGATTAGATTCAGTTATTATAACCGCAGATAACCAACCACCGAAAACACAACCCGTATCCAAACCAATTGCATGATTGAATAATTTTGGAGTTTCATTTAAAAATGGATTATGACCAAAAATAACCTTACCAAATTTACCATCATATACTTCAGCCCAAAAATTTATTTGATCACTTTCCATTCCAATACTAACAAATATTCCGTTTGCATCAATATATCTAGTTCTCGTTATTAAGTCTAATCCTTTAAATTCTTTTGTAGAATGTTTGCTATACTGATAATTAATACTAAAATCCAAAGAACAATTCCCACTAATTCCACCATGTAATAAAAGCAGATTATCTTCCTTGATAAAATAGTTAAAGTAGCTTTGTTTCAATAATGCGATTTCTTGCAATGTTAAATGTTCGCCTAAAATTTCAAAATCAGCTGGTACTTTCATATCTGCTAAAGCTTTTTTATTAAACTTTCGATTATGCATATACCGAAGAAATTTATCCTCATGATTTCCTAAAACCAATTTAACATTCTGTTTTTTTGATAATTCATGGATAAATTGCACCACTCCTAATGAATCAGGTCCTTTATCAATTAAATCACCTAAAAAAAATAATTGATCGTTAGGCAACAAATCTAATTTTAGAATTAACTCTTGTAATTCTAATATACAACCATGTATATCGCCTATTATTATTTTTCTAAAACCCATATTATTTAAAATTATTTCTAAGTTTAATCTAGTTTATTTTTTTTAAAAATTATGATTAACTTATTATAATATAATATATTATAAAATTTATACACCTTTTAAATAGATGATTATAATTAATTTATCTAACAGTTTTTAATATCACAATCTACTATTTTTGATATATAAAACTATTTGTTTATTTTAGTCTTCTTTATGAATAAAGTAGATTAATTCCTATTGTAAAAACTAATCAATTATTTCCAAAAATTAAATCTTAGGGAACTTTTTATTTTAATTTTTGAACTATCAAAAGCAAAATCCATAACACAATTTATCCCATATTTTTTATGGGTTTGGATAGAAATTCCAATCGAAGTAAAATCTGATGTTAATAGATTATATCTATGTCCTAAACTTGGAACACCTTCATCAATCAATAAACTCATAAAAATATCCATTGCATATTTATCTCCATAAGAACAATTTTCTCCAATCGCACCGAATTTACCTTTCAGGTATTTCTTAGATCTATTTTCAAAACCATTGTGACCTACTAATCCCTTCTCTCCCATTGAAATTGCATGAGATTTTGCCATTTCAAACAAATTAGTATCTGCAATTAATTCATTTTTTGATTTAGAATTATTTAAAGTCGAAATCAAACTAGAAATGTATGAATTAGAAATATCTAAATGATTTAAATCTATGTATTCTTGTAAATAAGTTTTACAAAATAACTTTGGATTTATTCTAACTAAATTAGAATAATACAAAATCTCTTTTTCAGAAGAATCCATAAAAGTTATAGAATTAAAATTAGCTGCTAATGATAATTCTTGTATTTTCCATTTATCATAAGGATATACTTTCTGAGAGAAACATCCAATGGAAAACAGGAGGGAAAAAATAAAAATCGAAACTTTCATAATTTAATTATTAAACTTAAATTAATTACGTTCCGAAATTACATAGATAACAAACTACTGAAAATTTTTTTAATTATTTTCCAAAAGATTTTCCATTCGTAAAATGAACCCTAGTAATTTTAATAAATACTTTTGAAGCATCTTTAACCCAAGCAGTTTCAAGATCTTTACATGTTTCTCCTTTTTTAATAGAAGAAATAAAGTTTCCAGAACTCCAATTCCCTTCAGATTGACCTTTCAAATCATTAAAGTTGTCATAAAATAAAGCTTCCCATTTTAAAGCATCTACTTCATTCGAGGCATTATTTTTAAATTCTACATAATACCCCACATTTTTCCCTAAAATGTTTTGTGAATATGCTTTTAAAACATTTACATTAGCCATACTACTATGCTTAGGGGTATCTTTTGAAAATGAAAAAATGAAAAATGAGAGAAAAAAGAATAATTTGTAATTCATTGTAATTGTTTTTAAAAGTTAGTATATATTGAAAACTGTA
>CANCQX010000022.1 GCA_947380375.1 Flavobacteriales bacterium
AAAAAGGAGGTAAATATAAATTATTTATACCAGGCGAGTTAGCCTATGGTGAACAAAAAGGATTTGAATCTTTGTGTTTTTATATTGAATTCCATGATTTTGGGAAAGCAGGGACGTTGGTAAAGCCACAGCCTCAACAACCACAACAAGGAATGTAATTTATTGATTTTTAATGGTGAATGTTTGATTTTTAATTAATGTAAAGCCAAATATTCACCATTTCTTAACCTTAACCTCAACCTCAACCTAAGTCTCAATCTTAGCCTCAGTCTAAATCTTATTCCTCGTCTAATTGTTCATCCTCTTTTATTTTACCAATCGGAAAAAAGAATGTAATTCTATAAATTACAGGTATATATCCTGCAATTTGTCCTGTAGTAGGATTTGTTTTTTTCATCATATAACTAGATCTAAATGGACTATTTAGCTGATTTATTGCATCGTAGAAAACACCTGCATTTACCCTAACAAAATCTTTAAATTCTCGTGAAAATCCTCCTCCAATAAATAAGGTGGAAACAAAGTTTTTTGTAGAAGTTATGTATCCATATGAGTTTATTGGTGAACGAAATAATTCATATTCTACACCGCCAAATATTGTATTTGAATACCTAAAATGAGCAAAACCACCTAATCCATTAATTGAAAAAGAATAATTTTGTCCAACTGAATTTGATGACCAACTTTTTAAAATTCTAAATGAAGGTCCTACAATTATATTTTCATTCAATTTCACTCCATATTTTAAACCAAGGCTATAAGAACCTCCTGTTGTTGAAGCGCTAGCAAAACCTTCTACTCCAATTTCTGGTCTTTCGTTTTTTTGAGCATAAAGTAAAATAGAAGATGTAGCTAAAATTAAAAATGAAGACAGTATAAATTTCATAGTATTTATTTTATGCAAATGTAATCAATTTCATTTCGAGAAAAATAACTTTTGTGAACACTTTTATTTACGCCTTTAGAGAAGTATCTTTGAACAAAATAAGTGAGATATGCAATTACTTGACGGCAGAGCAACATCAGAACAAATTAAGAAAGAATTAGCGATAGCTGTTCAAGATCGTAAAAAGAATGGTAAAAAAATTCCTCATTTAGCCGCTGTTTTAGTTGGTAATGATGGTGGATCTTTGACCTATGTGAACGCAAAAGTCAAAGCATGTGAATTAATTGGTTTTGAAAGCACTTTAATTAAATACGATGAATCTGTTTCAGAAGAGATATTATTAGAAAAAGTAAGGACTTTAAATGAAGATAAAAGTGTAGATGGTTTTATAGTTCAACTCCCTCTACCAAAGCATATCAATGAATTAAAAATAACACAAGCAATAGATCCTAAAAAAGATGTGGACGGATTTCATCCTGTTAATTTAGGCAATATGATTTTGAATATACCTTGTTTTTTACCAGCAACACCAGCAGGAATAGTTGAGTTATTGAAAAGGAATAAAATAGAAACTGAAGGTAAAAATTGTGTAATTATAGGAAGAAGTAATATTGTCGGTCTGCCTTTGAGTATTTTATTAGCTCAAAATTCTAACCCAGGAAATTGTACGGTTACTTTAACGCACAGTAAAACAAAAAATCTAAAAGAAATTTGTTTGAATGCTGATATATTAATAGCTGCAATTGGTAAACCTGGATTTGTTACTGCTGATATGGTAAAAGAAGGAGCTGTAATAATTGATGTAGGAACAACAAGAGTTTTAGATCATTCTCGAGCAAGAGGTTGGTATTTATCAGGAGATGTTGATTTCGAAAACGTAGCACCAAAATGCTCTTTCATTACACCAGTACCAGGTGGAGTAGGACCAATGACAATAGCTTCATTGATGATTAATACACTCAAAGCAATGGAGTTAAAAGGGAAGTAGATTTTAGTAATTAGTAATTAATGTCTAGTCTTGTTAGACTTAATCCTACTTTTCAAAATCTAACTAACAAAGATTAATAACCAACGCCAAACACCTAGTTATAATTCTCCCCAAATCTAACCTACACAGCCTAATAACTAAAACCTAACACCTAGATTATAGTCTTTCCAGAGGAGTTTTCACGCCATCAACTAATGAATAACAAGAAAGTTTATCTTTAAATACAGAAGATTTGAAAATAGATTTATTCAAAAGCATTCTGGCACATTCTTGAATTCCTTCTACTATAGAAGGATGAGGGTGAATTAATTCAGCTAAAGTTTCAATAGAGGCATTCATTTTTATTAATAATGCAACACCTTGAATAGCAGTAGATGCATGAGCACCGATAACTCTCATTCCAAGAATTTTCATTTCTGAATCATTTGTAACAATTAGTTTGAAAAATCCTTGAGTCTGTCTCATTGCAATTGCCCTTGCGATTACTGAAAAATCTACTTTTACTATTTTTACAGGGATGTTGTTTTCTAAGCAATATTGTTCATTTATACCAACCGAAGCTACCTCTGGTTGAAGAAACATAATGGTACAAATATTGTCATAACTCAATGGACCTTTGTTCACATTAAATGCTTTTTCTACAGCGTGCCTTCCTTCAATTTCTCCAACATTTACAAGTGCAATTCTTCCAGAAACGTCTCCTACTGCATAAATATTTGGGATATTTGTTCTAGTGTCTTCGTCTCCAATATGCAAACCTCTTTTAGACATTTCTACTCCTGCAATTTCAAGGCCTAAATGTTCTATATTTGGAACTCTTCCGATTGAAAGTAAAGCTTTTTCAACTCTAATTATTTCATTTGTTCCATCAGGATAGGATAATTCGTATTCTACTTCATTATCAATCGTTACCATACGCTCCAATTTGGCGTTGTGGTGAATTATTACTCCTTTCTTTTCTAAGTTTGAAGCAACTAAATTGGAAATATCTTGATCTTCAAAAGGTAATATTCTATCTTGGCGGTCAATGATATGAACTTTTGTTTTTCCGAAATTTGAAAACATAGTAGCATATTCACATCCAATAACTCCAGCGCCAACAATAACTAAACTTTTAGGATAATCATCAATGTGCTCAATAGTATCGCTTGTTAATATAGTTTTGTGATCTACGTTTATAGAAGGAATTATTGTAGGTCGACTACCAGTAGCAATTATAATGTTTTCACCCCAAATTACCTTTTCAGTTCCTTCATGACTAATTTGGATTTCATTTTTAGAAATAAATTTACCTTCTCCTCTCTCATAATGCAATAGTTTATGCATCGATTCGGTTTGAAGCAATTTAATATGACAAGAATATTGAAATTTTCTTTCAAAAACAGCTTCATCAATTGTTTTCTTTACATCATCCCATGGGATTTCAAAAGGTGTACTTCCATTTGAAATTATCGTTTCATTAACATTAGCGACACGAGACGATAATTCCCAAAGAGTTTTAGATGATAACGCGCCATTGTAAACACCAGCTCCACCAATTTTATTTCGTTCAATCAAACAAACTTTTTTTCCGAAGTCGATTCCTCTCATTGCTGCGGCATAACCAGCAGGACCACCTCCTAAAATAATTAAATCAAATTTGTCCATGAATTGTGTAAATTTGTGACAAATATAAATACCTTTTACTCAATGATAGGGGTTTTATAAAAAAAATAACACTTTTAAAATGAAATATAAATCTGATTTAGATTTAGCTGTAGAAAACAGTAAAATTTATGAAAAAACACTTCAACGGTTAAAGAAGAAAAAGCCAAAATTTATAGATGAATTATTTGAAGATCTTCATAATAAAGCGTTCAACAAAATTGATTGTTTAACTTGTGCAAATTGCTGTAAAACTACTAGTCCAATTTTTAGAGATGTCGATATTAAAAGAATTGCTAAAAGGTTTAGAATAAATGAAATGCAATTTATATCAACTTATTTAAGAATGGATGAAGATCGAGATTATGTGTTAAAAACATCTCCATGTTCATTTTTAGGAGCGGATAACAAATGTGATATATACGAAGATCGACCATTAGCTTGTAGGGAATATCCACATACAAATCGGAAAAATATGTTTCAAATTTTGGATTTAACTTTAAAAAACACTGAAATTTGTCCTGCCGTTGCTCAAATTGTAGAACAGATAACTGAAAAGCATCCTTAAAACATTTTTAATTAGGACAATTATTATTTTTTAAATAATTTAGCACAAAGTGTTTTTCATCTTTTAAACTTAATTTGTAAGTTAATTATCATTCTAGTATAAGGCATTTAACTAATATAATTAAATTTCAATTTTAAAGTAATTATGCAAATAGAGAGACTATTAGATATTGATAAAAATAGTTGCGATTTAAATTCCATTTGCTTGTTATTGAATAAGAAGAAGTGCTGTAAAAAATATAAAAAGAACGGGGTTTATTGTAAAAAATGCCCAAAAAAATAAATCAAATTTTAGTACCCATTTTATTTTCTTGATATGGCTAAAAAATCAAAATCAGACAGAATTAATGTAGTTTATTCTACAAATCCAAACTTTAGTTACGATAGTGAAGAGGAAGAGGTATTCGATACACTTCCTAAAAATCAACAAAAAATCTATGTTTCAATTGATCGTAAGCAAAGAGCAGGTAAAGAAGTAACCTTAATTGAAGGGTTTATTGGTTCAGACGAAGATTTGAAAGACTTAGGTAAGTTATTGAAAACCAAATGTGGTGGTGGAGGTACTTCCAAAGATGGTGAAATTATGGTACAAGGGAATTTTAAAGATAAAATTTTCGATATTTTGGTGAAAGAAGGTTATACTCAAACCAAAAAAAAAGGAGGTAATTGATTAATAAATCACTTATTTTCAGTGTTCATTTCTAAATTTGAAAAAGTGTCCCATTTTTCTTAAATTTATGTAATTAACAATTCTGTCTGAAAAAGAATATTATTTTGTTCTGATTTGTAGGCTTAGGTGTTCTAAATTTGTATCATGGCAAATAACGAATCCATATTAGCATTAATAAACTTGATTGATGATCCAGATGAATCAATCTATGAACACGTTCATGATCGTTTATTGAGTTATGGGGCAGAAGCCATTCCGTATTTAGAAACTTCGTGGGAAGATCAAGATTTCGGACTTTTATTTCAAAACCGTATAGAATCGTTAATTCATGAAATTCAATTTGAAGAGACGAAGCGAAAGCTAAATAAATGGAAAGAATCTTCATCAAAGGATTTATTGACTGGAGCAATTATTGTAGCTCAATATCAATATCCAGGATTGGATGAAGCTCAATTGAAAGCGCAAATTCAAGAAATTCAAAAATCAGTTTGGTTAGAAATTAACAACAAACAAACTGCTCTCGAAATAGTTCGAATTATCAATAAAGTATTTTTTGGAATGTATCATTTTCAGGGGAATGCAAAAACATTTCATTCTCCATTAAATTCATACATCAATACGGTTCTTGAAACGAAGAAAGGAAATCCATTAAGTTTGAGTTTGATTTACAGTATTATAGCTCAAAATTTAAACATTCCAATTTATGGTGTAAACTTACCAAATCATTTTATTCTTGCATATATGGATGAATATGCTGTAAATCAATTTCTTCCAGAAAATAATGATTACGGCGTGTTGTTTTATATTAATCCTTTTTCTAAAGGAAGTATTTTTGGAACCGATGAGATTAAAGAATTTTTAGATGGCATAAATATACCGCATTCTAGAGATTATTTTGAGCCTTGTTCTAACACATCCATCATTAAACGTATGCTTACCAATTTAATCGCTTCGTTCCAAGAAGTAGGTAATTCTGAGAAAGTGAATGAATTGATTGAATTAAGGGAGTTATTTTAATGTTTAACCACAGAGGAAACAGAGTTTTTCACTGAGTATCACAAAGTTTTTTCTTTTGAATTAGAAATGAGCTAACTAAATATATTTAAATTATTTTTAAAAAACTCTGTGAACCACTGTGCTTTACTCCTTTAAAACTCCGTGGTTAAAAAACAAACCTTACTTGATTTCAAATTCCAAATTAAGTTTCTTTAAATCGTTAAATAATTGATTGTTAGGGTCTATTTTAATCGATTTTGAAGGCATTTTTACTTCTAAACCATCTAAGCCATCATAAATTGTAAAATGCAAGGTACAATTTCCCTCGTGAGCTAAAAGTAATTTATTTAAATCTGCAATTAAGATTTGATCGATTGATTTTGCGTTTATCTTGATATGCAAACTATTTGCTCTTTGTTCGCGTAATCCTTGAAGCATGTCAATAGAATGAATCACAAATTCTAATTCAGACCTTCTCGGTGGGACTTCAATTCGTCCTTTTATTGCTATAAACGCTCCAGGAGTTAGAAAGTGCTTGAATTTCAAGTAGTTTTCTCTCCAAAGGAATAATTTATAAGAATCGGTATAATCTTCAATGACCAATGTACCGAATGGATCTCCATTTTTTGTGAAACGATGTTCTGCATCAGAAACTGTTGCAGCAACTAATAAATCACGGTTTTTATTCGCTTCCATATCGTTCAACATACCGATATTACCATTACAGAACGATTCAATTTCCACTCTAAAATCATCCAATGGGTGACCAGAAATAAAAATTCCTATTACATCTTTTTCACGGTTCAATTTATAAATACTTCCCCATTCTTCAGCTTTTGGAATTTCAGGTTCAGGCATTTTTGTTCCTGTTGCTTCTCCAAACATAGAAACTTGGGATGAATTTTCGCTCTCTTGAAAACTTGCGCCAAATTTCATTACGTTTTCAAGGAACAATCTTCCGTTGCTATCTTCCTTAAAATATTGCGCTCTGTGTATGTTTTTAAATCCGTCAAATCCACCTGCGTAAGCTAAACTTTCAAATGCTTTTTTAGTACAGATTCTTAAGTTAACACGTTTTGAAAACTCAAAAATGGAAAGGTAAGGTCCGTTTTCATTTCGCTCATTTATTACGGCATCAACAGGTGCACTACCCATTCCTTTAATTGCTCCTAAGCCAAAACGAATTGCTCCCTCTTTATTAACGGTAAAATGGTAATTCGATTCATTGACATCAGGACCAAGTACAGGAACCCCCATTCGTTTACATTCTTCCATGAAAAATGTCACTTGCTTGATGTCGTTCATGTTATTACTCAACACAGAAGCCATATATTCAGCAGGATGATTTGCTTTTAAATAGGCTGTTTGATAAGCAATCCAAGCGTAGCAAGTTGAGTGAGATTTGTTAAAGGCATAAGAGGCAAATGCTTCCCAGTCTTTCCAAATCTTCTCTAATTTTGTAACGTCGTGACCTTTTTCTTTTCCTTTTTCCAAGAAAGAAGGTTTCATTTTATCAAGCGTAGGTCGGTCTTTTTTACCCATCGCTTTACGCAAGGTATCAGCTTCACCTTTTGTAAATCCAGCTAACTTTTGAGAAAGTAACATTACTTGCTCTTGATAAACAGTAATTCCGTAAGTTTCTTTTAAGTATTCTTCACAATCATCAACATCATACACAATTTCTTCTGTACCATGTTTACGTTTAATAAAAGAAGGAATATAAGCAATTGGACCAGGACGATACAAGGCATTCATGGCAATTAAATCCGCAAAAACAGTCGGCTTTAATTCACGCATGTATTTTTGCATTCCGGGTGACTCATATTGAAAGATACCAACCGTTTCACCTCTTTGGAATAATTCGTATGTTTTAACATCGTCAACAGGGAAGTCATCTGGAACTAAATCAATTCCTGCTCTTTGCTTCACATTGTTGACAGCGTGTTTGATTAATGTTAACGTTTTAAGACCTAAAAAGTCCATTTTTAGAAGTCCAGCAGATTCAGCAACAGAGTTATCATATTGCGTACAATACATGTCTGAATCTTTTGCCAATGCCACAGGGACATAATCGGTAATATCACCAGGGGTAATAATTACACCACAAGCGTGAATACCAGTATTCCGAACAGAACCTTCAATTTTTCGAGCTTGATTTAAAACTCTGCTTATAAGGTCATTTCCGTTCGAAATTGCTTTTAATTCATTTGCTTTATTAATGTCTTCTTGGTTGTTATTAAAACGTTCTGCAATTTCTAAATCAGAGAATTTGAATAATTTTGCTAACGAAATATCAGGAACTAATTTTGCCAATCTATCCGCTTCAGAAAGAGGTAAATCCATTACCCTCGAAGCATCACGAATAGCCGATTTAGCAGCCATTGTTCCGTAAGTAATTATTTGGGCAACTTGATTCGCACCATATTTTTGAATTACCCATTCGATTACACGTCCACGTCCTTCATCATCAAAATCGATATCAATATCAGGCATCGATACACGGTCAGGATTTAGGAAACGCTCAAAAAGGAGATCGTAACGGATTGGGTCAACATTTGTAATTCCTGTACAATAGGCAACTACAGATCCGGCAGCAGATCCACGACCTGGCCCAACAGAAACCCCCATATCACGTGCCGCCTGACAGAAATCTTGAACAATCAAAAAGTAACCCGGATATCCCGTTTTAGCAACTGTAGCTAATTCAAAATCAATGCGTTCTCGAATTTCTTCTGTTATTTCAGGATAACGTTTATTTGCTCCAACATACGTTAAATGGCGTAAGTAATTATTTTCCCCACGTTTCCCTCCGTCAACTTCATCTTCAGTGTCTTTGAACTCTTCAGGAATGTCATAAGCAGGCAAAAGTACATCACGTGCTAAACCATAGTGTTCACATTTATCTACAATTTCTTGAGTTGATTCAATTGCTTCTGGAAGATCGAGAAAAATTTCCTTCATTTCATCACTCGATTTGAAGTAATATTCCTGATTGTCAAGACCATATCTAAAACCTCTTCCACGACCTTTTGGCGTAGAAACCAATTCATTGTCTTTTACGCACAATAAAACATCGTGCGATTCAGAATCTATTTTTTCAGCGTAATATGTGTTATTTGATGCTACTAATTTTACGTTATTTTTGGTAGCTAATCGAATCAAAGCTTCATTCACACGGTTTTCATCTTCTTGTCCGTGACGCATCACTTCGATATAAAAATCGTCGTTGAATTGAGATTTCCACCAAATTAAAGCTTCTTCCGCTTGATTTTCTCCAACATTTAAGATGAGATTTGGAATTTCTCCATATAAATTTCCAGAAAGGCAAATTAGATCTTCTTTGTATTTTTCAACCGCTGCTTTATCAATTCTAGGAACGTAATAGAATCCATCTGTAAATGCCATAGAAGACAATTTTACAAGATTTTGATATCCATTTTTATTTTTAGCTAATAAGACAACTTGATATCCATTGTCTTTATTTTTTTTATCTTTTAAATCTTTACAAACGTTGAATTCACAACCAATAATAGGTAAGATTTCTTTTTTTGTAAATTCTATACCATCTTCTAACGCTTTTTCTCTTTCAGCTTTTACACTTTTATTATAGTTTGTAATTGCTTTTTCAAAATGAAAGGCAGCATACATATTACCAGAATCTGTTAAAGCAACAGCAGGCATATTTAGAGAGGCAGCTTTATTCACCAAGCTATTTACATTAATTGTAGATTGAAGAATGGAAAAAGAAGTATGATTATGTAAATGTGAAAAAGTAACGGCATCTAAACGAGATCTAGATTCACTAATATCTATAGTCGGAATATCAGTTTGAAGAGTTTCTTTTGCTTTTAATTTTTCACTTGCTTCTTTTAGATTGAAATGTTGTAAACCAATGGTTTTAAAAGATGCAGGGTTGAAAGCTTTAAAGTCCTCAATGTATTTACTATCTTGTTGAAGGTTTGCTAAACTAAATGATTCAATACGAATTAATTCGAAGAAACATCGTGTTGTAGCCTCAACATCGGCTGTAGCATTGTGAGCTTCACCGAAAGGTTCTCCAAATAAATATTGATGTAATTCAGTTAAAGTAGGGAGTTTCCATTTTCCACCTCGACCACCAGTAATCTGACACATTGTAGCGGTAACTTCAGTACACGTGTCTAAAACAGGCATTGAAGCCATTGGAGAATCTAATCCCTTTCTAACAAATTCACAACCTAAAATGTTAACATCGAATCCAACATTTTGTCCGACAACAAATTTAGCTTTCGAAAGAGCGATGTTGAAATCATTTAAAACCATTTCAAGGTCAGCACCAAGCTCATTAGCCAATGCCGTTGAAATTCCGTGAATACTTTCAGCATCGTATGGAATGTCATATCCTTCAGGTTTAATAAGATAATCTTTCTGTTCGATAAGATTACCCATATCATCATGTAACTGCCAAGCAATTTGAACCGCACGAGGCCAATTGTCAGTATCCGTTATCGGAGCTTTCCAATTTCTAGGTAAACCTGTTGTTTCGGTATCAAATATTATATACATTTTCTTAGCTTTTAGCTTTTAGTTTTTAGATTTTAGTTGTTAGCTCTTAGTCTAATAACTAAATACTAACAACTAATTACTACTATGCTCGAGTATTAATCCAAGAACTAGTTATTTCTCTTGAAGCAAATTCTTTTTTATTTCTTTCTTTGATCGAGTCCCAAATTTCATCGATTCCGTGGGAAAGAGCATCTTTTTCTTCTTCCATTGCGGTATACATTATTCTTGGGTCTTCAAAATAGAGTTTTACAAAGTTAGTATCAAAATTACCACTTCTAAAAGCGGGATGTTTTAAAACGTATTTCCCAAAATCTAATGTTGTTTTTAATCCTGAAATTTGATATTCATCTATAGCAACAAGTGTACGTTTGATCGCTTCTTCTCTCGTTTTGCCCCAAACCACCAATTTAGCAATCATAGGGTCATAATAGATTGGAATATCCATTCCTTCCAGGAAAGCATCGTCAACACGAACACTTCTACCAGTTGGAATTCTATATCGATCTAAAGTTCCAATATCAGGAGTAAAGCCGTTTAAAGTATCTTCAGCATAAACTCTCACTTCAATTGCGTGACCGTGAATTTGTAATTGGTCTTGTAATTTCGGTAAATTTTCACCTCTAGCAACTCTGATTTGCCATTCAACAAGGTCTAATTTAGTAATCTCTTCAGTAACAGGATGTTCTACTTGAAGACGAGTATTCATTTCTAAAAAATAGAATTTCATATCTGCATCTACCAAAAATTCAACAGTTCCAGCTCCTTCGTAATTACAAGCTTTACAGACAGCTACAGCTGCTTCTCCCATTTCTTTTCGTAATTCAGGAGTTAATAAAGCACTTGGAGCTTCTTCAATTACTTTTTGGTGACGTCTTTGAATAGAACATTCACGTTCGAATAGATAAACAGTATTTCCAGCTCTATCAGCGAAAACTTGAATTTCGATATGTCGAGGCTTCGTAACAAATTTTTCAATAAAAACCGCATCATCACCAAAAGATGAACGTGCTTCATTTTGTGCTAATTTCATTTGTTCAACAAATTCAGCTGAATTTTCTACCAAACGCATTCCTTTTCCACCACCACCAGCAGAAGCTTTAATTAGTATAGGATAACCAACTTCTTCAGCAACTTTAATCGCTTCATTTACATCGGTAATAGCGTGATCAACACCAGGAACTAACGGAACATTAAATTCTTTAACTGCTTGTTTAGCACTTAATTTATCCCCCATAATTTCCATCGCTTCAGGTGAAGGTCCGATAAACGTAATACCCGCTTCTTTCACTTTTCTAGCAAATCCTGCATTTTCAGATAAGAAGCCATAGCCCGGGTGAATTCCATCAACATCTAATTCTTTGCAGTATTTAAGAATTAAATCTTGTTTTAAATAACTTTCAGAAGAAGGACTTTCACCAACATAAACAGCTTCGTCAGCTTCTAAAACGTGAGGAGCATTTCTATCAGAATCAGAATAAATTGCAACACTTGCAATATTCATTTTTTTAAGAGTTCTAATAACTCTTCTAGCAATTTCTCCTCTATTGGCTATAAGTACTTTCTTCATTCTTACAAAAATAATTAAAAAGGATTCAAGAAACAAAAATTAACAATAACCTTTGATATAAGATTGCAATAACTTATTTAGATAATTTTCAACATTAATATAGGTCGTAGTTTCGCTCTTAATTTGAGGCAAAGGTGTACGTTTATTTTTTCTTTTGGTAGAGATTTTTTTATTTTTTTTACTTCTAAAAATATCTAAAAAATAATTATAAAGCTGAAAATCTTTCAATGTGTTAAAGTCTTCTTTGTATTGAACACCAGTTCCTTGTGTGAAAAGTCCTTGATTTAATTGGAAAATTCGATTTTGATTCGATTCATTAAAAATATTAACCCTAAATGTTCCTGATTCATTTAAAATGTATTCTAAATTTACATCCCCAATAGGTAAGTTTTTATTTTGATTGATGCTTATTCCTGTATTTTCAACTCCAAAATTACCTTTTATTAATAATCTGTCTCGGTAAAAACCTTTAGAAATACCAACAGTCATAGAAGTTCTAGAAGTGATGTTGTTTTTATCTAATCCTACATTTAATTTGTAATCTTTAGAAACCTGCGATAACATAGAGTTTATTTGACTTTGTGCAATGTCTAATGCAGCACTTCCCCCGACACCTCCTGCATTAGTTTGTCCATCAATTGGTTGAAATTTTTTAAACAACAAAAGTGAAAAGAATTGCTTGTTTAACATATCAGGATCACTTTTAATTCGATTTAGCAAAGATTGCCCAGTTTCATTTGTTTTTGGAGCTTGAATATCGAATGAAATAGTAGGTTTTAATAAAGATTCAGTTAGATTGAGGTAACATTTTATTTCTTGATTTCCTGTACCTGAACCGGTACCTGTTCCCGTATTTTGGAGAGTGGAAATTTCATTTAAACTTGCATTTACAGTATAATAACATTTTAAATCCAATAAAGCATTATAAGGATCGCCCGTCCAAGTAACAGTGCCATTTTCTTGAATGATAAATTTTTGATTTATAGGCCTCATTACAAAATTATACTTTCCTTCTTTTACTTTAAAAGTTCCATTTAGTTTTAAGTCATTCAGATAATCTAAATCAACACTTATATCTCCTGAACCGGTTGCAGTAATTTCATCTCCAGTTGATTCGTTTAAGATTATTTTTATTTCAGCTTCCGGAGTTACATTAAAATTCATTTTTAAATCTACACCCGTAAAATCAATTTTAGGTTCTTTTTCAATAGTATTAGTAATGTTTTTATTCTTAAACGATATAAAATTTTCTTCTTCATTTATATCACTCGTTCCATACATTGGAAAAAATATTTTTGATCCTTCTTCTGTTTTTAAATTTACATTAATTTCAACATTATCAGTATTTCCAGAAATCTCAACAATTCCTGTTCCATACCCTTTTCCATAATAAACATCACCTTCACGATAAGTTGTGTTCATTACCAAAAATTTATCTAAAGGTTCAACTTTGCTAGGTGCAAATCCATTTCTTATTCCTTTATCTTCTAAATTAAAAACAAGATCAAAGTCCCAATTATCGAATTGTTGATGATACATCGATCCAATTATAGAACCAGTATTACCTTCTTCATCCGTAATTGGCATATTGTTTATATAAAAACCAAATTCATCTGCAGATATTTTACCATTTAATTTATAATTCACATCCAATAATTCTAAACGTGCATTTCCATTAACTAATTCAACATTACCAGCTATTTTTGGATCTTCTATCGTTCCATTTAAATTCAAGTTTCCAACTAATAAACCTTTAACATCTGTAATAATTTCGGGATCTATAAATGCATTAACAAATTGAATATCTGTATTATCAAAAACTAGATTAAAGTCAAGATTATCTGAAGGTTTATTTGTGAAATAATGCCCATCAAATCCAAAAGTTTCATTTCCTTTATAGATTAAATCTCCAGTCATCCCTATACTATTGCTAGATGATTCCCATTGAGTTTGAATGAAAACATTCCCTATTTCGTGATTATTGACGAATAAATCTTGAATATTAGCATCGCCAATATAAGTTAGGTTTTTATAAGGATTAGATAAATATCCCCAACCATTTACTAGCCCTTTTATATTAACGGTTGAGCCTAATAATGAACTAAAATCATCCAATTTAAAATCATTAATTCTAAAATTTAGATGATCTTCATTATTTTTTGAAATTCGTCCATCAACTGATAAATATTGTTGATCTCTTTCTATTAAAAAGTGTTCTATATCTATTGTCGTTCCGTTAATTGAAATAGCTGATTTATTTACAATATCCCATTTTTTTTCTTTCAAACTAAAATAGGAAGGTAAAATTGTAATATCATATTTGTCAATTCCTAATACTGAAGTATTCCATTCGATTGAAGATGAATTGAGAGAAGAAGGATTCCAATCAATTTTAGAGTACAAACTATTTTTATCACCATTTAATATAAAAGTTAGGTTTTTAACATTTATCGAATCATTTAAATAGAAGTCTGAAATACTGTATTTAGCATTTATATTTTTTGAATTCATTTGTTGATTTACGTCCACACCAACAAATTTCATTTCTTTGAATTTTATTTCATTAGAATTGATTTTCATTGATGCATCTTCCGTTTTTCCATCGTAAAAACCTTCTATTTTGGTTCCCGAAGCAAGATTTAAATCAGGGAAAAGAACTGAAAGAAGTTCATTTATTTCTTTAGTTTCAATTTTGTATTTAAAATTATTGTCTGTTTTTAATTTACTGCGTTTTGAAGGTTTTTTTAATGGAATAATTGCTGGAAATAATTTACTTATTTGATTCTCAAAGTCATATTTTATTGTGTTAAAATCGACTTTACCACTAAAGGAAGCAGTTCCTAATTTACTTTTTATAGAAAGAAAATCTTCTAAAGGATTTCTATCGATTTTTAGTAATAGGGCAGGTACATCAAATTTTTTATCTGATTCTGAATAAAATAAATTATCAATAGAAATTGTACCTGCAATGTTGTTAGAATGATTTCCAATTAAATCTAATTTGAAACTAGTTTTTAAATCGGAATTTTCAATATTACTTAAATTTAATTTAAATAAAATTGCTTTATTTAAATCTATATTAAATGCTAAATGTTGTTGATCGTTTAAATTTATTTTCCCCTCATATTCCAATTCAAGATTTGGGTCTTGTACTTTAATTTTAGAATCAATAACATTATTTATAAACGAACCTTTTTCTATAGTGATATTCTGATATGCATAGTCTAGATAATCGAAACTTTTCAACTTACCTTTTATAGAATCGAATTTAATATCAGTGAATGAATTAATTTCACCACTCAAATTAAAGAAACCATCAATAATTCCTAAGTCATCATTTTGAATAAAATTTCCTATTTGAAAACTATCTACTTTTAAATCATATTCTCCAATCTTACTTCTTTTAAAGTTATACGAATTATTTTTTTGATTTTCTTGAAATAATAGTCCGTTTGAAAATTCAACACTGCCTAATTTAGTTTTTATTTTTTTTGCAGAAAGTACGAATTTGCTATAAGATCCATTTAAAACTATTTGATTGGTCTCAAAATAACCAAGACGCTCAAAATAATCATTGAATTGAATATAGTTATCTTCCAAAAATAAGGGTAACTTAAATTTTTTAAGGTCTTCAATGGTGACATAAGCATATTTTATATTTTCATCAAAAATAGCTTGGTCAAAATCTCTGAAATCTGGTAAGTTTAGATCCCCTAAAATTCGAGTATTTTCTCCAGTTTTTAAATCGAAATCAGTGATTCTCAGGTTTTTTGTTTTTCTTGAAACAGTTCCTTTTACGTATACAGTTTGTTCCATTCCTTGTAGGTTTGGAGAGAAATAAGCTACATCTTTTAATGAAACTTTACTTGGAAGCATTGAACCATCAAAAGTTACACTATCATTAAAAGTTAGGAAATCTGTATAGTGTTTCATTATCATATTTACTTTCGGGGAGTAAATAGTGGAGTAGGGTGTTTTTATTTTTACATTTTTAGTAAATACTCCTTTTTCTGAAACTTTAGCGATACAACTGAATTTATTGAGTACAAAACCACTGTTTTCAATTGCTGACAATTGTTTAATATTTCCTCTAATTATTCCCTTATTAATAGATATTTTATTGACATCTAAATTGATGTGTCTAATTTTTAAGTGGTCATAATCAACTCCCCATTTAGCAAATTTATAATCAAAATCATCGTAATGAAAATCAACATTTGATAAGTGAAGTTCGTTTAATTCTAAAATTAGAGGTTTCTGATTTTTATTGTCTTGAAATGCGAAATAGTCAACTATAAATTGATAATTGAACTCCCTTTTTTTTTTACTTTGACTTATTTTTATTGTTGAGTTTTCAATATCAACCTTCTTAATAATTAATTTACGTTTTAGATTTATCTCATCCAATGTTACATAAGCGGTTGATAAATAGGCAAGGGTGTCATTTTTTAAATCTTTTATCAAAACACCATCCAAAGCAATCTTATTTATAAACACAATAGAAATTTTATCTACTTTAATTTCTGTATTTAATTCTTTTGATAAATAATTTGTCGCAATTTTGGCTAGATAGGTTTGAACGGGGCTCGTACGAATGGCAAAAGTAAATAGCAAAACAAAAATCAGTAACCATTCAAATGATATACCGACAATTTGTCCTATTATTTTAAGTAATTTTACCATATATTTTACAAATCTACATAAAGTTGAGCCAAAAAGATACAATCATATTAGGTATTGAGTCATCTTGTGATGATACTTCAGCCGCTATCCTCAAAAATGAGACCATTCTTTCAAATATTATTGCTACACAAGATGTGCATAAATTGTACGGAGGAGTAGTTCCAGAGCTTGCTAGTAGGGCTCACCAGCAAAATATTGTTCCTGTAGTTGACCAAGCTTTAAAATCTGCTGGAATCTCTTTTAAAGAAATCGACGCAATTGCCTTTACTCGAGGTCCTGGTTTATTAGGGTCATTAGTTGTAGGGACTTCTTTTTCAAAAGCATTTTCGTTAGCTTTAGATATTCCGATGTTAGATGTTAATCATATGCACGGCCATGTTTTAGCTCATTTTATAGATGAAGAAGGTAAAGATAAGCCCGAGTTTCCTTTTTTATGTTTAACGGTCTCTGGCGGTCATACACAAATTGTTTTAGTAAAAGATTATTTAGAAATGGAGGTAGTCGGTACAACTATTGATGATGCTGCTGGAGAAGCATTTGATAAAACTGCTAAGATTTTAGGTTTTCCTTATCCTGGAGGACCATTAATAGATAAATATGCAAAAGAAGGTGATTCTTCCAAATTTGTATTTTCAAAACCTAATATGGATGGATATGATTTTAGTTTTAGTGGTTTTAAAACTTCAGTACTCTATTTCATTCAAAAACAGGAAAAATTAAATTCAGATTTTATTAAAGATAATTTAGCTGATTTATGTGCCTCGATACAAAAGTCAATTATTGATATATTGTTTGTGAAATTAATAAAAGCATCGAATGATTTTGGTATTAAGCAAATAGCTATTGCTGGTGGAGTTTCTGCAAATTCGGGTTTGAGAACTGAATTAAATAGAATAGGAGTTCTTAAAAAATGGAAAACTTTTATTCCGAAATTTGAATTTTGCACTGATAATGCTGCAATGATCGCAATAACAGGCAAGTATATGTATGACAAAAAAATGTTTGCAGATCAAACGATTTCAGCATCTTCAAGGATGAAGATATAATTAACAAATTGTTAAAATCTTTTTAAAAGTGAGTTGATTTTAATCGAAAAATTCAATAATTTTTCCTATATTTGTTTCTCACAAAAGTTGAGGGAGTTCATAATCTTTAAAACCAATTCGTTATGTCAGAATTTACACAAAACCCGGAAACTATAGAAAAAGAGGTGATTGGTTCATTGACGTTTCATAATAGCGATCCTATAAAACAACACCCTGAATTAATGAAACAAATTGAAACAGCTGTTACATTGGGAAATGCTCATCACAGTAAAGTTACAATTATTTTTCAAGATGATTCAGGTATAAAAAGAGTTGATACAACGCTTTGGGCAAATGGAGCAAAATTTATTTGTTTAAAAGGTGGGATTTGGATTCCAATTTCAAAAATTTTAGAAATCAAGATTTAAATACATTTAAAAATAGGAAGCCTGTATTGCTGATAAAAGTAATACAGGCTTTTTTTATTTTAAATGGTTTCATTTTATAAGAATTAAATCTAGTTTTCAATTTAGAATTTACGTGTAATTTGTTTTGAATTAACTATTTTTGATAGACATATGCATTTTTGATGAAAGTACTTTTGTTTTTGTGTGTTTTATTTGCGAATTCATTCATTTTTTCTCAAGAAAAAGTGGAATGGCAAGCTTTTTATAATTCGACAACTAAAAATATTGAAATAGTTGCAAATATAGCAGTTGGGTGGCATCTATATAGTCAATATATTAATACAGAAATAGGTCCGATTCCAACTCAATTTAAATTTAAAAACAATAGTCTAGTATCTTTTATAGGTAATGTCGTTGAGCCAGAATCAATTAAAGAGTTGGATGAAAGTTTTCAAGAGATTTTACCTTATTTTAAAGATAAAGCTATATTTTCACAGAACGTAATTTTCACAAATCCTATTGAAGTAGAATTGATTATTTCTTTTATGGTTTGTAACAATTCCGTTTGTTTACCTCCAATTGAAAAAATGTTTAAAATTAAATTACAGAATAATTAAAAATATAATTAAAAAAATATGAAAAAAATATTTTTTGGTCTCATCGTATTATTTTTTGGTGCTACTTTTTTATCCGCTCAAATAGAGTTTGGTGATTCCAAAGTAAAATCAAATTTTACCATTGAACAAATTGGTGATGAAGCAACAATTTCTTGTAAGATTTCAATAGCAGATCATTGGCATATCGGACCAGCTTTTGTTCCTGAAGGTAGTTTTACATTGCCAACTATTTTAGAATTAAAAAAATCTCCAAATTTTAAATTACTAGGAAATGTTATTGAACCAAAACCTATTTTTAAGCATGATGATGTGGCAGGAGAGGATTTGGTTTATCATGAAGGAACTGTCGTTTTAAAACGTAAGATTAAAATACTTTCATCCAAAGATTTTACTATCAAGGGTTTATTCTCTTATCAAACGTGTAATGATGTTACTTGTTTACTTCCATTTGAGACAGATTTTTCATTAAAAGTTAAAGGTGTATTAGTTACAGATTCAAAAGAAAACATTGATTCTAATCAAACTGCTTTAAATTCAAATGACAATATTGAAAAAAACATTACGCCAATTCATCAAGTAATAAAAGACAAAGAAATTGTAATAGGGCAGGGGCATAAGAAAGAAGATAGATCAATGTGGACGATTTTCATACTTTCTTTTATAAGTGGTTTTGCAGCATTGTTGACACCATGCGTTTTTCCTATGATTCCAATGACTGTAAGTTATTTTACAAAACAGAGCAAATCAAGAATTCAGGGAATAAAAAATGCATTTCTTTACAGCCTTTCAATTATTGCAATTTATATACTATTAGGAACAGTTGTTACTAGAGTTTTTGGTGCAGAAGTATTAAATGAAATGTCTACTAATCCAACTTTTAATATTGTTTTCTTTTTTATTCTCGCAATTTTTGCAATCTCGTTTTTAGGAGCATTTGAAATTAGAATGCCTAATTCTTGGTTAAATAAAGCAGATAAAGCATCTGATAAAGGCGGAATCGTAGGTATTTTCTTTATGGCTTTAGCATTAGCATTAGTTTCATTTTCATGTACAGGTCCAATTGTTGGAACGTTATTAGTTGAAGCTGCATCGATTGGCGGTATAGCGCCTTTTATTGGAATGTTTGGTTTTTCAATTGCACTAGCATTGCCTTTTGGTTTATTCGCAGCTTTTCCTGGATGGATGAATACATTGCCTAAATCAGGTGGTTGGTTGAATTCTGTGAAAGTTGTTTTGGGTTTTTTAGAATTAGCATTAGCTTTTAAATTTTTGTCAAATGCAGATTTAGCTGTTCAAGGACACTTTTTGGAAAGAGAATTATTTTTAGCAATTTGGATAGGAATTTTTGGGGTTTTAGCATTGTATTTATTTGGATTTATTAAATTACCTCATGATAGTCCACTTGAAAGATTATCAGTTGGTAGAACATTATTTGGAACGTTTATTTTTATTTTTGTTATCTATATGATTCCAGGGATATTTGGTGCTCCTCTAAAATTAATAAGCGCATTTCCTCCGCCTTCGAGTTATAGCGAATCTCCCTTAGGAATTGGAGGTAATGCTCATTCGTCTGAAAATGTTGAAGTAATAGAAGGCACACATCTTGGTCCTCAAGGATTAATGGTATTTGATGATTATGATTTAGCATACGCCTATTCTCAAAAAGTAGGAAAACCTTTATTTGTAGATTTTACAGGTCATAATTGTGTGAATTGTAGAAAAATGGAAGAAAGTGTATGGGGAGAACCTGGAGTTATAGAAAGTTTAAAGGATAAAGTTGTCATTGTTTCTTTACATGTAGATGAAAGATTGCCGTTACCGAAAAATGAACAAAAAGTGGTTGAATTAGTTCCTGGAAACAAAAAACTTCTTCAAACGACAGGTGATAAATGGATGTATTTGCAAATAAGTAAATACAAAGCTGCTTCACAACCTTATTATGTAATGTTAGGTCCTGATGGTAAAGATTTACCAATAGGATCAGCTGATTATGAACATCATAGTAATCCAAAAGATTTTAAAAAATGGATTGATAAGGGCTTGGAACTTTATAAAAAATAAAATGTTGAATGAATTCCTGCAAACCCCAATTGAATTTTTAAAAGGTGTTGGACCTCAAAGGGCTCTACTTTTAAAAAAAGAAGCAGGTATTTATACATTTGATGATTTACTAAATTATTTTCCATTTCGTTACGTAGATCGTTCTCAGTATCATTCTATTTCTGAATTACCAACGTTGGATGGTCCTGCTCAATTAAAAGGAATGATTATTCATGTTTCTGAAAGACAAGTTGGTAAACAAACAAGATTAATCGCTAAATTTCAAGATAGAACCGGGATAATTGAATTAGTTTGGTTTCAAGGAGGGAAATGGATAAAACCACTACTTAAATTGAATACTGAATTTCAAGTGTATGGAAAAGCAAAGCTTTTTGGTTCATCTTTTAATATACCGCACCCTGAAATAATTGAGTTTGAAAAAGTAAAGTCAGAAAAAGGACTTCAGGCTGTGTATTCTAGTACTGAGAAATTAAGCATGAATGGTTTAAGTTCTAAAGGCATTTGTAAAATTACAGCTCAACTAATAGATCATTTGAAAGGAAAGATTGATGAAACTTTACCTTATTCAATGGTGAATGAATTGAGATTGATTTCTAGAGAAGCAGCACTAACTCAAATTCATTGTCCTACAGATGAGATCAGAGCAATGTCTGCGAGGATACGATTGAAATTTGAGGAATTATTTTTTCTTCAATTAGAGATGTTGATGCGAAAGCAGATTAGTATTCGTAAAACTGGTGGACATGTTTTTCCGGAAGTAGGATCTGCTTTTACTGACTTTTATGAAAATCACCTTCCATTTAATTTGACTGGAGCACAAAAACGAGTTCTAAAGGAAATTAGAAAAGATTTCATGACAGGACATCACATGAATCGACTGTTGCAAGGAGATGTAGGTAGTGGAAAAACATTAGTTGCTCTTTTAACAATGTTAATGGGTATTGGGAATGGATTTCAAGGTGCTTTAATGGCCCCGACTGAAATTTTAGCAACGCAACATTTTGTGACATTAGCAGAAATGTTAAAAGAAATGGATATTAAACTTGAACTTCTTACAGGTTCAGTTGGTAAAAAAGATCGAAAAAGGATACACGAAGGATTGGAATCTGGAGAGGTACATATTTTAGTTGGAACGCATGCATTGTTAGAAGATGTCGTGAAATTTAAAAATTTAGGAATTGTTGTAATTGACGAGCAACATCGTTTTGGTGTAGCTCAAAGGGCAAGAATGTGGAAAAAGAATACAATTCCCCCTCATGTTTTAGTAATGACAGCAACTCCTATTCCTAGAACATTGGCAATGACGTTTTATGGAGATTTAGACGTTTCAGTAATAGATGAATTACCACCTGGAAGAAAAGCGATTACAACTTCGCATAAATTTGAAGCAAATCGTTTAGCGGTTTTTGGATTTATGAAATCTGAAATAGCCAAAGGAAGACAGATTTACGTGGTTTACCCTTTGATAAAAGAATCGGAAACATTAGATTACAATAATTTAATGGATGGTTATGAAGCAATTTCAAGGTATTTTCCTTTACCTGATTACCGAGTGAGTATTGTTCATGGGCAAATGAAAGCTGCTGATAAAGAATTTGAGATGCAGCGATTTGTAAAAGGTGAGACGCAAATTATGGTCGCTACAACTGTTATTGAAGTAGGTGTAAATGTTCCGAATGCTTCTGTTATGATTATCGAAAGTTCTGAACGTTTTGGGTTGTCTCAATTGCATCAGTTAAGAGGTAGGGTAGGACGTGGAGCTGAACAATCGTATTGTGTTTTAATGACAGGAATTAAACTCTCCAAAGAATCTAAAAAACGTTTAGAAACAATGGTGAGAACAAACGATGGTTTTGAAATTGCTGAAGTAGATTTAGAGTTAAGAGGTCCTGGAGACATTATGGGTACGCAGCAAAGTGGTGAATTGGATTTAAAAATAGCAGATTTAGCAAAAGACGGACAAATAGTTGTTCTAGCTAGAGATAACGCTCGAAAAATATTGGGAGAAGATCCCTTGTTAGAAAATCCAAATCATTCGATTATTAGAGAAAAATTGAGAAAAATAATGATGTCAAAACCTAATTGGGGGAGCATTTCTTAAAGTTTCACGATTATTTCAAGAACATTTGTTTTATCCGAGAATTTCTTTTCTGGTTCTTTTTCAAAAATACCAAATAGTGTTGAGCCACTTCCCGACATAGAAACATAAATAGCGCCTTCTTCATACAATTCTTTTTTTTCAACTTGTAATTCAGGATAAATAGCAAAAACAGTTGTTTCAAAATCGTTGACCAATTCATTTTTCCAAGTCGAAATAGGTTGAGTAATTATTTCAGAAACGGATTTACTTGAAGTTGAAAATTTCGCACCATCATACGCTTCTTTAGTTCCAACGTGAACACCGATATTTATTAGTTTTAAATAATATCCTTCCAAATTTAGAGTAATAGGATTTAAAATCTCTCCTCTTCCTTTTGCTATTTGAGGAGTATATTGAATGAAAAAAGGACAATCGCTACCTAATTGACTAGCTAATTCTTCAAGTTTTGAAACTGAGATATTAAGATTGAAAAGAGTGTTTAAAGCCGTTAATATAAAAGAACCGTCCGAAGAACCTCCACCTAATCCTCCACCCATCGGAATAATTTTTCGAAGATGAATATAAACAGGAGGAATATTGTAAATTTCGTTCATTAATTGATAGGCCTTTACACAAAGATTATTATTTATATCTCCGTCAATCGTTAAACCAGTTTGTTTAAACTCAAATTTTTCGGATGGTAGTATTTCCAAAATATCAGTAAAAGTAATCGGATACATAACAGATTCAAGCTCGTGGTAGCCATCATTTCGTTTAAATAAAATGTGCAAACCTAAATTAATCTTTGCTGGAGGAAATAAAATCATAACACAAAGATAAAAGAAGCAAACTATTTTAGTAACTTTGAGCTCTCAAAATATAATAAAATGGCAACATATTTAGACTTCGAAGAACCGATTAAAGCTTTAGAAGAACAAATCGAGCAAACAAAAGAAATAGGAGCAAGCGCTGAATTAGATATGTCTGATAAAGTGAAAGAGCTTGAAAATAAATTGGTTAAAACTACAAAAGAAATCTTTTCAGGTTTAACACCATGGCAACGTGTTCAATTATCTCGTCATCCAGATAGACCTTATACTTTAGCTTATATTGATGCAATTTCAAATGGAACTTTTCAAGAGTTACATGGAGATCGAACAGTGAAAGACGATAAAGCAATGATTGGTGGTTTTGGATTGTTGGACGGAAGATCAGTAATGTTCATTGGTCAACAAAAAGGAATTAATACAAAAATGCGACAATATCGTAATTTTGGTATGCCAAATCCAGAAGGATATAGAAAAGCATTGCGATTGATGAAATTGGCTGAAAAATTCAATAAACCAATCGTTACAATTATAGATACTCCTGGAGCTTTTCCAGGTTTAGAAGCAGAAGAACGTGGTCAAGGTGAGGCAATTGCAAGAAACATCTATGAAATGATGCGTTTAAAAGTTCCTGTAATTTGTATTATTATTGGTGAAGGTGCATCTGGAGGAGCTTTAGGAATAGGTGTTGGAGACAAAGTTGTAATGTTAGAAAATACATGGTATTCAGTTATTTCTCCTGAATCTTGTTCTTCAATTCTTTGGAGATCATGGGATTATAAAGAAAGAGCAGCTGATGCTTTGAAATTGACATCTACAGATATGAAACGTTTGAAATTAGTTGATGATGTAATTAAAGAACCGTTAAGTGGAGCTCATCGTCACCAAAAAGAAATGTTTGGAATAGTTAAAAAATCTATCATTAAATATTTAAAAGAATTAGATCCAATAGAACCTGAACAAAGAATCAATGACCGTATTGAAAAGTTTTGCTCGATGGGGGTTTGGAAATAAATTATAAATTCCAGATTGGAAGATTTCAAATTACAAATTCAACAACCGGTGTCTCGTCATCGGTTGTTTTAGTTTTAAAGAAATAATAATAATAGTAAGGATATATTTCCTTTATTTTAAAATAAGACAAATGAGATCAACTATTGAAGCAGCATGGGAAAACCGTGAATTGTTAAAAGAGCAAGCTACTATTGATGCAATTAATCATGTGATTGAAGACATTGATAAAGGGATATTACGCGTTGCAGAACCAACTGAAGATGGAGAGTGGATTGTAAATGAATGGGTGAAAAAAGCCGTAGTAATGTATTTTCCTATTCGTCAAATGGAAACTATTGAAGTCGGACCTTTTGAGTTTCATGATAAAATGGCTCTTAAAAACAATTATAAAGAATTAGGGGTAAGAGTAGTTCCTCCTGCGGTTGCTAGATATGGTGCTTACATTTCAGCAGGAGTTATTTTGATGCCATCTTATGTAAATATCGGTGCTTATGTTGATGCAGGGACAATGGTTGATACTTGGGCAACTGTTGGTTCATGTGCGCAAATTGGAAAAAATGTACACTTAAGTGGTGGAGTAGGTATAGGCGGAGTTTTAGAGCCATTACAAGCTGCTCCAGTTATTATTGAAGATGGCGCTTTTGTAGGGTCGCGATGTATTGTGGTAGAAGGTGTTAGAGTAGGTAAAGAAGCCGTTTTAGGTGCAAATGTTGTTTTAACTAAGTCTACTAAAATTATTGATGTATCCGGATCTTCTCCTATTGAGCATATCGGATATGTCCCTGAAAGAAGTGTTGTTATTCCAGGTTCTTATACCAAAACTTTTCCTGCGGGGGATTTTCAAGTTCCATGCGCATTAATAATTGGGAAAAGAAAAGCATCTACAGATTTAAAAACATCGTTGAATGATGCTTTAAGAGAACACAATGTAGCTGTTTAAAATGACGAATAATCGTTTTTTATAGTTTAGTCTATGCTTTGTGATGATATGTGTCATAATTTTCATTATTTTTGTATTTAAACAAAATTTAAATTTATGAAAAAAATTATTTTACCTTTAGTTTGGTTTGCAATTTTTTTAGCACCCTCTAAATCTAATGCCCAATCTTTAGAAGCGGGAAAAATAATAGTAGATGGTTATTATGGATTTGGGAATCTTTATAACGCTGTTTTCGAATCTTTAGCAAGTTCTTCAGGTTTAAATATAACAAATAGGTTTGTGGGACCTATAGGTGTTAGAGGTGAGTATTTGATAAGTGAAAAAGTAGGATTTGGATTAGATTTAGGATACTCTTCTGCTTCTATGAATTATAATGAAACGATTACTTCATATAATTATGACAATAATGGTGTACCTACAATGGCAACTACTGATACATATAATTATAGTGTTAAGTCATCTAAAATTGGAGCTATGGTTACTTTTAATTATCACTTTGTCGAAAGCGATAAATTTGATGCATATTTCGTAACTGGTTTAGGATATGGAAATAGAACTACAACTTATGCTTCTACATATGCAGGTTATGTCCCATTATCAACAAGTTCATTATTTCCTATAGCTGCAAGAATTGGATTTGGTATGAGGTATTTCTTTACTCAAAACATTGGTGCTAATTTAGGTTTAGGTTTAGGTCAAGGAGGATTAGTGAATATTGGTATTACTGCAAAGTTTTAAAGAAAAAATAATATAATTTGAAAAGGGGTGTTTTAGCATCCCTTTTTTGTTAATATATTTTGTAATTAATAGATGTAGAAAGAAGTGCTCCACCTAATCCCATTTCAAATCCAATGCAAAAATGTGAATTGAAATAATAATTGATTCCTCCAAAAATTCTCAAAGAAACAGGGAAAACGTTGGTGCTTGTATTTGTAGTTGAACTATTTTCTAATGATGAATTTTGAGTTGAAATTATTTCTTGTCCATTTTCTGAATTTTTATAAAATCTAGTATTTGAGCCAATACCTGCCCCTCCATACCAATCAATAGTAGGGTTGTCTACTTGAAAATGATAATTGTATCGAAATTGAAAACGAATACGTTTCATTTGTTTCTCTACTTGAGTGTATTCTGATAACCATTGGCCTGTATTTCCATAGTAAACAGTAGTTTCTCTTGTGAAGCTTAATTTATAGGAGTTATAAATAAAGTCAAAACCTAAGCCAATATTATTGGATACCATGTATTCAGCCCTAATACCTAATGGGCCAATGGACTTATAATTACTATTTAATCCATTCATTTCTGAATTTGGAAGAATTAAAGATCCGAAATTTGGAAATCCATAATACGGAGATAATATCTTATTTCCTTCAAAATATATTTGAGAAAAAATAACTTGTTTAGAAAATAAACAAAATGTAAAAAGTAAAATTTTAAAGTAAGGTTTTTTCATTTTTAGGGTAAAAAAAAGCAGGAATAATAAATACTCCTGCTTTAGTTTGTAAAGTTTAAAAAGTTAAGCTTCTTGCATTTTTATTAAATTCAATGCAGAACCAGCCTTATACCAATCAATTTGTTGATCGTTGTAAGTATGGTTTAATTTGATTGTTTCTTTAGCACCATTCTCATGAGTTAACTCTAACGTTAATTGTTTACCTGGAGCAATAAAACTTAAATCAGTCAAGCTTAAAGCATCATTTTCAAGAATTTTATCGTAATCAGCTTCATTAGCGAAAGTTAACCCTAAAATACCTTGTTTTTTCAAGTTTGTTTCGTGAATACGAGCGAAAGATTTTACAATAATCGCTTTTACACCTAAATGACGTGGTTCCATCGCTGCATGTTCTCTTGAAGAACCTTCACCGTAATTATGGTCACCCACTACAAATGTTGGAACACCAGCAGCTTTATAAGCTCTTTGAACAGCAGGTACTTCACCATACTCACCAGTTAATTGATTTTTAACGCTGTTAGCTTTTCCATTGAAAGCATTTTCAGCACCGATTAACATATTGTTAGAAATATTATCTAAATGTCCTCTGTAACGTAACCAAGGACCAGCCATAGAAATATGGTCAGTTGTACATTTTCCGGCAGCTTTAATTAATAATTTCGCTCCGATCAAATCTTTTCCATCCCAAGGTTCGAAAGATTCTAATAATTGTAAACGACTTGAATTTTCAGCTACTGAAATGACAACACTTGATCCATCTTCGGCAGGAGCTTGGTAACCAGAATCTTCAACGTCAAATCCTCTTGGAGGTAATTCCCAACCAGTTGGTGCGTCGAATTTTACTTGTTCACCTTTATCATTTGTTAATGTATCTGTTAACGGGTTGAATCCTAAATCACCAGCGATAGCAATAGCTGCAACGATTTCTGGTGAAGAAACAAATGCATGCGTATTTGGGTTACCATCTGCTCTTTTAGAGAAGTTACGGTTGAAAGAATGGATAATTGTATTTTTCTCACCTTTTTCAGCACCAGCTCTATCCCATTGACCAATACAAGGACCACAAGCATTTGTAAATACTTTGGTTCCAATTTTTTCGAATGTATCAATTATACCATCTCTTTGTATTGTGTATCTAACTTGTTCAGAACCTGGATTAATACCGAATTCAGCTTTAGGAGTCAAACCTTTTTCAATTGCTTGTTTCGCGATTGAAGCAGCTCTAGACATATCCTCGTAAGAAGAGTTTGTACAAGAACCGATTAATCCCCATTCTACTTTTGTAGGCCAATCATTTGCGGCAGCTTCTAATTTCATTTTAGAAATAGAAGTCCCTCTATCAGGAGTGAAAGGTCCATTAATTTGTGGTTCCAATACCGAAAGGTTGATTTCAATAACTTGATCGAAATAAGCTTCTGGATTTGCATATACTTCTGAATCACCTGTTAAATGTTCAGCAATTGCATCTGCTGCATCCACAACATCTTGACGTCCAGTTGCAGCTAAATATCTTCTCATTGAATCATCGTAACCGAAAGTTGAAGTTGTTGCTCCAATTTCAGCACCCATGTTACAAATAGTTCCTTTTCCGGTAGCAGATAAAGAAATAGCTCCTTCTCCAAAGTATTCAACGATTGCACCAGTTCCACCTTTTACAGTTAAAATATCGGCAACTTTAAGAATAACATCTTTAGCAGAAGTCCAACCGCTTAATTTACCTGTTAATTTAATACCAATTAATTTAGGGAATTTTAATTCCCAAGCCATACCCGCCATAACATCTACAGCATCAGCACCACCAACACCAATTGCAACCATTCCTAAACCACCTGCATTTACAGTGTGAGAATCTGTTCCAATCATCATTCCACCAGGGAAAGCATAATTTTCTAAAACAACTTGGTGAATAATACCAGCTCCTGGTTTCCAGAAACCGATTCCATATTTATTAGATATAGATGATAAGAAGTTAAAAACTTCATTATTTTGGTTGATTGACTCTTGTAAATCTTTAGAAGCACCAACTTTAGCTTGAATTAAGTGATCAGCGTGAACAGTCGAAGGAACAGCAACTTTTGGTTTTCCAGCTTGCATAAACTGTAATAAAGCCATTTGAGCTGTAGCGTCTTGCATAGCTACACGATCTGGAGCGAAATCTACATACGAATTTCCTCTTTCAAAATTTTCTGTTGCATTCCCATCCCAAAGGTGAGTGTAAAGAATTTTTTCTGTCAATGTTAATGGTTTACCTACTATTTTACGAGCAGCTTCTACACGCTCTGGAAATAAGGCGTAAACCTTCTTAATCATATCTAAATCGAATACCATAATTTGTGTTATTTAAAATCTACATTTAATGTGCGACGCGAAAATAAGCAATTTGAATTAAATTTGTTTCAGTTTTAACAAAAGATTTGTTTTAGACTAAAAGACAGAAGACTTAAAGAGGAAAGACTTAATTATAACTGCTAAATAAATAAATCTTAAAATCTTGAATCTTAAAGTCTTGAATCTTAAAGTCTTGAATCTATTTTCGCTAAAAAAAAGTCAAAATATATTATTCTAATAAAATTTCTCTATCTTTGCACTCTTAAAAATTATCAATTAATTAATAATACTTATGAATTCTTACGAAACTGTTTTCATTTTAACTCCCGTTTTGTCTGACGATCAGACAAAGGAAGCAGTGCAAAAATTCGAAGCTGAAG